>CAMWGV010000001.1 GCA_947173945.1 uncultured Lachnospiraceae bacterium
CAATATGTTTGAGGGCTTTTCAATTCAAAAAACTATGTTTTAAAAGGATTGAAAAAAATATTTTAGATTATACTTGACAGAAAAAATACTTATGTTATAATACACTTAAACATATGAACGATTGTTCATATGAAATTTAATAATAAAATTCAAGGAGGAATTCGATATGAAGAAGACTTATAAAATTGATGTTGATTGTGCAAACTGTGCTAATAAAATGGAGGATGCTGCCAAAAAGACCGCAGGTGTTAAGGATGCACTTGTAAATTTTATGACACTTAAAATGACAGTCGAGTTTGAGGAGGGGCAGGATGCAGGTACCGTTATGCAGGAAGTATTAAAGAACTGCAAAAAGGTTGAAGACGATTGTGAGATATATTTATAGTCATATGGAATGGCTGATGTTCAGTGTGGGAGGACAACAATATGAATAAGAAACAGAAAAAGGTACTTATAAGGATTATAATTGCAGCGTTGCTGATGATTATATTTTCCCTGCTTCCACTTAAAGGCATAATTGAGCCAATCTTATTTATGATTCCATACCTTGTTATTGGCTATGATATACTAAAAAAAGCGCTTAAAGGAATTATCAACCGACAGGTATTTGATGAAAACTTTTTGATGGCGGTTGCAACGATTGGTGCAATGGTGCTGGGAGAATATAAAGAGGGCGTTGCAGTTATGCTCTTTTACCAAATCGGGGAGTTGTTTCAGAGCTATGCTGTCGGAAAGAGCAGAAGAAGCATAAGTGATTTGATGGATATCCGTCCTGATTATGCAAATATAGAGCGGGATGGGGAAATTGTACAGGTTGACCCAGACGAGGT
Source organism: uncultured Lachnospiraceae bacterium (assembly GCA_947173945.1). Lineage (GTDB taxonomy): Bacteria > Bacillota > Clostridia > Lachnospirales > Lachnospiraceae > Coprococcus_C. The sequence goes on from CAMWGV010000001.1 coordinate 831, forward strand.
TGAAATCGGAAGTATAATTATAGTAAAACCGGGAGAAAAAATTCCTATTGACGGAATTATACAGGAAGGAAATACATCACTTAATACAAGTGCACTTACAGGTGAAAGCGTTCCAAGGGATGCGGTACCGGGTGACGAGGTCATAAGCGGATGTATAAACATGACAGGTGTTTTAAAAATAAAAACAACGAAAGAATTTGGAGAGTCCACGGTGTCAAAAATTTTGGATTTGGTGGAAAATTCCAGTTCTAAAAAGTCTAGGTCAGAAAATTTTATTTCGCGGTTTGCAAAGTATTATACACCAGCTGTATGCTACAGTGCACTTGCACTTGCAATATTGCCGCCCCTTGTAAACATGACACTTATGAGCGCATCGCCGCAGTGGGGTGTCTGGGTATACAGGGCACTTACATTTCTCGTTATAAGCTGTCCATGTGCGCTTGTTATCAGTATACCATTAAGCTTTTTTGCAGGTATTGGCGGAGCAGGAAGACAGGGTGTGCTTGTAAAGGGCTCAAATTATCTGGAAACCTTATCCAAGGTCCGATATGTAATATTTGACAAAACAGGAACAATGACGCAGGGAATATTTGAGGTTGCAGGAATACATCACAGCAAGCTTGAGGAGGAAAAGCTTGTAGAATATGCGGCACTTGCAGAAAGCTTTTCGTCACATCCGATAAGCAAAAGTCTTACCAGGGCATATGGAAAAGCCATTGATAAATCAAGAGTTACGGATATTGAGGAAATAAGCGGTCATGGAGTAACTGCAAAAATTGACGGTATTACGGTAGCTGTGGGAAATCACAAGCTTATGAAAAAGCTGGGCATAGAATATAAGGAATGCCATCATGTGGGAACGGTAGTTCATGTAGCCATAGATGGAGCCTATTCCGGACATATTTTAATAGCGGATGTGGTAAAGCCTCATGCGAAGGAGGCTATTTCAAGCCTTTATAATGCAGGTATAAAAAAGACGGTTATGCTGACAGGAGATGCCGATGCGGTTGCGCAAAGTGTTGCAAACGACTTGAACATATCCGAGGTTTACAGCGAGCTCCTTCCATCAGATAAAGTTTCAAAGGTTGAGGAGCTTCTTGAGAAAAAGGATAAAAAGGAAAAGCTTGCATTTGTAGGTGATGGTATAAATGACGCACCGGTTCTTTCAAGGGCTGATATTGGGATTGCTATGGGAGCTCTTGGATCTGATGCGGCCATTGAGGCAGCAGATATCGTCCTTATGGATGATGACCCACTAAAAATATCCGTGGCTATAGGAATAGCAAGAAAATGTCTCCGTATAGTATACGAAAATATTTATTTTGCTATAGGCGTGAAGCTTATATGTCTTATTTTGGGAGCACTTGGTATAGCAAACATGTGGCTTGCCATATTTGCGGATGTAGGTGTTATGGTTATAGCGGTAATAAATGCCATACGGGCACTTTATTATAAGCAGAAATAAAGCTATTTGAAAGGATAAAAGGTGATTGTATGGCAGAACATGAAAAACCGGAAGGGTGTTGCGACACAGTTTGTGTGCATGATAACTTACTGAAAATTGTAAATGAATCATTGCCACCGGAAACGGAGCTGTATGATTTGGCAGAGCTGTTTAAAATATTTGGTGATTCTACCAGAATAAGAATATTGTTTGTGCTGTTTGAAGTGGAGGTTTGTGTGTGCGATTTGGCGGCAGCATTAAATATGACACAGTCGGCTATTTCGCATCAGCTTAAAATACTTAAACAAAGCAAATTGGTCAAAAGCCGTAGGGAAGGAAAGTCAATTTTTTATTCTCTTGCAGACGATCACGTGAGAACGATTATTGCTCAGGGGTGTGAGCATATTGAAGAAAATTAGAACTATTAAAATTAAATGATACATGATATAATGACGGATAGGGACTGTCTCAGTCTCTATCCATATTGCTGTTTCGCAGGTGTATATTATGAGAACTATTATTTTAGCTTCCCAGTCGCCCAGAAGACGTGAGCTTTTGGAGCAGGCAGGGTATATATTTAAGATAATTCCATCTACAGTAGAGGAGACGGTTACATGTAATGAGCCGTCAGAGGTTGTGAAGGAGCTTGCAATGCAAAAGGCAAGGGATGTATTCGAAAAATGCAGCAGGGACGCATCAGATGATGGATACACTTCGGCTCAATTACTTGTTATAGGTGCAGATACTGTAGTTGCGGCTGATGGTAACATTCTCGGAAAACCCGAATCCGTAAAACATGCAAAAGAAATGATACATTGCCTGCAGGGAAAAACACATTATGTTCATACAGGGGTCGCTTTTGTGTGGGCTGACGAGCGTACAGGGTTGCTCAGAACACACTGCTTTAGTGAGAGTACCGCTGTGAGCTGTTATCCTATGACAGAGGAAGAAATTACTGCTTATGTAAATACCGGAGAATGTATGGATAAAGCAGGGGCTTATGGGATACAGGGCAGGTTTGGGATATTTATCAGAAATATAACAGGCGATTATAATAATGTAGTAGGGTTGCCTATTTCTGCTGTTTATCATCAGCTTATAAAATGTGGACTTCAATAATTTTAAAATAAATTATAGTTAGCCGGAGGAACAAAATGGCATTTGATTGGGGTTTAAAATCAAAATCAAAAAAAATAAAGGTGAAAGAAGAAAGTCTGGCCATGTATGAGCTTTGTCTTAAAAGGGCAAGGAGCATAGGAAGGGCTGAGTATATCCGTACGGAAGGAAGGGTTGACCTTGCTGAATCCTATAGAACGGATATGCTTAATTTTCTTGTATATCTTGCATATTCAGATGGGGAGCTTTCTATAAGTGAGCTGAAATACATAGATATATTCTTTGATATGCCATATGAATTTAAAGATTTATCAAAGTATGCAGATATGTGGGATTTAAAAACAGAAAGTATCAGGGAAAAACCGCCTATAACGCTGGAGGCTTTTGTAAGGTCTAACATTGGCCCCGAAACAGGAGAAATAAGCCATCAGTATTATGACCTTGTTATGCTTTATGTTACAACGTTCAATTATGTGGGAAATGATTTCATAGCCTGTGATGATGAGGTAACTTCTAATGAGATTGCAGCACTCTCGGGTTATATGATGATGCTCAGGGAATATATAGATGTCATTAAAGAAAAGATTGCTGAATATAAGCCAACGATAGCATATAAGTCAGGAAGCAGCATCAAACTTGAAACAATAAGCTATAACAAGCCGACTGCAGAATTCAGACCAAAGAATAAGGATGTGCAGGAAATTTTGGGCTTTGATAGTACAATACCACTTGCCGACAGAAAGAAATTTGTAAAAGAAGAGAAGGAAGAGAAAAAAGAGGAGAGCCTCAATGCAGATATAACGCCAAAGGCTGTTGAGGAAAAAGAGGATGAAACTAAATTTGTAGGAAAGATTTCAGAAACTGAGGAGGCTGTAAATCTTGAGGAGCTTTTAGTGGAGCTAAACGGACTTACAGGAATGGACAGCGTCAAGAAAGAGGTTAACAATTTGGTCAATCTTCTTAAAATATGCAGGATAAGACAGGAGAAAGGCTATAAAATTCCGCCTACGACAAATCATCTTGTGTTTTTGGGTAATCCGGGAACAGGAAAAACGACTGTTGCCAGAATCCTGGCAAAAATATACCATAGTCTTGGAGTGCTTTCAAAGGGGCAGCTTGTAGAGGTTGACAGGTCAGGATTGGTTGCCGGATACATGGGACAGACCGGTATAAAGGTAATGGAGGTAGTTGAAAAGGCAAAGGGAGGAGTCCTTTTCATCGATGAGGCATATGCGCTTTCCACAGGTCAGGAGGGAGATTTTGGAAAGGAAGCAATTGATGTATTAAATAAAGCGATGGAGGATTATAAGGATGATCTTATAGTTATAGTAGCCGGATATCAAAAGGAAATGCAGAGCTTTTTAGATGCCAATCCGGGACTTCGCTCCAGATTTAACAGGACGATTCACTTTCCGAATTATAGTGCTGATGAGCTTATCACTATTATGAAAAACAGGGCTGATAAGCTTGACTACAGCATTACGGAGGAGGCAATAAAACATATAGAGAATTATTTTGATGAGGTTCTTGCATTGCCGCCTGACAATTTTGGAAATGCCCGTTCTGTCAGAAATTATTTGGATAATGCTATAAATAATCAGGCAAACAGGCTTGTAAATGTCCCTGAATTTACAGATGCGGATTTAACAACAATTGTAATCGCTGATGTTAAGGACTTAGAGCTTACGTAGGACAGTATAACATGAAAAAATATATTGTTGAAAAATTACAATCATATATTGATGGAAATAACATTCCGTGGCATATGCCGGGGCATAAAAGAAAAGGCTTTGGTAACATGGCAGAAGATACGGCTATCAAGAATATTATATCAGCTGTTCATCATATAGATGTTACAGAGGTTTATGGTCTGGATGATTTGCACATGCCTGAGGGAATGATTGCGAAATCACAGGAGGAGCTTGCAAGGGTATATAATACCTTTGCAAGCTATTATCTTGTAAATGGTTCAACCTGTGGCATTATGACCGCAATAGCTGCATGTTGCCGAAGAGATGATGGGAAAGTGGTACACAATATTATTGTGGCAAGAAATTGTCATAAATCAGTTATAAATGCGGCAGAGCTTTTAGGTGTTGAACCAATTTATATTGAGCCCAAGAAGGTTTCACTGGCAGATGAAAATGGGCATGAATATCCGGATCAATTTTATGGGGACATAGACCTTGAGAAGCTTGAGAAATTGTGCCGTGAAAATACAGACATATCTGCAATGGTTATTACAAGTCCAACCTACGAGGGAATCATATCTGATATAAAGGAAATAAGCAATATTGTACACAGGCATGGTATTCCTTTGATTGTTGATGAGGCACATGGTGCACATTTGCCGTTTATGCAAAAATCGGCCAGTGCCATAGGGCTTGGTGCAGATTTGGTTGTGCAGAGTCTGCATAAGACAATGCCTGCCATGACGCAGACAGCACTTATCCATGTTGTAAATTCCCATCTGGATGAGTCTGTCAGAAAATATAAATCAATGTTTATGTCCTCGTCGCCATCGTATGTCATGCTTTGCAGTATGGAACTGGCGGTCTGCTGGGGTGCAGATTATGATTATAGACCGTATTTAACGAGGTTGGAAAGCTACCGAAACAAAATATCACAGTTGAAAAATATTACACTGCTAAAGACAGCATGCTATGATTTATCACGGATTGTAATCGAAGCTGACGTACATGGTTTTGTTATGGAGGAGGAGCTTCGTAAAAGCGGAATAATATGTGAAATGTCGGGCACTCATTATGTTGTGCTCATCTCAACACCGTTTGACAGCGAAGAGGACTTTGAGTATCTTTATGAAGTCCTAAGCAGGATAGACAGTCAGCTTTCACTTGGGCAGCTTGGAGCTGATGTTCCGGCAGAAGAAAAAATTGAGGAGACTAAGAATCGTATAAGGGCATTGCTTGGAACAAGGGCGAAAAACAACATATATGTATATCCGCCGGGAAGCTATATTGTTGTCAAGGGCGAGGTTATAGCCCAGAATCATATTGATATGCTGTTGTCATATGCCGACAGCCGAAAAGAGATTAGGGGACTTGGGCAGTAATACAGTCATAAATAGTGTTATAAGAGGATTGTAGTAATATCGACAGAATATTTCAAAATTAAATTAAATTTCCCGATTTATTTTTATAAAATGTCGATGTATGTTGTTGATTACAGAGAAAAATTAGCGACATAAAAATTTTTTATGCAGGTTTTAAAGTTAATTGTTGAAAAACATGTGGTTAATGTTTATAATCTTTTCCTAATCAGTAGTACAATTCGACACATTTTCAAGTCTGAGGATGGAGGATTTAAGCGTGAAGGAATTAACGAGTGGAAAGCCTTGGAAAATTATTTTAATGTTTGCCATACCTATAATGTGTGGAAATATTTTTCAGCAGCTTTATAATCTTGCAGATAGTAAAATAGTAAGTACATATATAAGCACAAATGCTTTTGCGGCAGTTGGTGCCACAAGTGTTATATCTAACACTGTAATTGGTTTTATAAATGGTTTGACTCAGGGGTTTGCAATACCTGTGGCAAACAGTTATGGCGCACGTGATTATAATAAAATGAGACGGTTTATAGCAGGTTCCATGATACTTACAACTGCAATTGCAATTTTACTTACCATAGCAGGACAGGTTTTTATATCTGATCTGTTGATGGGTCTTGATACCCCTTCAGATATAATGAGTGATTCACTGGCATATGTCAAAATTATTTTATATGGAATCATTCTGACTGCAGTATACAATTTAAGTGCAAATCTGCTCAGGGCGGTTGGTGACAGCAAAACACCTCTTTACTGCCTTATTGCTGCAGTTATAGTAAATGTATTGCTGGATTTTGTTTTTATAAAGTTCATGCAAATGGGAATACAGGGTGCAGCTTATGCAACCGTTATATCACAGGCACTGGCTGGCGGACTTTGTGTTATATATATAATTAAAAAGTTTAAAATAATAATCCCTGAGAAGAAAGACTGGCATTTGGAAAAAGGGCAGTATCCTGAGCTTATTACGACAGGAATGTCTATGGGATTTATGTCCTGCATTGTAAATATAGGCTCAATCGTTCTTCAAAATGCGATAAACAAGCTTGGTACTGTTTATGTGGCAGCGCATACGGCGGCCAGAAAGCTTTTTGATATATTAACGGTATCTCTTTACTCCGTAGGACTTGCAATGACTACCTATGTAAGCCAGAATATGGGAGCAGGAAAATATGCACGTGTTATACAGGGTATAAGACATGCCATTTTAATTGTAACGGCAGAAACGACAGTTCTTATAACTTTATGCTTTGCATTTGGTAATGGAATATTAAGATGGATCACAAGTACGGATGACGGGACAATCATTTCCGCGTCAGTGATGTATTTAAGGATAAGTATATTATTTTTCTATGTACTTGGACCACTGTTTGTGTTGCGCTGTTCGCTTCAAGGCATGGGACATAAGATTGTACCGGTGTCCTCAAGTGTTTTAGAGATGGTTGTTAAAATTTTGTCGGCAAATTTAATCGTTCCGGCCTTTGCATATAAAGGAGTGGCATTTACGGAACCGATAAGCTGGGTACTGATGACAATTCTTCTCGGTGTGGCATATCTGATAGTAAAGCCTGCACCTGCAACCGATCAGTGATACGACTTGATATTTAACAGCAAATAGGACGAGGGTGGAAATGTGTGGTTTATCTTGAAAAAAATAAAATAAATGTGTTATAATAAAAGAGAGGCTATGTATTGATTTTCTTTGAGAATGGAGGGTTATTTTGGCTGGTGTAAAAAAGGCAAAAAAGCCTAAAAAAGCGAAGGCGCCTAAAAAGGCGGTAAAATATAAGCTTACCAAAGAGCAAAAAAGACTGCTTAAGGAAGCGGTCAAGCATAGAAAGGACATTAAAAAAGCTGTTACAAGATATGTCAGCGTTTTGGCAGTTCTGTTATGTATCATTTCATCAGGACTGGATGTGCTTATAAATAATAAAAAGAAAGGATAAAAAGACAAATGAATAATTTTGATGCATTACTTGATAAGGTAAAATCATGCAGCATGAAGAAGCTGGCAGTTGCAGTTGCACAGGACGATGCGGTACTGGAGGCAGTTTCGGTAGCTAAGGAGAGAAATATTGCAGATGCTATTCTTGTAGGAGATGAGGACAAGATAAAAGAAATAGCAGCAAGTGTAAATATAGACCTTAGCGGTTTTGAAATCATTGATGTTAAAGATGTTACGGAAGCAGCACGTACTGCTGTTAAGCTTGTACATGACGGAAAGGCTGACATGTACATGAAGGGACTCATTGACACAAAGGGATTTCTTAAGAGCGTGCTTGATAAGGAAGTTGGGCTCAGAACAGGTAAGCCGCTTTCACACGTTGCACTTTTTGAGATAGAGGGATATGAGAAAATGTTCTTCCTTACAGATGTTGCATTTATTCCTTATCCTACTCTTGAAGATAAGGTTGGAATTATAAACAATACAGTTGAGGTTGTTCATGCTTGTGGTATCAGCAATCCGAAGGTTGCTCCTCTTGCTGCAGTTGAGGTTGTAAACCCTAAGATGCCTGCAACCGTTGAGGCAGATCAGCTCACTAAGATGAACGAGGAAGGAAAGATTACAGGATGTATTATAGATGGTCCTCTTTCCATGGATCTTGCGATTGACCCGGAGGCAGCAAGACATAAGGGTGCTACAGGACGTAAGATTGTAGGAGATGCAGATATATTGCTTTTCCCTGATATACATGCAGGAAATCTTACATATAAGACTCTTGTACATACTGCAAAAGCAAAGAATGGATGTATTCTCACAGGAACAAAGGCACCGGTTATACTTACATCACGTTCCGATACATGTGAAACAAAAGTAAACTCAATAGCGCTTGCAGCAGTGGTAGCTGAAGCTATGTCCTAATATGTCCTAAGGAGGGACCCAACGAAGTTGGGAGGATACCTTAGGACAGACCCGCGAAGCAGGAGGGAATATAGCAGGGTCCGAAGGACCGTGCCCTCAGGGCTCCGTCTGCTCCGCAGACACCTCAGGGCAAATACAGACCCGCAGGGCAACACTGTTACAACGAAGCAGAAAGGAATAAAAAAATGGGATATAAGTCACTTATTATTAATCCTGGTTCAACATCAACAAAGATTGGTGTATTCGAGGATGAAACATTACTTTTTGAGGAAACACTCAGACATGCAACAGAGGTTATAGCACAATATGACAGTATAGTAGCACAAAAGGACTTCCGTAAGGAGGTTATTACAAATGTACTGAAAGAGAAAAATTTTGATATTAAAACACTGGATGTGGTAGTTGGACGTGGAGGTCTTTTAAAGCCGATTCCAGGCGGAACCTATGCGATAAGCGATGCACTTGTTAAGGATTTGGTAGAGGCAAAGAGAGGCGAGCATGCCTCAAATCTCGGCGGCATCATTGCAAAGGAAATTGCAGACGAGCTTGGAGTACCATCATTTATAGTTGACCCTGTAGTCGTTGATGAGCTTCAGGATGTTGCAAGACTTTCCGGTCATCCTGAGCTTCCAAGAACAAGTATATTCCACGCACTTAACCAGAAGGCAGTTGCAAAGAGGTATGCAAAAGAGGCTGGAAAGAAGTATGAGGATTTAAATCTTATTGTAGTTCATATGGGAGGCGGAGTATCAGTAGGTGCTCATAAGAACGGCAAGGTTATAGATGTATTTAACGCTCTTGACGGAGACGGAGCATTTTCACCGGAGAGAGTTGGAGGAGTTCCGAACGGTGAGCTTATCAAGCTTTGCTACTCAGGTAAATATACAGAAAAAGAAATGGTTAAGCAGCTTGTTGGTAAGGGTGGATATAACGCTTACCTTGGAACAAACGATGCAAGAGATGTTGAGGACCTTGCATTTAATAAAAAGGATGAAAATGCAAAGCTTGTTCTTGATGCATTCAGCTATCAGGTATGTAAGGATATAGGTGCACAGGCAGCAGTTCTTTCGGGAAAGGTTGACCAGATTATACTTACGGGAGGCATCGCATATTCAGCATATACAACAGGCAGAATCAAGGATATGGTTTCATTTATAGCACCTGTTACTGTGTATGCAGGTGAGGATGAACTTCTTGCCCTTGCACAGGGTGCATTAAGAGTGTTAAACAAGGAAGAGGCAGCAAAAACATATTAATTGTTATGGACAATGTTCCATTCGGAAGGAGTAAAAAATGGATAATGGCAATAATAGCTCATTTAATCTTAAGCAGGACCAGCCGACGCCTCAGGTGAACCAGCCGATGCCTGAAATGAATCAGCAGACATACGGTCAGGCGCCTCAGATGAACCAGCAGGCATATGGTCAGCCATCTCAGATGAATCAGCCGGTATATGGACAGACACCTCAGATGAACCAGCCTGTCTATAATCAGCCACAGGCTCCGATGGGAGGTGGCAATGGTGGTTCAGGGCAGCCGCCTAAGGTAAAGAAGCCTTTGACAGGTGGTAAGCTTGCCGGGATTATAGCTGGCGGTGTCGCTGCAGTAGCAGCAATTGTGTGTGGTGTTATATTTATACCAAAGCTTTTCAGAACCGATAAAGAGGTTGTGATTGATGCTTTCAACGCATCATTTCAGACAGAGGTTGTTGAAACAAACACAGATGATGCACTCGGCTCCCAAGAGATTGAAAAGAAGCTTCGTGATAACGGCGGAGAAATATCCGTAGTATTTAATCTTAACGAGATAGACGGTGTAAAAGGAAATGCAACAGTTAATATCAACGAGATTTATAATCCGATTGACAAGCTTGTTAATTATACAATTAACGCAGCGGCTGAGGGCAAGGATGTATTTGCATTTAACTTAATCGGTGAACAGGATAATACATACATCGAATTTGTCAATCTTATAGACGGATATTTTATGCTTCCGAACAACGATATGGATGGTGCAATTAACAGTTCATTTCTTGGTGAGCTTTTAAGAGAAGAAGATGTAACGATACCAGATATCAATGTAGATTATTTTTCTGATGGTTCTGATGAGGTGAATGTTCCGGCAAATATCAATTCAGATTATGTCAAAGCTTTCGAAAAACTCTGGGATTCAATGGAGTATAAAAAACAGGGAAATGCAAAGATTGATGTAAACGGAACAACTGTTAAAGCGAAGGAGTACACCGTTACTCTTAAGGAGGAAAATATCGAGGAAACATTTGCTACCATGTTTGATGGCGTATTACAGGCTGCTTTAGCGGATCCGTCTGCTTTAGAGGATTCAGGACTTACCGCAGCAGATTATGAAGCTGCTTTAAAGCAGGTAAAGGCCATGATTCCTTCCCTTATAACCGGTGACTTTGTATTAAATGTTTATATAAAGGATGATAAGGTTGTAAAGTGTACATCATCAGATGATATTTCGCTCTACGGAATGAAGTTTGGTTATGATTTTTATGTAGATATTGACGAAAATAATGTTTCAGGTAAGTTAAACTTTGATGTTATGGGCGAGAAGGCAGGCATTTCATTTGAAGTTAAGGATATGAAGAGCAATCCAAATGGTAAGTTCTCAGTTTTTGCCCCTGACAATTATATTGACCTTACATTTACTTCCAATGTTGAAAATACAGACACGGCAAAAAAAGCCAATTTGGATATGAGCTTAGTATATAATAGCGATGAGCTTATGACTATAAAGCTGAACTGTGATGGTAATAAGACAGACCATTCATTTAACGTAAGTGGAAACATGACGATGCCTAAAGATAATTCCTCAATGGATTTCAATATGTCAGGAGAGGTTACGGATATTGTTAAGGGAACATCATATAGCTGGGTTATTGATAATATGAATATTTCAATTGACGGTTCCGTTGTTGTTGGCATGGATGGAAGAATAGATGTTGATACCACCAATAATGTTGCGGTTGCTCATGACGCAAGCAAAAAGATTTATGAAGTGGCAACACTCACACAGAATGATTTTATAAATATATTAAGTGATAACGAGCAGATGCTTAACAACTATTTACAGGATTTGGGAATTTCAGGATCTTCAAAGGAGGATACTGAAAGCACAAAAGAAGAATCATCGAATAATGACAATAACGTAGATGGACCAAAGATACTTCGGGCAGGCGACACAGAGATAGAAATTCTCAAAAGCTATGCAGGAACAAAATGTACATTTAATGATGAGTATTATATATCTTTTGCGGATGATAATCAGTCAATTTCGATAGATTATACTTTATATAATAACTATGATGCCAGCGAGCTGGTTCAAAATGGGTTCTATCAGGAGGAGTCATCGGGAGATGGAGATATTGATGAGATCAATGTGGAAAAGACACTGTCGGATTCATCAAAGGTAGTTTACTCCTATACAAAAAGAGGAGATGCTATTCCATATGTGACAGCATATATTGTAAAGCAGATAGGGGAAGATTGTCTTGCAGTTTCAGTATATGTATATGGTGAGGAGATATCTTCAGACGAGCTTGCAGAGATTCTTGCAGATGCAAACTTCAAGGTGAAGTAATTGATTTGGTAATTTAGAAAGGTTAACCTATGAATTCTATAAATATAAAAGGAATATGTATTGGGTCAGGATGCCCTAAGATATGTGTTCCGTTCATGGGTGCAACTATAGAGGATTATGAAAGCAATGCGGATGAGCTACATAGTTCATCCGCAAATGCTTTTGTGGATATAGTTGAGATCAGGGCAGACTATTTTAAGAGCCTGAATAACATGAACGAGCTAAACACTTTAATGAAAAAAATGAATGAGACGCTTGCTGATAAGGTGATTTTATTTACAATACGGAGCGAAAGCGAGGGAGGACAAAAGCTTGATTTTGGCACGCCCCCAATTAAAGATATAATTAGCTACGTAATCGAAAATAAGCTTGCTGATATTGTAGATGTTGAGTTGAATCAGGGAGATAAGGTCTTTGAGTATTTAACAGAGCTTGCGAAAAAAAATGATGTAAAGATAGTTGCATCATATCACAATTTCCATGAGACTCCGTCGAATGGGGAGATAAGGAATAAGCTTATAAAAATGCAGAATTGTGGAGCGGATATAGCGAAAATAGCAGTCATGCCAAATAATATCCATGACGTGTTTACACTGATGGACGCAGCGGCAACAGTAAAAGAAAGTGGAAAAACTCCAATCATCGCCATTTCCATGGGGGGACGGGGCGCCTTAAGCCGGGTGGCAGGTGAATTGTATGGAAGCGATGTGACATTTGCCTCCATGGGAGAAAGCTCTGCACCCGGTCAGCTTCCTGTAACACAGTTGAAAAACATAATGAATAGTCTGACTGCCGTTATTCCATAGGGAATTTTATTTTCCATGCACCACGGGTAGCGTCCAAAAATTTCATTGTATTAATAATCTGCTCATGGGAGTATTCCAGCATTTCCGTTTTTCCTGTGATGATACTTTCGCGCGCAGATAGAAATTCGTATTCGTATCCTGAAATATGATTTTCAGGAAGCTTGACTTCCGTTACAAGAGTATGATTGCCCTGATATATGCGGTATGCTTCAGGGCAATTTATATTGTCAATTTCTATATATCCCCTGTCGCCATATATTTTCGCACCATTGTCGGCATCATACATAATTGATATAAAGGCAGATGCAGTAACGCCACCTTTATATCCAAGCTGCAGGGATGCCTGTGCATCTACCCCTGTTTCAAGCTTAACACATGAGGATGCAACAGTTGCCGGTGACATGCCATAAACCATCTGGAATAGATTGATAGGGTAAACACCCAAGTCAAGGAGTGCTCCTCCGCCTAAGGAAAGCTCCTTGATACGTTCTTTATTAAAAACCTTGTAGCCAAGGCTGCAGGTTATATTGTAAACCTTTCCGATAATACCCTCACCTATATTGTAAAGCAGTCTTTCATACATTGGAAGACAGCGTATCCACATGGCCTCTGAGGCAAATATATTTTTTTCTTTTGCTAAAGAGAGAACCTTTATCGTAGTACTTGCATCATAAGAGAAAGGTTTTTCTACAAGAACAGGTTTTCCTGCATTGATTGCAAGCTCAGCATGCTCTGCATGGAGTGAGTTCGGAGTAGCAATGTAAACAAGCTCTACATCAGGATCATTTACAAGCTCCTCATAAGAACCATACCTCTTTTTAATATTATATTTATCGCCAAATGTATTTGCCCGTTCTATGTCTCTTGCAGCAATGGCATAAGGCTCAAAGCTGTCTAAGCTGTTAAGGGTAGCTGCAATTTTTTCAGAAATATTTCCGGCTCCTAAAATGCCGACCTTAAAATTTATCATAAATCATTACCTCTCATTTTCAAATTTCACAAATAAAAACTACCTTTTATTATACTTTAATCTTTAATATTATTCAACCAAGTTTATTTGGGGGCTTTTCATTGACAGATTAAGTGCACTTAGGGTATACTAAAAAATTGGTGGAGACTAAGATTTTAGAAGAAAGGAAATACAAATATGTACGAAAAAGTTTCTACAAAACTCAATTTTGTTGAACGTGAAGACAAGGTACTTCAATTTTGGAAGGATAACAAAGTATTTGAAAAGAGTATTCAGGAAAAGCAGGATTTGCCAACCTATACATTTTATGATGGACCTCCTACGGCAAACGGAAAGCCACATATCGGACATGTGCTTACCCGTGTTATAAAGGATATGATTCCGAGATACCAGACTATGAAGGGGCATAAAATTATAAGAAAGGCAGGATGGGATACACATGGTCTTCCTGTTGAACTTGAGGTTGAAAAGCTTCTTGGGATAGATGGTAAGGAGCAGATAGAGGAATATGGACTTGATCCATTTATTACGAAATGTAAAGAATCTGTTTGGAAGTACAAGGGAATGTGGGAAGAGTTTTCCGGTAAGGTCGGATTTTGGGCCGACATGGACGACCCATATGTAACCTATGAGAATTCCTTTATCGAATCAGAGTGGTGGGCTCTCAAAAAGATTTGGGAGCAGGGACTTTTATATAAGGGCTTTAAAATTGTACCATATTGTCCAAGGTGTGGAACACCTCTTTCAAGCCATGAGGTTGCACAGGGATATAAGGCTGTTAAGGAGCGCTCGGCAGTTGTTCGATTTAAATGTATAGGCGAGGATGCGTATTTCCTTGCATGGACAACTACTCCGTGGACGCTTCCAAGTAACGTTGCGCTTTGTGTACACCCGGATGAATCTTACTGTAAGGTAAAGGCAGCAGATGGGAATACTTATTATATGGCGGAAGCACTTCTTGATAAGGTGTTGGGTGGACTTGCAGCTGAGGGTGAGAAGGCTTATGAAGTACTTGAGAGCTATAAGGGTTCTGATCTTGAGCATAAAGAATATGAACCACTTTTTGAGTGTACCGCTAATGCTGTTAAGAAGCAAAACGGGAAAGGACATTATGTGACATGTGACACATATGTAACTATGTCAGATGGTACAGGAATTGTCCATATCGCACCTGCATTTGGTGAGGATGATGCGAATGTCGGCAGGGCTTATGATCTTCCTTTCGTACAGCTTGTAAACGGAAAGGGAGAGCTTACCGAGGATACTCCTTATGCAGGAATGTTTGTAAAGGATGCCGATCCAAAGATTCTTGTTGACCTTGATGCAAAAGGACTTTTGTTTGATGCACCTAAATTTGAGCATGATTACCCATTCTGCTGGAGATGTGATACGCCTCTCATTTATTATGCAAGAGATACATGGTTTATCAAAATGACGGCAGTCAGGGACAAGCTTGTAAAAAATAATAATACTGTAAACTGGATACCGGAGAGTATAGGAAAGGGACGTTTTGGTGACTGGCTGGAAAATGTTCAGGACTGGGGACTTTCACGTAACCGTTATTGGGGAACACCTCTTAATATCTGGGAGTGCCCTTGCGGTGAAAGACATGCGATTGGCTCCATTGAGGAGCTTAAGAGTATGAGCAAAAACTGTCCGGATGATATTGAGCTTCATCGTCCGTATATTGATGATGTTACAATTGCATGTCCAAAATGCGGAGAGGAAATGAAACGAGTTCCGGAGGTTATTGACTGCTGGTTTGACTCCGGTGCGATGCCTTTTGCACAGTGGCATTATCCGTTTGAAAATGAAGATATATTTAACGATAATTTCCCTGCGGATTTTATAAGTGAGGCTGTTGACCAGACAAGAGGATGGTTCTATTCTCTTATGGCAATTTCAACACTTATATTTGACAAGGCGCCATATAAGAATGTTATCGTGCTTGGTCATGTTCAGGATAAGGATGGACAGAAGATGTCCAAGTCAAAGGGAAATGCGGTTGACCCTATGGAGGCACTCAATAAATACGGTGCAGATGCCATAAGGTGGTATTTTTACAGCAACTCGGCACCGTGGCTTCCAAACCGTTTCCATGAGGATGCGGTTATAGAGGGACAGAGGAAGTTTATGGGAACCCTTTGGAATACGTATGCATTCTATATATTATATGCAAACATAGATGAGTTTGACCCGACAAAATATGAGCTTTGCTACGACAAGCTTTCTGTTATGGATAAATGGCTGTTATCAAAGCTTAATTCAGTTGTTAAGGCGGTGGATGATAATCTGGGTGCATACAAGATACCGGAAGCAACAAGGGCATTGTCGGAATTTGTTGATGATCTTAGTAACTGGTATGTAAGAAGATGCCGTGAGCGTTATTGGGCGAAGGATATGCCGGAGGACAAGGTAAATGCATATATGACATTGTACACAGCACTTGTTACTTTGTGTAAGATTGCGGCACCTATGATTCCGTTTATGACAGAGGATATTTATCAGAACTTAGTGAGAAGTGTAGACAAGAGCGCACCTTTAAGTGTTCACCTCTGTGATTTTCCGGCAGTAAATGATAAATATATTGATGCTGAGCTTGAGGCAAGTATGGATGAGGTTTTAAAGTGCGTTGTATTTGGACGTGCGGCAAGAAATACCGCAAACATTAAGAGCAGACAGCCAATAGGAAATATGTATATTAAAGCTGAGAAGTCGCTGGATGATTACTTTGTCGAAATTATAGAGGAGGAGCTTAACATTAAAAATGTTGAGTTCAAGGAGGATGTGTCATCATTTACAACTTACAGCTTTAAGCCACAGCTTAAAACAGTGGGTCCAAAGTATGGCAAGCAGCTTGGAGGAATAAAGGAATACCTTTCATCCGTTGATGGAAATCAAGCAATGAATACACTTAAGACAGATGGAGCATTAAAGTTCACTGTCGGCGATGTAGAGGTTTCTCTGGCGGAAGAGGATCTCCTTATAGATGTTGCCAAGATGGATGGATTTGTTTCTGAGGGGGATAATTATGTAACGGTAGTTATTGACACAACCCTCACACCTGAGCTTATTGAGGAGGGCTTTATAAGAGAAGTTATTTCCAAGGTTCAGACGATGCGTAAGGAAGCAGACTTCAATGTTATGGATAAGATTAAGGTATATGTATCAGGAAATGATAAGATAGCTGATATTATTACAGGTAACAGTGATGAGATAAAAACCGTTTGTCTTGCAAATGAATTTGTAATAGGTGAGACAACAACAAATTCAAAGGAATGGAATATTAACGGTGAAAAGGTTACAATTGGAGTTGCTGTGGACGCATAAAAAAGTACAATTTCATTGACAATTTGCATAAAAATAGCCAAATATATTGCATTTATAGGATAATATAACGAAAAAAATTTATGCGGTTGTATAATAATGTATTTTTTGCTAAACTTATAAAGGTTTATTGTGTACTTGACCAGACAGTGTTTGGTTAACATATTAAGGAGGACAAATATGAAAAAAGTAACGAACTTTGATAAGGAGAGCTTCAAAAAGGAAGTCATTAACAATGTTAAAGGATTGTTTAGAAAAACCATTGATGAAGCATCCCCAAAGCAGGTATTTCAGGCTGTAGCATATGCAGTTAAGGATGATATTATAGATCGTTGGATTGCTACACAAAAGGAATATGAAAAGAAGAATGTAAAAACGGTTTATTATCTTTCCATGGAATTCCTGATGGGTAGAGCACTTGGAAATAACCTTATCAACCTTACCTATTATGACCAGGTTAAGGCGGCACTTGATGAATTAGGCTTTGACCTTAACTTTATAGAGGATCAGGAGCCTGATGCAGCACTTGGTAACGGAGGACTTGGAAGACTTGCAGCATGTTTCCTTGATTCACTTGCAACACTTGGTTATCCTGCATATGGCTGTGGTATAAGATACCGCTATGGTATGTTCAAGCAGGCTATTAAGGATGGTTTTCAGGTTGAAAAGCCAGACAACTGGTTGAAGGATGGAAATCCATTTGAGGTAAGACGTTCGGAGTATACAGTTGAGGTTAAGTTTGGTGGATATGTCCGCGTTGAAAACAGAGACGGAAAAAATATATTTATACATGACGGATATCAGTCAGTGCGTGCAGTACCATATGATCTTCCGATTATTGGATATGGAAATAATATAGTTAATACACTTAGAATCTGGGATGCGGAGCCTATGCAGGAGTTCAATCTTGACAGTTTTGACAAGGGTGAGTACCAGAGAGCTGTTGAGGAGCAAAACCTTGCAAGAAACATTGTTGAGGTACTTTATCCAAATGATAACCATTATTCAGGTAAAGAGCTCAGACTTAAGCAGCAATATTTCTTCGTATCAGCATCTGTACAGAGAGCAATACTTAAGTTTAAGGAAAATAACGATGATATTCATAAGCTTCCTGAAAAGGTTACATTCCAGCTCAATGATACACATCCTACAGTAACAGTAGCTGAACTCATGAGAATACTTGTAGATGAGGAAAATCTTGAGTGGGATGATGCATGGGATATCGTTTGCAGAACATGTGCATATACAAATCATACAATCATGGCAGAAGCACTTGAAAAGTGGCCGATAGACCTTTTCCAGAGACTTCTTCCAAGAGTTTATCAGATCGTAGACGAGATAAACAGAAGATTTGTTGCCAAGATTGAGGATATGTACCCGGGAAATCAGGATAAGGTTAGAAGCATGGCAATCCTTTATGATGGTCAGGTTAAGATGGCTCATCTTGCAATTGCAGGAAGCTATTCTGTAAACGGTGTTGCGCAGCTTCATACAGATATTCTTAAAAAGCGAGAGCTTAAGGATTTCTATGAGATGAGACCGGACCAGTTTAACAACAAGACAAATGGTATTACCCAGAGACGTTTCCTCCTTCATGGTAATCCACTTCTTGCAGACTGGATTAACAAGAAGATTGGTAATGATTGGATTACAAATCTTCCAGCTATTGAGAAGCTGAAGCCACTTGCAACTGACAAGAAGGCTCAGAAGGAGTTCATGGATATTAAGTATAAGAATAAGGTTCGACTTGCGGAGTACATTAAGGCTAAAAACGATATAGACGTTTCACCTGATTCAATATTTGATGTTCAGGTTAAGAGACTGCACGAGTACAAGAGACAGCAGCTTAACATTCTTCATGTAATGTACCTTTACAATGAGCTGAAGGCTAATCCTGATATGGACTTTACACCGACAACATTTATCTTTGGTGCAAAGGCAGCAGCAGGATACATGACAGCAAAGCTTACGATTAAGCTTATAAATGCCGTTGCAGATGTTGTAAACAATGACAAGTCAATCAAGGATAAGATTAAGGTTGTATTTATAGAAAATTACAGGGTGTCAAATGCTGAGATGATATTTGCGGCAGCAGATGTAAGTGAGCAGATTTCAACAGCTTCAAGAGAGGCATCAGGAACAGGAAACATGAAGTTCATGCTTAATGGTGCACCTACACTTGGAACTATGGATGGAGCAAATGTTGAGATTGTTGAAGAGGTTGGTGAAGAGAACGCATTTATCTTCGGTATGTCAGCAGATGAGGTTATGAAATATGAGCGTGAGGGTGGATACAATCCTATGGATGTGTACAACTCAAACTCAGAGCTTAGAAGAGTACTTGACCAGCTTGTAGATGGAACATACTCACCTGATGATAAGGAGAGATTCAGACCATTGTTTGACTCGCTTACTAAGAAGGATGTATATTTCACACTTAAGGATTTTGATTCTTACAAGGCAGCTCAAAAGAGAGTAAATGAGGCTTATAAGGATAAAACAAATTGGGCTAAAATGGCAATGCTTAACACTGCATGTTCCGGTAAGTTTACTTCAGACAGAACGATTGAGCAGTACGCTCAGGAAATCTGGAAACTTGAGAAGGTTCAGGTAAAGCTCTAAAACATAATATTAACACGTATAATTCAAGGATGCTGTGATGTGCTATCACAGCATCCTTGTTTTTTATGAACCGCTGTATTGCGGTATGTCTCACAAAGAAACTGCATACACTAATACAAGAAACCATTAACAATTGTCTGTTGAACTATATATTGGGAGGGGTTTATGTGAAAGAAAGGTTAGTCGGATTTTTTATTGGATTGGGAATTTTTTTGTTTGTCCCGTATTTAATGACTGTCATTTTAAATGGAAGACCAAAAACAGCCGGCTCACGTATTGCAAATTTGAATACGGGACGTGATGTTATCGTTCATGTTGAAAATGGCAATAAGCTCATAGATGTTGAACAGTACATAGCAGGTGTGCTCCCTTCCGTAGTGTCGGCTGACAGCAGCCAGGAGGTTATGGAGGCACAGGCAGTTGCGGTAAGGACCAAGGTATATTTTTCGATGGGAAATAACACAATTATAGATGCAAATGATTTGGAATTTGATTTTTTATCTGAAAAGCAAATTAAGGATAAGCTGGGAGAAAAAACATATACGAAAAATATAAGAAAGTATGAAAATGCTGTTTTAAATACAGTCGGAACCACAATGTAATATGTAAGATGTAACACTTCTTATATTAAAAAGTAAAATTTAATTCCATAGCAAGTAAAATAGTATGAATAAATATTTCCACCTTTGCCAATAATATCAGCATAGATTAAGGAGGCATTTATTATGAACAAAGTATGGGAAATATTCAGATCAAAAATATTTTATGTTGCTCTTGGTGTGGGAGTTGTTGCATTTGCAAGCTTGGTAGTGGCATATAACTATAAGGATGCCAAGAAAGAGCTTTCTACCGGACAGGCAATAGATTTAAATCAGCCGGTAGATGAACAGATTGCAGGTAACACTAATGCCGACGAGAACAATGAACCTGTCGCTCAAATAGGAAAAATAAATGAAGACAGCAAAAAGGATAAAACAAATAAAACAACAGAAAAACCAGCAAGTGTTAAAGAGGAAGAGGATAGAAATAAGAATGCTGCCAAGGAAGATGAGTCAACAGAAGAATCAGCAGTAGCTGCATCAAGTGATGGTGCTGTTGCAGACAGCAAAAAAGAATTTAACTACAATGGGGGACAAGATCTTTCATGGCCACTCATTGGGGACGTAATACTTCCATATAGTATGGATACAACCGTGTATTACCAAACTTTGAATGCGTACAAGTGTAATCCTGGTATGTTAATCAAGGGTGCTGAGGGAGCAAATGTAATGTCTGTGTTTGAGGGAGTAGTGGAAAATATCTATGAAACAAAGGAACATGGAACAGTTGTTGAGATTAATCTTGGAAATGGCTACATGGCAACATATGGACAGCTTATGAATGTGTGTGTAAACGTTGGTGATGTGGTAAGTGCGGACCAGAATATAGCAGAGGTAGGACCGGTCAGCAGCTATTATACAGAGGAGGGTACACACCTCTATTTCCAGATTTCAAAGGATAATGAACCGATAAATCCATTGACACTTATAAAGTAATAAAAACATGACAAAACACGCTTTTGCTTGTCTGAGACGAGCGAAAGCGTGTTTTATGTGTATATAGCAGCATGTGACTACCGCAGGCAAGCCTACAATACTACAATATAGTCATTCTAGGGCGGCAACCCTTATATTTTTTGATAGTGTTAAGATGTGCAGTCCTCACACGTTCCGGAAAAAAGAACCGTTGCTTCCTTTATTTTAAAAGGAGAATGGTTTTCCGCTTCTGTAATCAGGCTGTCCATTGGTTTCATGTTTATATCCTTAACAGCACCACAGCATGTACATAGAAAATGATAGTGTGGCTTTGTAGTGGCATCAAAATGGTCTGTTTTCCCATTGCAGGAAAGTCGGTTTATAATACCGGCATCTGCTAATTGGTTTAAATTTCTATAAACGGTGGCAAGACTGATATTTGGTATATCTAAACGTATATCCTGAAAAACCATTTCTGCAGTTGGATGGTCATAACGGGATTTTAAGTTATTTAATATAGCTTCTCTCTGATGACTGTATTTTATAGGTGCGGACATATTATTTCCTCCATCTAAAAACAATAACAATTATTATTTTTATTATAAAGGAAAGTAACAGGTTATGTCAAGAACAAAGTTTCTTATTAAAAAGTTAATCATTATAATATTTTAGTACATTTAAATAGTATTTAATTGACATAACTATGTTAAATTGGTATATTTTAATAGTAAGAGTTTAAATTGGCGTTTTAGTGTTGTTAGGGAGCTTGAAAGCATGAATTTTAGTGAAATCAGGGAATCTGTAGATATTGACGGTGCAAAAAGTATTATAGATTCAATTTTGAATGTATCTTACCGTGCTACAGTCATAGTTGACAGGCAAACGTTTGAAATCGTATATATGAATAAGCTTGCAAAAGATATGTTTGGAAGCAAAGTTGACTGCCTGTGCTATGAGACATTTTGCACAAGAGAGGTTCCGTGTCAGGGATGCAACCTTGTCAGCTTAGAGAGCGGTTCTGTTGTTGCATCTGGATATTCTGAGATTCTGGATAAACAGGCTACCTGGAAATATTCCAAAATTAACTGGTTTGACGGCAGGGATGTTGTTATGGCAACGCTGATTGAAGTGGATGATGAACAGAATCCTATAGCAAAAGAAATATCTGCTAAAATAGCAAAGAGTGTAAGCGTAGACCGAAGCGAAATGGATGAGCTTACGAATATACCGGGTTATGCAAGATTTTATGTAAATGCAGAAAAAGCCATTCATGCGAATACTGACAAGGAATATGCAATAGTTGTATTTGATATAGACCGCTTTAAAAATATAAATGATTTATATGGTATGACAAAGGGCGATGATATTCTGAAGCACGTTGGAGAAGTGTTGATGGATATATTCGGGTACAATGAAAATTACGCAAGAATGCATTCTGACATGTTTGCCTTTTATATCGAATATGAAAGAAAGCTGGATATTATCCGTACTATAGAAAAAATCAGAAAAAAGATAGGGAGTAAGGAAAACGAGACTGAGGTGAATACATCGTATGGTATTTATCTTGTACAGGATAGAAGTGTACCTATAAATCTTATGTGTGACAGGGCTATGGTGGCAAGTAGAACTACTAAGGGCGATGTAATGAGATTTTGTGCCTTTTATGATGAGCAGTATCGGGAAGATATGATAAGAATCAGCGAGATTGAGCATGATATGGTTAAGGCTCTTGAAGAGGGACAGTTCCAAATGTATTTGCAGCCAAAGTTCAAGCTGGATACAGAGGTGCTTTGTGGTGCTGAGGCATTAGCAAGATGGTTGCATCCGAGCAAAGGCATTATTCCACCATCCGATTTTATTCCATTGTTTGAGAAAAATGGCTTTATATTAAAATTAGATGAATACATGTGGGAGGAAGCGTGCAAAACTATCAGAAATTGGATGGATGCGGGTAAAGAGCCGATTCCTATTTCTGTAAATGTATCGAGGTACCACATAAAGCACAACAATTTAGAGAATGTGCTTGTTGACATGGTCAAGAAATATGATATTGACCCTAAACTGTTACATTTGGAAATAACAGAGTCGTTGTTCTTGGATGAACCTGCAAAGCTGAACCGAGTTATGGAGAAGCTGAGAGGATTTGGATTTAAGCTTGAAGTAGATGATTTTGGTTCAGGATTTTCATCCCTTAACCTTATTAGAAATATATCTGTGGATACAATTAAGATTGATAAGGAGTTTCTTGACAATGAGATAGCTTCTGAAAAGGGAAAAATAGTAGTAAACCACACGATAGATATGGCAAAGGAGCTTAAGCTTCAAGTTATTGCTGAGGGTGTTGAAACAAAAGCTCATGTTGACTTCCTTAAAAAGTCAAAGTGTGACATTGCTCAGGGCTATTATTTTGCAAAGCCTATGCCACTTTCAGAGTTTGATAAATTAAGTTCATAAAATTAAAATAAAAAATGGCGTTGTATCCTTGACATATATATATAGCTGTTGTATATTGAAGAACATAAAGAACAAACCGATGGTATGGCTGTCGGAGAGATATAAAGAAAAAGGAGAATATTAAATTATGTTAGAGAAAATGAAAGAAATTATTGCTGAACAGTTGGGAGTAGATGCTGCTGATGTAGAGCTTTCAACATCCTTTAAAGACGACCTTGGCGCTGATTCTCTTGATTTATTTGAACTTGTTATGGCACTTGAGGAGGAGTTCAACTGTGAGATTCCTTCAGATGATTTAACATCAATAGCAACAGTAGAGGATATCATCAAGTACCTTAAGGAAATGGGTATTGAAGAGTAGTCAATTGTAATGACTACTACATATAAAATAAAAAGAGGCTTTTGCCTCTTTTTTGTTTATACAGAAAAAATAAAAGAACAGGAACCATTTGGATTCCTGTTCTTTATGTTTATTTGATATTAGCCCATAATTACTTCAACTGTATGAGTTTTTCCGTCTCCTATAACAGGGATAACATTTCCGTCAACAGCCTTTCCGTCTACAACAAGGCTCTTAACACCCTTGTTAACGTGATTTGGGTTAGTAACCTTAATATCGTAAGTATCGCCACGGAACTGACGTGTTGCAGTAAGTCCGTCCCAAGCGGCAGGAATTGAAGGGTCAATCTTAAGTCCGTCCCAATCAGGTTGAACACCTAAAATGTACTGTGAAATTGCTACCATATTCCATGCAGCAGTACCTGTAAGCCATGAGTTCTTACCCTGTCCGAAGTGGTTGCCCGGTTTTCCGATATCGGAACCTGCATCCTTACCGCCAATCATCTGACCATATACATATGGCTCTGTCTTGTGGATGTCAGACGTCTCCTCAGTGAAGGCAGGAGCAATCTTTGAATAGTATTCAAATGCCTTATCTCCACGTCCTGCGTAAGCCTCAGCACAGATAATCCATGCATTGTTATGAGTAAATATTCCGGCATTTTCCTTGTAACCGCCCGGATATGTTGAAATCTCACCATACTGAATGTAATACTTGGTAAATGCAGGATTGTTAAGTACAAGACCGAAGTCTGTGTTAAGGTATTTATCAATAGAGTTCAGCGTCTTTATGTCAGCGCCTTCCTCCTTGCCAATCTCTGACATAACTGCAAAGCCCTGTGGCTCAATAAATATCTTACCTTCCTCACATTCCTTAGAGCCCATCTTAGCGCCTGTTGAGTCGTAAGCTCTGAGGAACCAATCACCGTCAAATGCATGCTCCATAACATTCTTTTTCATCTTATCAATCTCTGCCTGAGCAGCTGCAGCCTCGTCATCCTTGCCTAAGTGCTTTAAGATAGCTACATAGTTTGGTCCGGTATAAGTAAAGAGTGTAGCAACCATAACTGATTCGGCAACCTTTGAGTAGCCTCCTTCTGCTGCAAACTTAGGGTTTGTATATGTCTGGAAGCTTTCGCCAGGTGTATCTGAGAAGCATGAAAGGTTGATACAGTCATTCCAGTCAGCTCTCATTGCAAGCGGAAGTCCGTGTGGTCCGAGATTATTTACTATTTTGTAGAATGAAACCTTAAGGTGGTCAAGCATTGGCTTAGCCTTTGACTCGTCATTGTCGTAAGGAACCATTTCATCAAGAATAGCCCAGTCGCCTGTTTCCTTGATATATGCTGACACTGAAAGAATCATCCATAATGGGTCATCGGAGAAATCTCCGCCTATATCTGAATTACCCTTCTTTGTAAGAGGCTGGTACTGGTGGTAGCAGCCGCCGTCAGGAAGCTGTGTGGAGGCAATGTCGATAATTCTCTCTCTTGCACGATCCGGAATCTGATGAACGAAGCCGAGAACGTCCTGGTTAGAATCACGGAAGCCCATACCACGACCGATACCTGACTCGAAGTAGGAAGCGGAACGTGAAAGGTTAAAGGTAACCATACACTGATACTGATTCCAAATATTAACCATACGGTTTACCTTATCATCAGGAGTGTCTACTGTTAAAATGCCAAGAAGCTTGTCCCAAGTTTCCTTCAGCTCTGCAAGACCGGCAGCAACCTTCTCAGGTGTATTGTACTTGTCCATCATGGCAAGAGCCTTAGTCTTGTTTATTGTTTTGCCGTCAGCTTCAAATTTTTCGTCAACAGGCATCTCAACATAGCCGAGAATAAATACTAAGGTCTTTGTCTCGCCCGGAGCAAGAGTAATCTTCTTGTAGTGTGAAGCGATTGGTGACCAGCCATCTGCAAATGAGTTGTTAGCGGCGGCTGCTTCAACTGCCTGTGGATTGTTAAATCCGTTGTAAAGACCGATGAAGGCATCCCTGTCTGTATCGTAGCCGTCAATTTCGTCATTTACTGTGTAAAATGCGAAATGGTCACGTCTGTCTCTGTATTCTGTTTTGTGGTAGATTGTTGAACCTGCAACTTCCACACGACCTGTAGAGAAGTTTCTCTGGAAGTTTGTGCAGTCATCCTGAGCGTCCCACAAGCACCACTCAGCAAATGAGAAAAGTGAAAATGTCTTTTCAGCTGACCCCTCGTTAGTGAGAACGAGCTGCTGAACCTCACCATCATAGTTTTGTGGCACGAAGAATGTAACCTCTGCCTTCAAATCATTTTTCTTACCGGTAATAATAGTGTAACCCATACCGTGACGACACTCATAAGCGTCAAGCTCAGTCTTAACAGGTGACCAACCCGGATTCCAAATTGTACCGTTCTCATTGATATAAAAATAACGGCCGCCCATGTCAATAGGAACATTGTTGTAGCGATAACGGGTGATTCTTCTAAGACGAGCATCCTTGTAGAAAGAGTATCCTCCGGCTGTATTGGAAATCAGAGAAAAGAAACCCTGTGTGCCTAAGTAGTTAATCCACGGATATGGAGTCCTAGGCGAAGTGATTACATACTCTCTTTTGGAGTCATCAAAGTAACCAAATTTCATGTAGTATACCTTCCTTTCATAAAACACTGTCTCTATTATATAATAAAAATGCCCAAAAGACAACAATATTTCTCGTCTGAAATTTACAAAATATACAAAGAAAAGAACTTATTTGTGTAAAAAAGAAAGGAGCCCTTGCAATGTCATCAAGGCAAATGCAAGGGCGTAGTTATGAAAAAATAAGTATTGATTTGTTACAGGGGTAGCGTATTTACAAATTAAACCGTGTAGATGCGCTCTGTTATTGTTTTTGATTCTCCCGGTGCCAGCTCTACATAACCGGATTCATCAGCGGGAATAGGCTGGTTTGGTGCATCAATAATCCATGTACATGGTTCCGGGCAGAAGTATCCTTTATCGCCATGGTCATTCCAGATAATCCAGAACTTAAAGTCTTTACAAACCTCATAGACAATCTTTTTACCGGTAATATTGTCAGAAATAAGGGCACCATAGAAAGGCTTATCGTCAATTGTACCCATTTCAGCAAAAAATACGTCGTTGTCTATATCGTGAAGTACAGGAACCTGTGAACCGGTCATGTACTGTCTGTCATGGTTAGTCATAGGAAGAAATTCTCCTGTAGGGATACAATGCTTGTCAAGCTTCCACTTGTCTCCAACCGGAATATAAAGTCTTGTATCAAGTCCATTTCCATCTTTGATAAAAGGTCCGTTTATAGTTGTATGGTTACATACACCGAACGGAAGCTGCTTGGATGACGTATTTGTCATCGTAAATGAATAATCAAGTCCGGAAGCAGAAAGAGTAAATGTAAACTCCGCCTTAAAACTCACAGGATAATACTGGAAAAATTCATCATTTTCGTCATATATATATTCGGTTTTTGCAATTGCACTTTCTCCACTTGTTTCGGCACTTACTATTGTATGTTCTCTTTTGTGCAGGAATCCGTGAATGTGATTTCCAAGTGGGTCATTGATAGGTAGATGATAGGTTGCGTCAGAAACCTTAAGCACGCCGTTTGCTAAACGATTTGGAAGATATAAGGTCGGAAGACCATAAACTTCGGCTGATTCCTTGAGTTCATCTGTGGTAAGCGTCTCATCATATCTGAAAATCTCTATATTAGCAATGGTATCCCGCATACGGATAACGTTACTTCCCAAAAATGGGGCTATAACCGCTCTGTACTTGTCTGCAACGAGCTCGATAACTTCCTTATCCTTGTAGCTTGTAATGTTAGCTGAATAACTCATAGCGCTACCTCCCATCCTTTTATGAATACAATCCATTCAAAAAGTAAAAATATTATTATGACAAATAATAGCATAGAAGAGGTGTTATGTCCAGCAATAAAGTTTCATAAACGGGGTATTTTATTTTTCAGAAAAACAACATTGATTTTTATAGTAGGTAGTGATATAAATATATTTGTCTGATTTAATAGGAAACCATATGAATTGTGAGGAATGAATAATGAAGAAAAAAATAATTTATACATTAATAATTGCGGTGATGTTAATGGCAGTACTTACTGCATGCGGTGAAAATGACAAAAAGGATGATTCGGAGAATGCCTCCGGCGGAAAAGAAATAGATGTACAGGCCGCCGCAGATAAAATCCTTTCGGATGGGGATTTTAAGGACCAGCTTGCCGCAGTTGATAAGAGTATGGCACTTGGTAGACTTTACAGCCTGGATGAGTCTTCGATTGAGGCAGCAGCATTTTATACAAATTCCAATTCAACAGCAGAGGAGATTGCAATTATAAAGGCAAATTCATCTGATTATGTTGAAACTATAAAGGCTGCTTATGAAAAAAGAGTTTCTGATCAGAAAGAGGCATGTAAGGATTATCTCCCTGACGAGATGCCAAAGCTTGAATCGGCGGTAATATATACAAATGGAAATTATGTTGTGCTATGTGTATCAAATGACAACAGTAAGGCAGAGGATATAATAAAAGAGTTATTTAAGTAATAGATATCTGTTTAAAATCACAAAAGACAAGCAGTCTGAGTATAGTATACTATAAGTCCATGCGGCCTATATCAACTATACCATGTGCTTGTCTTTTCCTTTTTGTCCCTTTGTTAAAATACCAAACCCTCGGTTGCATGTTTATATATTTTTCTGCTCTACAATTTGAACTTGATTTTTACCGGTTCTCCTAATGTCTGACCGCCTCTTGACTTTACATTTGTTGTTATAATGAGGTAATAATACTCATTTGTAGCGTAAGGCTCAAGAGGTTCAACCTCTATGAGTTCATTTTCTGTATCATATTTGATGATGGTATTAAGCCGCTGGTTTTGTGAGTCAGCAACATACATAGTTTCTTTGTTTACCGTCTTAGGATCCAAAGGGGTGCTAAAACGGACACGCCATACAAAATTTCCTGTTCTAAATTTCAAATCCTGTTTAACCCTGTTGGCAAGGGTAGGTGGGATATCTTCAATCTCAATCATTGTTCTTGACATACTGCAACACCTCGAAAAATATGATTTTTGAATAAGTCTAAGCCATATTGGGCATTATTATAAAGTGTACCATATAAATGGTGTTAATACAAATGATTTTTTTCTCAAAATATGTATTAATACGACGACCGATGGGGGCTTTACATTGGTTGTAAGGTATTTTACAATCTAATTGTTACAAAAGTATTACGAAACATTACGCAAATATGTATTATGTATGTATTGTGTGAACAGGTTGTATAAAATGTATGGTTGGGCGCTGAAAAAACCATATGTTTTAAAGTTTTATTTTTAAGGGTTGTGTCAAGTTTTTTATAAAAACTTGACATGTAGCATCAGCCCTTTGCTGAAAGCAAATTATGTTATATAGGAAACTGCGTTTCCTGTATGCACGTTCCAAAAGGAACTTGCTAAGAAATGGGCTGATGTTCATAGTTAAGGAGATTGAAAATGAAAAATTATTTAAAATACTCCTACGGAAGAAAAAGCAGAGAAAGATATGCGAAAACATTTTTTTTAATGACCATAACAGTGGCAATATTAACAGCTTTATTATATGAAGGACGTCTTTCGGCAGGAGAAATAATTCCTCACAAGGACGTATATACAGCAGCAAAGGTTACGTCATATGCTGAGCCGATTTATATGCCATGTATGTACGTATATGATGATACAATGGATGCCGGTGAAATTGATGTAAAACAGTCACAGGTGGTAGGCAGTCGCGAAATTACGGTTATGGAAGTTTACTACAAGGGCATGACGGTTGAAAACAAGGTTATAGACACAGAGCTTGTGAAGGAAGCGGAACCACAGGTAATACACATAGGCACATATGTTCCACCAGAGTATATTGAGCCTGTAACAGATTATTTTATTACATCCGAATTTGGACCAAGATGGGGCAGAAATCACAATGGAGTGGATATGGCAGTCTGCATGGGAACAGAGGTCAAAGCAACTGCAAGCGGGGTTGTCACAAGGTCATCATGGTACAATGGGTATGGTCTTTGTGTTGACATTGACCATGGAAATGGTGTGACAAGCAGATATGCACATTTAAGTAATCCGCTGGTGGAGGTTGGACAAGAGGTAACACAGGGAGAGTGTATTGCACTTTCAGGCAGCACCGGAAACAGCACGGGACCACATCTGCATTTTGAGTTAATATTTGACGGGCAGGCAAGAAATCCTGTTGACTATATGGAGAAGGAATAAAGAAGATAAGAGGCGTCGTGTATCAAGAAAAGATTACATGGTATGCCCCTGCCTGACACAGTCACCATGCTGCTATATACACATAAAACACGCTTTCGCTCGTCTCCGACGTAACGGTACTAAGAATTGTCTGTACGGATGCACCCTATACAGTAACGAAAAACCGTTTGAAGACGTCGGTACTTAAATTGCCGGCTTGGGAATTCTATTATTGTGCTATCTTAAACCGGCAATTTCTAGTACCGTTACGTCGGAGACGAGCGGAAGCGTGTTTTTTCGTTACTGTATAGGGTGCATCCGTACAGGCAATCCAAGTACCGACGTCTTCAAACGGTTTTATGTGTATATAGCAGCATGGTGACTGTGTCAGGCAGGGGCATACCGTGTAATCTTTTTTTGTGTAATGCCCCTTTCATTCCATTCATAAAGTTTTCTTCCCAAAAAACCGATAAAAAGTAAAGAAGCTGAAAATAAAATACATTACAGAAGTAGGGTGTTAATATGGGAAATGTAATCGACAACAATATAATCAAAGCGAATTCCGCATATGCCAAGAGCAATGAAATTCCAACCAAAAACTATAGCAGAGATATAGCAGAGCCATCGGTAAAGCCGGAGGAAAGTCTGTCTTATATATTTGATGGGGAAAAGGCAGAGGATCGCAGAAAGCTATCAACGGAAAATCATTTTGAGGATTATTTAAATGCACAGAGGGAAAAGGCAGAGCAGGACGGAATTGACAGTGAATCAAAGGAAAAACAGGACAAAGAGGCTGCAAAGGAGATAAGGAACAGCCTTTCACGAGAGGAAATAAAAAAGCTGGAAATGATGGGCATTGATTTGCAGGGGGCTACACTTTCCGACTTAATGGGAATTGTAAACACAATGAGGTCAAATGCCCATAGAGATGAAATGTCAGAGATGTTTGCTGAAATTAAGGCAGCAGGTGGAGATGTGGAGAACTTAAATATTGTTGGCGGTAGTGTGAAGGTTGCAGGTACAAATGCTGAGCTTGACAATGTATCTGTATCTGATGTTATAGCCGAATCCGAAGCAGCAGACAATACAGAAACAAATGTGAGAGCAACAGAGAGCAAGACATCTGATGCAATGCCAGTTCACGAAACAACAGATAATATGTCTTCTGGTGAGAAATTTGATATAAGCAACGATGAATTGGTTTACATAATAAAAAATAATCTTAAGGTTACGAAGGAAAATATTTACAAGGCGCACTATAGTGGAAGCAGGCATGAGGAAGGTATTGCGGCACAGCAGCTCGTTGACTCAATGAAAGGTCAGATTGACCGTGTACTTGAGCAGGCAGGATATGAAAATGATCCTAGGAAATATGAGTGTGCCAGATTTATGATGGATAACGGTTTACTTCTTAATACTGACACTGTAAAAAACTACATGGAATATCAGAACTATATTGGCACAGACATCCGCATGGCAGAGCTTCCGATGACTGATGATGAGGTGGTTTCCCAGGCTGGTGAACAGTTATACGAAAAAGTAGAGAATATTCGTTTTGACGTTGTTTATGACATGGCAAAGAACGATAAAGAAGTAACAATAGCCACAGCATATAATGAAAGTGTTTCAAGGAATGACAAAAATACAATTCTTGACGATACTGACAAAGAAATAATAAGAAAATACATGTCTGATGGAGACCTTCCTACTGATTCTGAGCTTACAGAGGAACAACTCAGGGCTGTAACGGCAATTAGGCAGATGCAGGAAATAAGATTATCCATGACATTAAGTGCAGCAGGAAGACTTGCGAAAATGGATATAAATATTGATACGAGAGAGCTTTCAAAGGTTGTAGATACTCTTAAAGCAGTGGAAAACAAAATGATAGAGCAGAAGCTTTATGCAGCAGGGGTAGAGGTGACAGATGCAAATATAGATATTTACAAGTCGCTGGAGCAGGATGTTGTATCGCTTGGAAATGCTCACGCAAAGGTACTTGGCTCACCACTTATGGACGGAGAGTATACGGTGCATGGACTCCTTATGGCAGATGATACTGAGGCAGATGCATCAGGCTTTGAAAAGGTAAGAAGAAATTATGAGGCGCTTATGACAGCGCCAAGAAGCGATATGGGAGACAGCATTACTAAGGCATTTGCAAATGTTGATGACATTCTTGCTGACCTTGGATATGATATTACGCCGGAAGCACAAAGAGCAGTACGTATACTGGGATATAATTCCCTTGAGATAACGCCTGATAACATAAATCAGATTATAAATTATGACAGACAGGTCAATGAGCTTGTGGAAACATTTTATCCTGAGGCGGTGCTTGGCATGATAAAGGATGGTATCAACCCTCTGGATGTTTCAATAGAGGAGCTTGTGGATACTGTACGAGCACACAATTACAACGAGGGTGTTACGGAGACAGACAACTTTGCAACATATCTGAGAGACGTTGAAAAGCAGGGAAATATAAGTAAAGAAGAACGTGAAAGCTACATAGGTATATACAGGGTTATGAATAAGCTTGCAAAGTCAAAGGACAGGGAGGCAGGCTGGATTTTTGCAAATGGCAGCAGGCTTACAATACGAAATCTTGTTTCCGCCATGAGGAGCAGAAGGGCAGCCGGTATTGATGTGGGCGTTGATGATAATGTTGGATTTCTCGAATCCGGAAGCATTACAAACGGCATAACAGAACAGATTGAGAGTGCGTTTGCAACAGACAGTGAAGCTGTAGCGGAATTTGCGGATTTGCCGCAGTATGTGGAAGATTTCATAATAGAAAACAATATTTCCTACACTATGACCAACGCATTTGCGGTGAATGCCATGATGAGTGCCGACAACGGAATATATGATATGGTTTCACAGGTTATGGCAAAGCTTAGATTTGACACTAACACGAAAGAAAATGCAATTGATGAGGAAACAGAAAACATTTACAGGTCACTATCCGGTGATGATGTAGAAATAGATTTCTCTATGAATGGCATACTTGAGGCTTTGCAAAATGGCGGGGACATATCATATAAATATGCCGACATGAGGGATGAGATTACAAAAATGATGTACAATGCAGGTGCATCAGGAATTATAAGCTCCAAAGACATTTCAGCAATAAAAACTGTAAATGCAGCGCTGAATATAGTAGGAGCCATGGCTAAGGAAAGCAATTACCAGATACCGGTGGACACAAGGCAGGGAACAAAGATAATGAACCTGAAAATAAAGTCTGATGGTGAAAGCAGGGGTACGATAGAAATATCAATTAAGGGTGAAGCAATGGGAGAAATAAGTGCTAAAATCACTATGTCCAATGATGGAAGCCTGATGGGATATGTAGAAAGTACGACCAGCGATGGAAATTACGGGCTTATGGAAGCATCAGAGGAGTTTAAGACATATATGTCAAACGAAGGTTTTGACAGTGAAAATATACAAATGGGTACAAGGGCTAAATCCGTATCAAATAAAGAATACACAGGAGATGGTACAAGAATATATAAGGCATCTGTGGCTCTTGTAAAAGCAGTTGGTAATATTCTGAGGTAACACTTCATTAAGAAGAGAAAATTGCCGATAAATACAAAGTAAACATAAAAGTAATTAGTTTTTAAATAAATGATGATTACATATTTGGGAGGTACATAAATATGAGAATAAACCACAACTCACTTGCACTGAATGCCAGCGACCATTTCGCAAAGATAAATGCTAATCTTGCAAAGTCTATGGAAAGACTTTCTTCTGGATACAAGATAACAAGCCCGGCAGACGATGCTGCAGGTCTTGCAATATCAACCAGAATGGATGCACAGATACGAGGTTTGAAAAGAGCTTCATTAAACTCGAATGATGGTATATCAGTTATCCAGTCTGCTGAGGGTGGACTTAATGAAATCCACAGCATATTGGCAAGAATGAGGGAGCTTGCTGTTCAGGCAGCACATGATGTAAATTCCGAGGAAGACAGAGATTCCATTCAGGAAGAGATTGATTCTCTTGTTGAGGAGCTGAATCAGATTACAGATACGACAGCATTTAACGGACAGAAGCTTTTAAATGGAGACATGACAAGACGTACACTTTCAAGTGAGTACAGTCTTCAGGCAACATACATTTCTGAGGAGGTAAGTGTAGGAAACTACCAGCTTGAAGTGACAACAATGGCTACGCAGGCTGTTTATACAACTGGAATTACAAACTCAGCAGCTGTAGTGACAGAGGAACAGGCAGGAGCAATTACGATAAATGGATTTTCGGTAGCCATAAATGAGGGCATGACTATGACAGATGTATATAGTGCGCTTCAGTCACATTTACACAAAATTGGAATAGATGTAATGGCATCCAATGACGGTGGCGCTACGGAGGCTGATTTTGCATCAGGTGCATCAGTAATATTCAAAACTCAGGAGTATGGTTCAAGTCAGGAGATAAATATACAGGTATCCAATGATGAGCTTGCTGCACTTTTGGGTGTAACAGATGGGGATATGGTAGCAGGAACTGACTGTGAAGCATCACTTACAGTGTCCGATGATGGATTTTCTTCAACTGCTACATTTACAACAGACGGAAATGAGATAACCGTAACTGACAGAAATGGTTTTAAGATGATAATAGAGGCTGACCCTGAGACAGCCGGTACCGGCACATTGACTACTAATATAGAAGTATTTTCGGCAGGAGTGATGGTTATACAGACGGGAGCCAATTCAGGAGAACAGCTTTCTCTTGATATACCGGCACTTGATGCAAAGGGGCTCCGTGTTGACAATTTGATTATGTATACACATGCACATGCATCCAAAGCGATTGAAGCAATCGATGAGGCTGTTAAAATGGTTTCAAGCATTCGGTCAAAGCTTGGTGCATATGAAAACAGAATGGATGGTATTTATGACAGCCTTGAGATTCAGAGTGAGAGCCTTACAGAAGCTTATTCCAGAATTATGGATACAAATATGGCTGAGGAAATGTCAAACTATACACAGCTTGATGTGCTTTCACAGGCAGCTATATCAATGATGCAGAAGTCAAATGAGCGTCCGGAGAGTGTATTGCAGCTTTTACAGTAAGCTAGCATGGAGGTAGCAGTGTGACAAAGGAACAGATAAGAGATTTCACATTGAGGGTAAGTCAGGCAAATCACAGTGGATTAGTTGTGTTGCTGTTTGAGATTGAGGAGGCATATTTAAAGGATGCACAGGTAGCATATTCCGATGGGGATATTGAGCAGTATATGAGATATATGGAGCTTGCCAAAAGAGCACATAATGAGATTATGTCCGCCGTAAATCCAAGGGATAAATCCGGTGCTAAAATGCTTTCGGTACTTAGATATATATACAGCAGGCTGATAGACTCCACGGTGAAAAGGAAACCTCAGGAGCTTGACCGTTGTATGGGTATGATGGAACGTTTCAAGGTATGCTTTGAAAAGCTTCAGGAGATTGATGATCCTGAACCGGTTATGCAAAACACACATCA
This sequence comes from uncultured Lachnospiraceae bacterium, assembly GCA_947173945.1. GTDB lineage: Bacteria > Bacillota > Clostridia > Lachnospirales > Lachnospiraceae > Coprococcus_C. The sequence continues at coordinate 36,733 of CAMWGV010000001.1, forward strand.
GGTATATGCGGGACTGACATATGGAAAGGGTACGCTGAATGAAAGTGTGGATATGTCAGGCTACAGCAGCAGGGGATTTAGAGTATGACCGAAGGAGGAACGATATGAAAAAGGATGATTGTATATTTTGTAAGATAGCAGCAGGTGAAATTCCGTCAACGACAATTTATGAGACGGGAGAGTTCAAGGTGATTTTTGATATAGCACCTGCAAGTAAGGGACATGCACTTATTATACCGAAGGAGCACTACGATAATGTATTTTCCATAGACGCAGAAGTAGCATCAAAGCTTTTTCCCTTGGCAACAAGTGTTGCGAAGGCACTTAAGGCCGAGACAAACTGTGACGGAATGAATTTGCTTCAAAATAACGGAGCGGTAGCAGGACAGACGGTTAATCATTTTCATTTGCATCTTATACCAAGGTATGAGGGAGATGGAGTAAAGCTTGCTTGTGAGCCGGGTGACGCTGATAAGGAATACCTTGCTGAGTTAGCAGAAAAAGTAAAAAAGAGAATATAATTGTCTTAACGGAATAAGAACAAATATTGAGAAAAAATGTAAGACAGTTCAGTTGGACAATTGCATGTAAATAAAGTAAAGAAGGGTCAGGTGTAATGGGTAGTATATATAAAATACATACTTCATGGACGGACCCTTTTTTCCGTTGTACAGTAAAATAGGAATAAGGGCAAAGAGCGAATATAGCTGGGTCGGAGGCTGAAGCAGCAGACAATCCAGAGTCATGGTGGCAAATATTTTAACAGGCTGTTCCCTGAATACATAAAATATAAGTATTAAAAGTATGCCGTATATGCTATAATCAGTGCTAGCCACAATGGACAGGGTTGACAGTATACTTATTATAATGAAGCAAATTGGATATGGCATGGCATGATTTGTTATTGTATTATCAATCAAAGCAACGCATATAAGACCTATTGCAAGTGTAAATAGGGTATTCAAATCCGAAAAGTAAAAGGGTTCTTTCATAATAGCCAATGAAAAAGGAATTTGGGATATAAATGCAAATATTGTTAATCGCAATACATACTTTTTTACACTTCTTGTGAAAAAAAAGCCTTCAACAATAAGATAGCAATATATAGGAAATGCAAGCCTTCCAAGACAACGCATAGTATTGTAAGCATTTTGGGAAATCAGGCTGCTGTAATATAAACGTCCAGAGACTGGTTTTGTACCGATGACGACAGCTGCATGGTCAACTGTCATAAATATAATTGCCATAAGCTTAAGTGTAAAGGTATTAATAAATTTATAGCTTTTTTTAACTGTGTCTTCGTTGCCCATTGCAGTTGCTCCCGATAAAAAATGTATTAAACTTTTGTTATTATGATATAAAGGGATTTATATGTCAACGATTTTTGTTTGATGAAAAAGGTTGAATTTTAAGAATATTTGTAGATTTTGCACTAAAAAATACGGATTTCATCCAAAATATAACAAAATGCAAATAAGGCTTGAAACCGACGTTTTTCTGTGCTAAAATGTCAACCGATAAAATGTTTGCAGGATGGATGTGCGGTTATGGATGTTATAGATTTTCATTCTCATGTGCTGCCGGGAATTGATGATGGCAGCAGGAATTTAGACACCACAGCAGGAATGCTTGGTATGTGCTATGACAATGGAGTGAAAATGATGATTGCCACGCCGCATTTTTACGCAGAGCACGACAGAATAGAAGTTTTTTTGGAACGAAGGCAGAAAGCATATGAGCAGGTTATGAGCCTGCAGCTTGAAAGGAGTCCAAAGCTTCGATTAGGTGCAGAGGTTGCATACTTTAAAGGCATCAGTAAAGCAGAAAAAATACCGCTTCTTACTATACAAGATACGGATATTATGTTATTGGAGATGCCTTTTTATACTTGGGACAAGAGTGTGATTACTGAGGTTAAGGAGCTTATTGAAAAGAGACATTTGAGACTCATTATTGCACATCTTGAAAGATACATAAAGCTTTCGGGAAATAAGTCGGCTGTAGCAGATTTATTGGAGCTTCCGGTTATTATTCAGATAAATGCAGGAAGTCTTCTGGATTGGAAGCAGCGTGGGGCGTTGCTTAAGCTGTTTAAGACTGGTAAGGCACAGCTTCTTGGAAGTGATTGCCATGGAATGAATCATAGGCCTCCAAATTTATGGCTGGGCAGGGAAGTAATAAAGAAAAAACTTGGCGATGATGTATTGAAGAAAATAGATGAGGTTGGAAACGGGCTTTTTTAAAAGTCGGTTATCAGGAGGAAATATGTCAAAGAAAATATCGATAGCAATCAGTGTTGTTTTGTTTATTATATTGGTAGTATTGGTAGTTTGTGAAAGAAGCTGGCCGGAGGCTGGGTCTGCTTTCATAAATGGGTTATTTGGATAAGAGTGATGTGACATGCGGTATAGCAGAGAAGAAAAAATTCATATGATAAAAAAGCTATCGATAGCGTGTGCAGTTTTATTGGCTGTTTGTATTACATGTGGGATAGTTATTTATGCTATTGACAAAAAAAATGCTGGCAGTGTACAGAAACAGGAAATACCGGAAGATGTAATAGAGATTGACGGAAAGAAGTATGTTCCTAAGAAAAATATCGAGACTTACCTTTTTATCGGTGTTGATAATTATGATAAGGTCAAAAAAGCAGAGGACTATGGAGAAAGCGGACAGTGTGATGTTATTATGCTTATGGTAAGGGATATCAGTACAGGAACCTTCAAAACACTGAGCATAAACAGAAACACGCTTATGGATGTAAAGACGATAGATTTGAATGGCGAATATTTGGGAATATCTCCAGACATTCAGCTTGCATTTGCCCATGCCAGCGGAGACGGAATGGAGCTTAGCTGTGAAAATGTAGTGGATGCTGTTTCAGGATTTCTCTGGGGACAAAAAATAGATGGATATGCTGCCGTGAATATGGGTGGTGTAGCTGTAGTGAACAACATGGTTGGCGGAGTTACCGTCACGGTTGAGGATGATTTCTCAAATGTAGATGCTACACTTGTTCAGGGAGAAACCATTACCTTGAATGACCAGCAGGCACTTACATTCATACGTGGAAGAATGGGTGTTGGGGAAGGAAAAAATACGGACCGAATGAGAAGACAGTCCGTGTATATGGCAGATTTGAAGGTAAAGCTCAGGGAAAAATGTAATCAAAGTAGTAAATTTCCGCTTGATTTATATGACAATATGGAAGAATATATGGTTACAGACATTTCAAAACAGAAGTTCAGTAAGATTGCACTTCTCATAGCAAAGGACAAGGACGAGGGAGAGCTTTCCATAGAGGGAACAACCGGAGAAGATGAACTGGGATTTGCGACCTTTGAGGCGGACGAGGACAGCTTACAGGATGTTATACTGGAGTTGTTTTATAAGGAATACAAATAGATAGGTTTTGGAGGATAAATAATGAGTGTTGAAAAGATGGAACATCAGGACAAGCTTAGTGCTGACAATAAGCAGGAGCAGGTAAGATCCCGTTCTGATTCCGAAGAGGAAAAAGAGATTAATTTGCTTGAGATAGGTTCCATATTACTTGACAGGCTTCATTTTATAATTATGTATATGCTGCTTGGAGCAGTGCTGTTAAATGCATGTTCGTATTTTTTAATAGAGCCTACATACACATCCACAGCAAAGCTGTATGTAGTCTCAGCGTCAGATGACTCGGTGGTAAATCTGTCTGATTTGAATATTGGAACATCGCTGACAAAGGATTATGAGCAACTGATATTAAGTTACCCTGTATTGGATAAGGTTATAGCAAGGCTTGATCTTGATATGACTTTTAGCCAGCTTGTGGGAATGATTTCGCTTAGAAATCCGGATAGTACGCGTATACTCAATATTACCGTCACAACGACAGATCCAGAGTTATCAATGAATATAGCTAATACAGTTGCAGAGGTATCTGCGGAATATCTACCTGAAGCAATGAGCACACAGGCACCAAATATAGCACAGGTTGCAAAGCTTGCCACCCATAAGTCGGGGCCTAGTTGCATGAGATTTACTATTTTGGGAGCGATTTTGGGTACTGTTATATATTGTGGAATTGTTATCGTTCAGATGCTTCTTGATGATACGATTCATACTGCTGAGGACATGGAGAAGCATTTTGGAATTGTACCACTTACCTCTATACCTGAAAGTGAGGAGTTCCGTCAGAGTGATGGACAGGACGAGGAAAAAACAGGGCGTCATAGGAGGAAAGGTGCATGAGAAAAATAAATGTTGAGTTCAAGGATATGCCTTACGCAGTAGAGGAGGCAATGAACCGTCTTCGTATAAACATAAAGTTTTGCGGAAAGAATACGCGAAAAATCCTTATTACAAGTAGTGTTCCAAACGAAGGTAAGAGCTCAGTGTCCATTAACCTGTGGAAAATGATGGCTGAGGCAGGCTTTCCGGCCGTGTTTGTGGATGTTGATTTGAGAAAATCTGTCATAAAGGACAGACACCAGATAAACAGTGAAGATGAGATACAGGATTTGGGATACTATCTTTCGGGACTTGCTGAGTATGAGGATGTCGTCTGTGAGACAAACGTAAAAAATGGTTATATCGTGCCATGCTGTAACCTGCTTGAAAATCCTTCGGCACTTTTGGAGGATGCAAGATTTAAGGAGTTGCTAGACAGGCTGGCACAGGATTATAGATATGTTATTATCGATTCGCCACCACTTGCAAGTGTAGCGGATGGTGCTATTGTAGCATCGGTTTGCGATGGTGCAGTGTTGGTTGTCCGAAGCGGAATGACGTCAAGAGGGCTTATCAGACAGTCGTTCCAACAGCTTGAGCAGGTTAACTGTAAGCTTTTGGGTGTTATACTTAACAGAGTGGAAAGCACCGGACGAGCTTACAAGAAATACTATGGTAAGTATGGAAATAGCTATGAATATGGTTATGGCTATGGGAAGAAAAAGGACTCCGATAAGGAGGAAAAGAAATAGGAATCCGGTTGCTGTGCAACCACCTTTTGACATGGGTCTCAAGGAATCCGACTGCTATGCAGTCACCTTAAGACATGTAGTCATAAGGAATCCGGTTGCTGTGCAACCACCTTTTGACAGAGGATAACTCAGTCTGCGACGTGGCTTACAGACTGTTTATCATATAAAATATATTTTATATCCAATATGAAATAAGCTGGAAAGGAGGATATATTTAAGACATGAAGAAGTTAAAGAAATTACTTGCAGTTGTTATGATGATTGCTCTTATGATTCCTGTAACTGCTTTCGCAGCAGAGGGAGGTTCAGCTACAAAGGTAGATATCTCAAAGGCAACTACAAAGGTAACTGTATCTAGCGTTACTTTCAACGGTAAGAAGGCTAATCCGACAATTAAGGTTACTGTTAATGGTAAGACCCTTACAAAAAATAAAGATTACAAGGTAGCTATCACTAATGCTAAAACTGGTGGAACATATGCTAAGGGAGTTAAGATTGTTGGTATTGGTAAATATACTGGTACAAAGTATGCAAAACTCACAATCAAGGCAGCAGCTAACCCTGTAAAGGTGTCAAAAGGCAAGAACCTTGGTGCAGCTGGTTTAAAGAAGAAGGCTAAGACTTGCCAAATTACTGTTAAGAATGCTAAGGGTAAGGTAACTTACAAGAGCGGTTCTAAGTACCTTAAAGTTTCTTCTAAGGGCAAGGTAACAGTTGCTAAGGGAACTAAGAAGGGAACTTACAAGATTGCTGTTAAGGTAGCAGGAAATAAGAATTACAAGGCTGTGACTAAGATTTTCACAGTTGCTGTTAAATAGTTTTGATTTTCAATTTACATAACGGTCATCCTTGCCACGAAGGATGGCTGTTCTTTTAAAATTAATGAAAAGAGGGCTATCTGTCAGAGGCAGCAGCCCTTTCTAAATAATTGGATGTATAAGATAAACTGGATAGTTACAGGATTAGGTAATTACGAAGCTGATTTTGCGTTTAAAGGATTAGCTTCGTAATTATCTAATAGTATGTTTTAGGAGAAAAAATGAAAAAAGAATTTATTCCATTTGAAAATAGAATATGGTTAAGCTCCCCTACCATGCATGGACAGGAGCTTGTTTTTGTTAAAGAGGCATATGACACAAACTGGATGTCTACGATGGGAACAAACATAAACGAGATAGAAAAAAAGATTTGTGAGTATGTTGGTTGTAAATATGCCGTTGCACTTGGAACGGGAACATCTGCATTACATATGGCTGTAAAGCTTGCAGGAGTGAAACCGGGAGAAAAGGTATTTTGTTCTGACCTTACATTTGCGGCAACGGTAAACCCGGTAAAGTATGAGGGCGGAGAACCGGTATTTATAGACAGCGAGTACGAAACATGGAATATGGACCCTGTTGCACTGGAACAGGCATTTGAGCTTTATCCGGATGTGAGGGTTGTTGTCATGGCGCATCTTTACGGAACACCGGCAAAAATGGATGAGCTTACTTCCGTGTGTCAAAAACATGGGGCAGTAATCATAGAGGACGCAGCCGAATCACTTGGAGCTACATATAAGACTCAAAGTGGTCCTAAGGAATCTGGCTGCTCCGCAGCCACCTTAGGACAAGAAACCGGGACCTTTGGAAAGTATAATGCCATATCATTTAACGGAAACAAAATTATAACAGGTTCATCAGGGGGAATGTTCCTTACCGATGACAGGGAAGCAGCTGACAGGGTGAGAAAGTGGTCAACCCAGTCAAGGGAAAATGCACCGTGGTATCAACATGAGGAGATTGGCTACAATTACCGCATGAGTAACGTGGTGGCAGGAATCATAAGGGGGCAGCTACTATATCTTGATGAACATATAGCAAGAAAAAAGGAAGTTTATGAACGGTACAGGGAGGGTTTTCAGGATTTGCCTGTAAGCATGAACCCATACGATGAAAAATGCTCGGAGCCAAACTTCTGGCTGAGCTGTTTATTAATCGATGAAGAAGCCATGTGCAGGCAGATTAGGGATGAACATGAGGCACTTTACATAAGTGAGGCAGGGAAAAGCTGTCCGACTGAAATTTTGGAAATGCTTGCAAGATATAATGCAGAAGGACGTCCGATATGGAAGCCGATGCACATGCAACCAATATACAGAATGAATGGATTTGTAACCAGAGAGGGAGACGGACGGGCTGTAATAAACACAGGAAAAAGCGGAACTGTTATGGGTCATGACGGAAAACCACTTGATGTGGGAAACGATATATTTAACAGAGGCCTCTGTTTACCAAGTGACGTAAAGATGACAGAGGAGCAACAGGATACAGTAATAGAAATGGTTAGGAGCTGTTTTGAGTGAAAAGGGAAAATAGGCTTGTCAGGATTATAAGAAAAATAGTGTCAGTTATTGTATGTATTTCAGCAGCTTTGAGTGTAGTGGCTCTTTTTAAGGAATTAAAGGAAAGAAATCTACAGAAAGAAAAGATGCGTGGAATATATGCAGACTACATAAAAAGATTTCTCGATGTGTTTTTGGCTACAGTGGCACTTATAGCATTAAGTCCTGTGTACCTTGCTGTTGCAGTGCTTGTAAGGCTGAAGCTTGGTAGCCCTGTCATATTTAAGCAGGAGCGTCCGGGCAAAAAGGATGCGGTTACGGGAAAGGAAAAGATATTCTGTTTGTATAAGTTCCGCAGTATGACAGATGAGAGGGACGCCGATGGAAATCTTCTGCCGGATGAGGTAAGACTTACGAAGTTTGGAAAATGGCTGAGGAGTACAAGTCTTGATGAACTGCCTGAGCTTGTGAATATCATTAAGGGTGATATGAGTATCGTGGGGCCGAGACCTCTTTTGGTGTCGTATCTGCCATATTATACGGAGGAAGAAAGACGACGTCATGACGTGAGACCGGGACTGACAGGGTTGGCACAGGTAAATGGCAGGAATTACGTAGGATGGGATAATAGGCTGACATTTGATGTAAACTATGTTGACAATGTTAATCTTTTTAATGATGTAAAAATTGTTATTAAGACAATACAGATGATTGTTTTAAAAAAGGATATTGCCACAGATACGAGTAAGGTAGAAACAAATTTTGCACAAGAACGTCAAGGGATAGAAGAGTTGTAGAGGAAGAACAATGAGTACGAATGTTTTAGTGTTAAGTGCAGGAACAAGAAATAAAATTATACAATATTTCAAAATGGCATTAACAGACAAAAGTGGAAAACGTATTGGGAATGTCATTGCTACTGATATGAGCGAGCTTGCACCATCTGTATATGAGGCTGATAAATTTTATAAGGTTCCAAGAATGACAGCGGATGGTTATATAGACGTAATTTTAGATATATGCAAAAAAGAAAAAGTAACAGGTGTATGTAGCCTGATTGATCCTGAATTGAGTTTATTGGCGGAGCATAATCGTGAATTCAAGGACATTGGTGTAACTGTAATTGGTTCCGCTTATGAAATATGTGAAAGCTGTCTGGATAAATGGAAAATGTTCTGCTGGTTAGAGGAGCATCATTATAATTGTGCCAAAACTTATATTGACAAAGAATTGTTTTATAAGGATTTAAATGAGGGGAAAATACAGTTTCCAGTTTTTGTAAAGCCGGTAAAGGGAAGTGCGTCTATTGCTATTTCAAAAGTACATAGCAGAGAAATGCTTGATGCTTTGTTCAGTAATACTGATTCGCAACTTATGATTCAAGAGTATTTGTCAGGTCAGGAAATTGGTGTTGACTGTTATATTGATATGCTTTCAAAAGAGGTTGTATCTATATTTTGCAAAAACAAGATTGTTATGAGAGCAGGGGAAACGGATAAGGCAGTCAGCTTTAAGGATGATCGCCTATTTCAATTAGTAACACAATTTGTGAGGGAATTCGGCTTTTGTGGACAAATTGATATTGATATCTTTGAGGTGGATGGTAAGTATTATATATCGGAGGTAAACCCACGGTTTGGTGGAGGTTATCCACATGCGTACGAATGTGGGGTAAATCATATGGAGCTAATTGTGAATAATCTGAATGGTATAGTGAATAAACCAAATATTGGCAGATATGCAGAGGGTATTTATATGATGAAATACAATGAGGTAATGATTAAAAATGGTGAACAAATTTAAAAAAGATATTTTGATAATTTCTCATTTCGTTAATTTTCCTGAGGAAAAAGGAAATGACAGGTTTTGCTACTTAGCCGATCTGTTATGTAATAGAGGCAATAGTGTAGAAATTATTACATCTGATTTTATCCACTTTAAAAAGGAACATCGTCATTCCAAAAGGGAAAAATATAAATATAAATATCAGTTAATACATGAGCCGTCATACAAGAAAAATATTTGTCTGCGACGGTTTTACAGCCATTATATATTTGCCAAAAACGTTAAAAAATATTTAAACACAAGAAGAAAGCCTGATGTAATATATTGCGCAATTCCTTCGTTAGATGTGGCTAAGGTAGCTGCAAAATATGCAAGAAAAAATCATATTAAGTTTATTGTTGATGTCCAGGATTTATGGCCGGAGGCTTTTAAAATGGTTTTCCATGTCCCAATTGTCAGTGATTTGATTTTTGCACCAATGAAAATAAAAGCAAATTATACATACAGGCAGGCGGACGGGATTGTTGCAGTATCGGATACCTATGTGAATCGTGCATTAGCTGTAAATGAAAAATGTAGTCAGGGGCTAAGTGTTTTTTTAGGAACAGATTTACAGAAATTTGATAAATATAAAAGTACTGCAAAATTGAGTGAAAAAGACGGGATTATTCGGCTGGTTTATATTGGAACTTTGGGACACAGCTACGATTTAACATGTGTATTTGATGCAATGGTGCAGTTAAAAGAAGAGGGATATGACGATATTAGATTTCAGGTTATAGGAGATGGTCCGTTAAAATCTAAATTTCAGGAGTACAGCAATAAACTAAAACTTGATGTGGAGTATACAGGACGTTTAGAATATTCTGATATGGTTTCCCGATTGACAGAGTGTGACATTGCCGTAAATCCGATTGTTGCAGGATCAGCAGCGAGTATAATAAATAAAGTTGGTGATTATGCCATGTCCGGCTTACCGGTAGTTAATACTCAGGAGTGTGAGGAGTATAGAAGACTGGTAGAGCACTACAATATGGGGTTTAACTGTAAAAATAATGATGCAGAGGATTTAGCAAATAAGCTTATCCTACTTATAAAGGATGCAAAGCTACGTGAAGAGATGGGAAGTAATGCCAGAAGGTGTGCTGTGGAGATGTTTGCCAGGGAAATAAGATATACGAAAATATTGGATTTGATTTAAACAGAAGAATTACAAGGAGAAATTAAAATGTCATTTTATAAGGATGTGTTGAATTCTCAACCCAATAATCATAAAAATAATGACGGCGAAGTGGAGCTAATACAAGGCTGCCTTATCAAGATGCTCAATGAAATAAATCCTGTTTTTAAAAAATACGGAATTAAGCCTGTCCTCATTGAAGGAAATGCACTTGGAAAAGTCAGACACAATGGTTTTATTCCATGGGATGATGATTTGGATATTGCGCTTATAAGAAGTGATTATAAAAAATTTGAAGCAATATTTGAGGATGAGCTTTCTGACAGATATGTAATTTCGTCTCCGGTTGGAAAGCATAAGGCAAGTAATAGATTTATCCAAATTGGCAGAAAAGGGACAAAAATAAAAGGCTTGTATCAAGAAAAGGAAGATTTAAATAGTCCTACCCAACATATATACATAGATATTTTTCCAATAGATTATGTACCTGATAATGTAATAATCAGGGTTGTAAAGGGAATATGGGTTAATTTTATAATGGCTTGTGCCGGGTGTGTTTCATATTGTAAAAACAGAAATGCTAAGGTTGATGCCATATTAAAATCCAGTTTTCGTGGTAAAGTGGAACTGTTTTGTAGGATTTTTTTGGGAACAATACTCAGCTTTTGGTCAGAGACTAAGTGGATGCATATAGTTGATAAGTCAGTGGAAGGGAAAAAAGAGACAAACCATTTGGGTATTACTGTGGCTAGAAATCACTATTTTGGGGAAATAATGGAAAAAAATGTGTATTTTCCATTAAGAGAAACAGACTATTGTGGTGTCAATGTTTATCGTCCAAATAAAATTAAAGAATATTTACGAAAAGTATATGGAGATGATTATATGATGCTCCCTCCAGAAGAGAAAAGAGAAAGTCATCATGCTATGTATGTAAAGATTGACGAAGGGATTTTTTAATTTGTTAACAAAAATTATTTAAGGAAAAAGTGTGTTAACTATATGAGAAGGATGGGCGATTATGCATTATAAACAGATTTATATAGGTATCAACTATCAAACACCAGAAAAAACGGTAAATTGGGTCGATAAATTGAGAAATCAAGTTGTAGATACTTTGATTATTGTGGTTGATAATTCTTATAGTGATAATCCGTTGTTAGAAAAACAATTACAAGATTTAAAGATTAATAATGTTCTATATCTAAACACAAATGATAATTTAGGTTATTTTAATGGTGCGTCTTATGCATTAAATTATGTACAGGAAAAGGGAGATACTTTTGATTGGCTTATTGTTTCTAATGTAGATATTGAACTTGAGTCAGAAAACATTGTTGATATATTAAATGAATACGATAAGACAGATATTGGAGTGGTTGCGCCTGGAATAATCTCAGTGGATGGTGGTTATGATAAAAACCCATATAAAATACAACGATGTACGAAAGGACATATGTATATTAGGAAAATAGCATTTTCTAATATGCTTTTTGCTAATATATATAGCGGGCTGGTGAGATTAAAAAATAAATTAGTGGTTAAGGCATTAGATGGAGAAAACAAGTGTCAGGAAGGCACTGAGATTTACATGCCTTATGGTGCATGTATTTATTTTAACAAAAAATATTTTGAACATGGGGGTAAAATCAGCATTCCCCTGTTTCTGTTTGGAGAGGAATTATTTGTTGCAGAGACATGTAAAAAGCTGGGATTAAAAATAATATATGTTCCCCGCATTCGGTTTAAAAATTATGAGCATGCATCTACATCTAAGTTAGCAAATAAAAGAATTGTTAAATATAATTATAAAGCTATTTGCTTTATAATAAAGGAATTTTTCTAATATACTGGGTGGTGACGGGTACATAATGAAAGTATTTATGGTAGGGGATTTCATTAATGATGATGGTCCCGGTGTTGCAAATAAGCAATTGAAAATAGGTTTAAGTGACAAAGATGTTATATATTGTGAAGCTTCAGGAAAAATTGCCAGAGTAGTAGAATTATTCAAAATGATATGGAAAAGTGATGTGGTTTGTTTTTGCAGTCCATCAAATATTAATACAATTGGATTGCTTATTGCTAAAATGATGAAAAAGAAATCATTTTATCGTGCTCATGGATTTTTATATATTGAAAGTGCTTTATCTAATAACATAACAGAAAAAATACGCGGGAAAATTCTAAAAAAAGAAAAATTTTGGTTTAAAATGGCAGAAAAAACATATTGGGTGTCAAAACATGCAAAAAATGAAGTGCTTAAGTATTTACCAGAATATGAAGAAAAATTTGATTATGTATATAATGGTATTGATTTTTCTAATATAGAAAATATTATTAACAGGAGTAATTGTAAAAGACAGAATAATTATATAATTTCTGTTGGGGGTGGAATGAAACGTAAAAATAATCTTATGATATGTAGGGCAATAAATTCCTTAAATCAAAAGGGATATAATTTGCGTTTTATTGTAATAGGTAAACCTTACACTGAAAAAGATAAAATTTGTAAATATGATTTTGTAGAATATTATGAGAAGATACCGCATGATAAAGTTATCGAAAAAATGAAATCGGGATATTTATATATTCAAAATAGCGATTTTGAAACATTCGGTATGGCTGTAGTAGAAGCTATTTTTTCGGGATGTAATATATTGATTTCAGATGCAGTTGGTGCAATTGATGTTTTGGATACAATAGAGGATTCGGACTTGATTCGTAATACTCAGGATTTAGAGGAAATTGAGGAAAAAATCAAAAATATATTAAGTAATCCAAATAATCAAAGAATAAAAGAAGGATTAAATATTGAAAAAATTGATAACCGAAATATTGGTCATATGCTTTATGAAAAAATGTTAGAAGAGTATAGGAGATAGATGACAAATGATTACTCGTTACTTAGATGTATTAGAATATGATATAAAATATATAGCAGTTGCGGCACTGTTTGTATTTATATATCATAAGTTTGATAAATATAATTCAAAAATACAATTTATTGATATTCTGGCAATATTATTTTTAGTTTGTATTACTGGATATCGTTGTAATGTTGGGTCGGATTTTTATTCATATTATCGTATATACGACTTCTATTCGGAATATGGTTTATTGGCTTTTAAAGTAGCAGAAGAAAAATTATTTTATATTATGTGCTATTTTATTAGTCAAATATCAGATAATCCGTTTGCTTTATTTTGGGCGGTTGCAATTATTCTGTATCCTGTTTTAATTATTTTGTCTAGAAAAATCACAATGAGACCGAGTCTGGTAATGGGAGCTTATATTTTCTTGGGCTTTTTTGGAATGTCACATAATATTTTGCGCCAGATTATTGCAATGCAATTCATAATTTTATGCTATTATGGATGGCATGGGAAAAAACGAATTCTTTCTGTTTTATGCGGAATGATTGCTATTGGATTTCATACATCTGCGATTGTTGCGATTGCTCTGATTGTGATTGCTGAATTTATAAAGCCTACTTTTAAAAGTCTTTTAATTAGCGTGGGAACAGGCGGATTTATATTATTGTTTTGGAAATATATTGTATTATATATCTTGGGTAATATTCCAATCTTAAATCGGTATACAGGTTATGTCGAGCGTTCAGAAACCTTAGGTGATATTGTCTTAAGAATAGGAGTTTGGGGATATATAATTGTTTTTACAATCCTTGCTACGGTGTTTGTGGCGAAAAGGAATGAGATTAAGGAAATTTCACATACAGCATATAAACAAATAACATTGATTATTTTAGGAATACCCCTTAGTATGGTTGCGGTAAAGATTTGGGTGGTTAACAGAATTGCAGTATATTTGTACCAGTTTGCAATTTTCATAATACCAATATTATGGAATATAAAATATAAACATAATTCGAAAGCGGTGGTTAGGGTCAGTTTAGTTTTACTATTGGTAGCTTGGCTTGGCTTTATTAATATTTTCGGTTGCGAAAATAGGTATTATTCTTATTCGTTCCAATGGAATGAAACGCCGGCATCATATTAGGCAAATGTTAGAGAGAGATTTAGGTAAACAATATGAAAAAGTGTGCAATAATTACAATAACACATGGAACTAATTATGGGAATCGATTGCAAAATTATGCTTTGCAAAGCGTGCTAAAAAAAATGGAATTGGATGTTGATACAATTTTGCACACTCCCCTATCAGGAGAACATAATAAAAGGAAACACTTAAAAAATAAATTTGAATTTTGGGAAAAATGTACGTGGGGTGAAATTATTGTAGATATTAAGAATCATCTTTATCTTTTTTTTCCTAAAAAAAGGAATATTAAGAAAAGATTAGCTGAGCACAGATATATTAATTTTTCAAAATTTAACAACCGATATATACAAGCTGTTCCTGATAAAAATTATAAACAGGAATTATATGATTATGTCATATTGGGAAGTGACCAAATTTGGAATCCCTATGGAGAGGGTAGAGATACTTTCTATTTTCAGCCTGACGTTGCAGGTGAAAAAAAGGTAACATATGCCCCAAGCTTTGGAGTGGATGCGATTCCCGATGATAAGGATGCTTTTTATGAGGAGATGCTTAGTGGATATGGTACGGGAGCTGTCAGAGAGGAAAGCGGAAAGCTTTTGTATGAAAAGTATACAGGGAAAAGTGCGGAAATTTTAGTTGACCCTACAATGTTATTGTCTGAAAATGATTGGTCACAATTATGTATAGAAGAAAGTGCACCACAAAAAAAATATATTCTTGTTTATTTTCTCGCTTTGAAATCAGAGAAAGTATATAGAATTATAAAAAAGTATGCACAGAAGAATGGCTATGAGGTTATTTTGTTATTACAACAAAATAAGTATTATGCGTATGGTCCGACACAGTTTGTGAATTTAATAAAAAATGCAGAACTATTAATTACAGATTCGTTCCATGGCTGCGTTTTTTCTATTATCATGCATACAAAATTTCAGGTACTTTCAAGAACTGCTAAAAACAGTAAAGAGAATATGAACTCCAGAATTGACACATTGCTTTCGAAATTTAGCATGCAAAATGCAATGGTGGATAACAGCCAGCTTTGCAATAAAGAGATAGTATATGATTTCGGGCATAGTGATAAGGTACTGGAGGCTGAAAAAGGGAAAGCTTTAAATTACCTGTCTGAAAAGTTGGGGAAAGGAAAGTAAGATGAATGGAAATCCGTTAGTCAGTATTATTACACCTTGTTACAATGGAGAAAAATATTTAGCAAGATTTTTGGATTCAATTGTAGCACAAACATATGACAATTTAGAATTTATATTTATAAATGATGGCTCCGTTGACAAAACAGAAAATATATTTAATAGCTATATAAGTAAATTTAAAGATAAAAATATAAAGTATAGGTATGTCAAGCAAGTAAATCAAGGACAAGCTGCGGCAATAAATGCTGGTTTAAAATATGTTTCCGGCAAATATATTACATGGCCGGATAGTGATGATGTACTTTATAGCGAAAATATTTCTAAAAAAGTAGAGTTTTTAGAAAAAAATCAAGATTGTTCATTTGTAATGTGCCAGGCAGAGGCTGTTGATGTGAATATGAAACAATTATATACGATGAAGCGTCAGCACACAAATAATGAGAATCTGTTTAAAGATCTTGTCGTGGAAAATAATGTTTTTTTCGCCCCCGGTCTATATATGATTTCAGCTGATGCATTTTTTAAAGTGAACAGTAAAAAGGAGATTATTGTTTCAAAAACAGGGCAGAACTGGCAGATGCTATTGCCTATGGCATATCATTATAAATGTGGTTATATTGATGAAATACTTTATAAATATGTTGTTCATAGAGGAAGTCATTCCAGGTCTGCACGTGATTATGCGTCAGAGATAGAAAGATTTTCTCATCATGAGAATTTATTAAATCAATTGATGGATGATATATGTAAAGATGATTGCTCATATTTTAAAGGATTAATTAAAGAAAAATATTCGCATATACGATTAAAACTTGCATGGAAATATAATAAAAAGGATGCACTGAAAAAAGAATATACGTATTTAGAATCAATTGGCAAATTAAATGAGCTAGATAAAAAGTATTACAGGTATTGTAAAAGTAAGGTGGTTTGCGGTGCATATCAACTTTGTAGGCGCCTGTGGCATTTATATCAGGGATTGGTAAGGAGAAATTAGCATGTTGGATGTTATAAACAAAGAGAAATGTTCTGGCTGTTATGCGTGTGCTAATAAATGTCCTCAAAATTGCATTAAAATGAAAATGGATAAAGAGGGATTTCGTTATCCTTGCATTGACAAAAATAAATGTATTGATTGCCATTTATGCGAAAAGGTGTGTCCTATCATAAATCAAGAAGGCATTGACAATAATCCAAAGGCGTATGCATGTATCAATAAAAATGAAGATATTCGGTTAGAGAGTTCATCAGGAGGAATATTTTCACTATTAGCGGAATGTGTAATTGAGCAAGGTGGTATTGTATATGGAGCGGCATTCAATGATAAATATGAAGTAGAGCATATTGGTATTACAAATATAGACGAGTTATATAAATTAAGAGGCTCTAAATATGTCCAAAGTAATATTGGAAATGTATATAGTGAGATAGAGAAACAATTAGAGGCCGGACAATTGGTGTATTTTAGTGGTACACCTTGTCAGGTGGGAGGGTTGTTATCCTTTTTATCGAAATCATATAACAACCTTATTTGTCAGGATATTGTATGTCATGGAGTTCCATCACCTAAGATATGGAAGCAGTATTTAGAGATGCATAATCGGGAGTACAATGATATTCCGACTCAAATAAATTTCAGACAGAAGGACGCTGGCTGGAGCATGTATGAATTGAATATAAAATATATGAATAATAATTCGTACAAATGTTATCATAGGAATGATGTTTATATGAAAGCCTTTTTGGGCAATATGGATTTACGACCTAGCTGTTACCATTGTCATTTTAAATCTCTGAACAGGCTCAGTGATATAACATTGGCAGATTTCTGGGGCGTTGACAATGTAGTAGATGATATGAACGATAATAAGGGAACTTCACTTGTTTTTATCAATTCGGAGCATGGAAATATCCTGTTTCATAAGATTAAAGATGAAATGATATATAAGGAAGTAGACATAAATAAAGCAGTTGTAAGTAATCCCTGTGCATATGAGTCAGTTCAGGAACCTAAGGTAAGAAAACATTTTTTTGATAAGATAGATAAAGTTGGTTTTGATAAATATATTAAAAGAGTAACAAAAGATAAACTTATTTTAAAGGTAAAAAGAAAAATTTACAGTATATTGAAAAGCAGGTAAATTGGAAGGACAATCAATCAGATGGAAAAATCCAGAACGTATAATAGTGTTAAAAATGTTATATTTTCAATTGGAACATACATAATTACTCTTATATTGGAATTTGTTAGCAGAACAATTTTTATACATCTGTTAACAGAGGAATATTTAGGGTTGAATGGATTGTTTGCCAATATTCTTTCTTTTCTTTCTTTAGCGGAACTTGGTGTTGGTACTGCTATGAGTTATGCATTGTATAAACCGCTGAAAGAAAATGATACAGAAGTTGTAAAATCAATTATGTACTTATATCGTAAGCTTTATTGCATAATTGGGTTTATAGTATTGGCGGTTGGTTTTATGCTGACACCATTTTTACCACACCTTATAAAAGAAATGCCTGAAAATATGCCATATCTTTATTTATATTATATATTATATGTATTGAATTCAGGAATATCTTATTTTTATACATATAAACGATCAATTATAATATGTGACCAAAAGGAATATATCTCCACTATCTCAACTACTATTGCCGGCATATCAAGATTGCTGTTGCAGATTATAGTATTGCTGGTTACGAAAAGCTACAGCCTTTATCTCGTTGTGATGATTTTAACTACCTTAGGCGAAAATATTGTAATTTCAACAATTGCAGGTAAGCAATATCCATATCTGAAGGAACGTAACGTTGACGCCTTAAGCTCTGAAATAACAACAACAATCAAAAAGAATGTTTTTGCTATGTTATTTCATAAGATTGGAACTGCTGTTGTATCTGCGACGGATAATATTATTATTTCAAAATTCGTTGGACTGGTTGCATTAGGTGTATATTCCAATTATGTTTTGATCGTGAATGCAGTTACTAATTTGTTAAATAAAATATTTACTTCGCTCACGGCTAGCATTGGAAATTTGGCATTGGCAGATGATAAGGAGCATGTTGAAAAGGTATTTTACAGAACATTATTTATGAATATATGGTCACGGGGCTTTTGTGCTATTTGTTTGTTGTGTTTATTGCAGCCGTTTATAAACCTATGGCTGGGCAATCGGTTTTTATTAACGAATGCTACGCTTATCATAATTGTAATTAATTTTTATTTAAAAGGAGTAAGAAGTACGGTTTTAACATTCAGGGATGCAACCGGAATTTTTTGGTATGACAGATACAAGCCATTAATTGAGAGTGTATGTAACTTGGTTTTTTCAATACCATTAGCAATAAAGTATGGAATTAGTGGAGTTTTACTTGGGACAATTTTAAGTACGATTTTGGTTCCGTTATGGGTTGAGCCGTACGTCTTGTTTAAGTACTATTTTAAAAAGGGAATAGGGCAGTATATGGCATGTCAATGCAAATATGCTATTGTAATTATTATAATTGCATGTATGAATTATAAAATTTGTTCTGTCCTTCCGATGGCAGGAATTGGCATATTTATATTGAAATTGCTTATATGTATAATTGTGCCTAATGTATGCATGATTTTATTGTGGCATAAAAAAGAGGAGTATCAATATTATTATCATTTAGTATTGAAAGTTTTGGGGAAAGCAAAATAGGAATAGTCAGTTGTGTATAATTACATTGTAGGAAAATATAATAATATTGATTTTTCTTTGTTTTGATTTAATTCACGATTTGATTTAAAAATCTATTATCTAATTTATAGATAATAAATCCAACCACAAATGTTGAAATTACAGTTAGAAAGAACATTGGTGTTGCAGTAATATTCATATGTAAGAAGTGATTTCCTAACACGGATAGGCATAGAATAAAAAATGGATGTGAATAATAGGTGAAATTTGCTAAGGTTCTACATCCATTTGAGATTTGAGAAAGCATGGTATTTTTAAGTGGATTCTCAAG
Organism: uncultured Lachnospiraceae bacterium; assembly: GCA_947173945.1. Lineage (GTDB taxonomy): Bacteria > Bacillota > Clostridia > Lachnospirales > Lachnospiraceae > Coprococcus_C. Next base: position 56,170 of record CAMWGV010000001.1, read on the forward strand.
CAAAATCAATAATGTTACAGTAACAAGCAAATATAGTCCAAATGTAACAATAATATTAACCTCCCATTTTAGCATGCGGACAATATAAATTTCTACTAACCAAATTGCAACAGCCATTACCTCCCCACACAACAGTTTATTCATGGTGATATTGCGGCTTTTTATTTTATATACTAAGTATCCGCTTACAAAAAAAGGTACACCCATAAGTAAAACCCGTCTAATCAAGTTGAAATGCGGTGATAAGAATAAATTTCTTAAAATGGGTATCTGAATTCCTATTTCATAATATGAACATCCGAAACAACCGATGATATATAAAAAGATACTTAAAGGAATGAGTACTTTGTCACATTTAATTTTAAATAAAAATGTAGTAAAGCAAACAGCAAAAATAAGTGCTGGAAAAAACCAAAAATGATAGTAGCTCCCTGTAATAATAAACGAATATACACTATTGACAATAAAATCTTTCAAATTTAAGTTTCCTCTTCTTATAAAAGCTATGAAATAATATAAAAGGCTCCAAAGAAAATAAGTAGATATCAATCTTATAAAATAAGCGAAAAAGGGCTTTTGGGCTTTTTCTAATTTTTGAATGTAAAAATACCCTGTTACCGCAAAGAAGAATGGCACTCCTATTCGAGGGATAATTTCAGTAAATATATAACCTAATTCTTTATTAATCTCCGAAAATGGGCTTGTATGGATTGCCACTACCATTATAGCACATACATATCTAAAAATATCTATTGAACAAATTCGTGTTCTAGCGTTATCTGTTGTCATTGTAACCCCCAATTCTTCTGACATGCATATGTTAATTCTCAAAAATCCATTTAATTGTAATATATGTTAACATGTGCTGATACAAAAAGCAATGTTCATTGAATTTATATTATTTGAGAATTTTTCAAAGTTGTTTATGTGAATATTGGTAAAATTGGAGCATTGTGAATAAAACTGCAGAAACTCAAAAAATATAAGATATTGAAAATTGTCGATTGTTGTAGTAAAATGTAAAAGCAATACAAGGGGAGAATTATGAACGGAGCATTTCAATTTACAGCAAACGACACAATTAAAACTTTTATTATTATTGTTGCTAGTGTAGGAATTTTTTTTCAAATTTTACTTAGCATGTCTTCTTATCCATTTAAAAAATTTATAAGTATAATGTATAAGTATCCCAAATTAAATTTAGAACAATATTATTTTTATTATCAAAAGGCAACAGCATATAGAATGTTGTATATGGCACATATTTTATTTGGTAAAACGCTGAAAATTTTGAGCGTCACGGCAACATTTATAACAGTTTATTGTGCAGTTGACAACAATGATTTTATTTTACTATTTTCTTTAATTGCAGCAATGTGTGAAGTTATTTTATTATCGATTCCAGTAGACACATATTCTAAAATATATGTTAAGGCAGCAAGAAAATTAGAATATGTATTGAACAATGGGGACAATATTCAAGAACCAGAGTTGTCACGAGAATTAAATAGTACATATCAAGAGGCAGAAGAGATTATTGAAAAAGGTTTTCAATAATCTTATCAATGAAACAATAAATATAAAGAAGGAGAGTAGTGGTTATATAGCTACTACCTTTTCTGTAAATTCAAAGTTTATGATTGGGTTGTAATATAGCATTGTTTTTTGAAAAATATGTATTTTGGGCTTAATGCTAGAAACGTTTGCGAAATTTTACAATGGTTGGTAACAAAAATTTATAGTTGGTTATTTTTAATATAGACCTTAATGAAGGAGGCAAGAATAATTATGGCAGATGAAAGGGTTATTTTACAAGCTGATTTGAATCAAATAGCAAATAACCTAGGTGCTATCCATGGTGATTTGCGGACTATTGATTCCAGAGTTGGATCTGTCGATGAAAACGTTAAAGTGGTTTATAATGAAATTGGCAGTTTAGCTAGGGAATTCCATGAGTTTGTAAACATTCAGCAAAAGGCAAATAGACTTGGTCAGGCAGAGACTCGATTAGTAAGAATCAGGCAGGAATTAGAAAAGAAATATGGACATTATGATATTGTTAGAAGAACCACTACGGGAATTCTTCAAGCCGATGATCTTGGTATTGTTAAAAGAGATACTCTTAGCAATGCAACAGAAGAATTAATGATTTCAACACCTGGATACTGGCTTGCACCATGTCTTGTAGCATTGGCGGCATGGATTAATGATCAACATGAATTAGCAGAGAAGGCTTTGAAGGAAGGGATAAAGCGTAATGACGAGAAGACAGCCCTGTTCTTTGCTTTAATCTGTCGTAGAGCAGATAGAAAGAATGCTTGTTTAAAGTGGACTCAGCGGTACTTAGCTAATCAAGACGAAGAAAATCTTGACAGAAAGACGGTAATTGTATTGGATGCATTTGCTAGTGGTTTGCTGGGGGCAGATACAGAGGGCATGATTTCACGACAGATGAATGAGTGGCTAGCACATCTTGAAGAAAAACCTGGATTTACTGAACAGCAAACACAGCGATGGTCTGATGCTATAAATTTGAAAAGGAAGTCTATTGATACATCATCATATATTTATTTAAGAAAATATAGTAAAACATGGCCAGTGCTTCAAGATATATTAGAAGGTGCATATCTTCACGCAGAAATGTTTGGATATCTAACTTCTATTTTCGAGCAGGAGGCATCAACTGCTTCGGTAAAAGAACAGTTGGATGAACTGCTGGATAGTTTAGTTACGGATTTTGACGATGAAGAGATACCACTTCGTAAGGAAGAAAAGTTTGAACAATTCGTTGTTGATTTTGGTGGTGATGAAAAACGTGCAAGCCAGAATATGGCAATAGAGCAGACAACATTTGATACACATAAGGATTTTACTCAACTTCTTACGGATGCTGCTATGAAACCGGAAAATTCTCATTCTAGTGTTTCTGCACAGAAGTTTGCGTTTGCTCTATCCAAGGACTGGGTATCTAATGCATACAACGATATCGTTGCACAGAATAGAATGAAGATTCCTAATGAAATTGAAATCAATGTAGATATATTTAATGATAAAACAACGGATGGACAGAACGAGGCGGTATTAATTAATAAGTTTAATGCTTTGGTAGAAAATGAAAAGCAGAAGGCACTGGCTCAGCATGTGTTAAGTGGTTTTGAAAAATTCTGCTTATATGGTGGAAGCGCAATTGCGGTCATAGGCGTATTTATGTGCATTGCAGGCGAAGCTTTTCTTGGTCTGATTGCATTGATTGCTGGAGTTGGTATGATTATAAATCATTTTTCGCACAAACAGAAAATTGAAATTAACCGTCAAAATATTGAGAGACAATTTATAGAGAAGCGTAATAAAGGAGCACAGATTATCAGAGCAACAATTGCTGAAATTGTTGACTTTAGAGTTGAGTTTGCTGATAAAGATGCTGAAAGCCAGCAGGTTATTGATTTCTTGGAACAGTTAGCACCAGATCAGTATATCAGAAAGCTGTCAGATTCGAATAGAAGAATAAAAATGTAAGGGGAGGACTTGTAATGGATGCAAAATCAAAAGCTATTTTTATCAATTCGGTTGCTGGTGGTAAAAAAATTCCTTGTCCGATATGCAATGTTTTAAATGATTCAGATGCAATGTTTTGTTTTTCTTGTGGGAATATACTTAAAGCTGTAAAAGAAGAAGATACAGTAACAAATGTAGAAACTATTGAATGTCCAATATGCCATGAGAATAACGAAATTGGGTATATGTTTTGTTTATCATGTGGTGCAAAGTTGAGTTCAGATAATAGTCAAACTTTAGAACAATCTTTTAAAACTGCTGAGGCTGAGAAAGTTGAAGAAATAAAGTCTGAAGAAAAAAGCCAGACCATATCTCCAGTGGCAGTTCAGGAAAAACGAGTATTTAAGTCAGTTGCCATGGAAGTTGCAGGGCAGCAATCGGAGGAAATGAGTGCGTTTGCACAGGGGCTTCCTTCGTGGGATTTAGTACCACCACAGATTATGGTTAGGAGGAAAAAGAAAAAATGATTCCTGTACCACATACATATTCAGAATGGGTATATGTACTTACAATTTTTAAAAATAAATCAAATGATGTAGATGCTTTAAGTGCAATGAGAACAGGTACGATTGAATGGCAATCTGGGGTCGCTGAGCGATTTTCGCAGAAGCTTATAGATGCAGTTAATGAGAGAATGAATGTGGCTTCTGATAAATTTCAATTAGAAATGTCAAGAGCAGGAGGTCAGGAGGGAGCCATTGTACAAGCTATTCTTGCTTTAAGGAAGGAAATGGCATTTTTGGCTCAAGCAATAAATTTGCCTGCACTTCCAGAAAAAGAAAGGAAGTATTATTTGAATCTTGTAGTTCAGCAGGCTGATGTAATGCAAAAATCATTGGAAGACTCTGCCAGGAATGATCGTTCAGGGAAACTTTCAAGTATTATACGTAATCATAAAGTAAATTTTTTAGAGGAGAAATATTAAATGAGTGATATAGCTAAGAGCAAAGAGCTCATAATGAGGTATTCAATTGCAAGAATTCCATTCATTGCAATCAATACTATTGAGCCAAGCAGAGCATTAGACATGCTAAAAGAGATATCGGAGGAGTTACAACTTCCGTTCAACGTACATACATTGACAAAGGGTGTTTATGATTTGACATCAGACAAGAATATTAGTGATGACAAATCAGTATATGGTGCAATTGATTTCATGACAGAGCAGATGAAGAGAAAACAATATCAGACAATTGTCTTGACTGAAGTTCCAGATTTGAGCTCAGAAAACTCAGATTCCAAGCAGATACTAGCCCTTGTTAATTTGGCAAATGAATCGGGGGGCATGGTAATTGTTTTTACAAATTCATCTGTTTGGAATCAATTACAGCGACAGGGAATGACAATCAAAATTGATCTTCCTAATGAAGATGAAATGTATGCAATTATAAAAGAATACATTGACGATTATAGAAATGAAATCTATATTGAGTGGGATAACACAGACATTCGTGAAGCTGCAACGACTTTGAATGGAGTAACTAGAATAGAGGCAGAGAATGTAATTGCAGCATTGATTGCAAATAAATGTATTAAAAAAACTGATATGGATGAAGTTCGGTTTGCCAAAGATCGTCTATTTTCTGATATTTCGGGTTTGGAAAAGATTGAAGTAGATGAAAGTGTTAAAGATGTGGGTGGTTTGGAAGGACTTAGAAAGTGGCTAAATGAAAAGAGGGAACTCCTTACACCAGAGAAGAAGGATAAATTGAGATCCAAAGGTCTCCAGCCACCAAGAGGGATTTTACTCGTAGGTGTGCCTGGTTGTGGGAAGTCTTTATCAGCAAAATCTATATCTGCAAACTGGAAACTTCCGTTATATAGATTGGATTTTGCAACTGTGCAAGGCAGTTATGTAGGTCAGTCAGAGCAACAATTAAAAGACGCATTGACAACAGCTGAAAATGTTTCGCCTTGCATTTTGTGGATTGATGAGATTGAAAAAGGTTTGTCTGGAGTGGGTGATGGTGGTGTGTCTACAAGAATGGTTGGGCAATTTCTATTTTGGATGCAGGAGTGCAAAAAACAGGTGTTTGTAGTGGCAACAGCTAATGATGTTTCTTTGCTACCATCAGAGTTGTTACGGAGAGGACGTTTTGATGAATTATTCTTTGTTGATCTTCCGACTGCTGATGAAAGAAGAGACATATTGTCACTCTATATGAGGAAATATTTGAATCTTGATTTTTCAGGCGACTTTGCGGAGAAAGTTGTTCAGATAAGCGATGGCTTTACAGGTGCTGATTTAGAGTCTACTGTTAGAGATTTGGCGTATAGATCAATTGCAAACAATACTTTTGTTTTAAATGAAGAAAACATTGTCACAGCCTTTAATAATGTGGTTCCGCTTTCTCAGACAAGTCCTGAGAAGATAGAATTAATAAGAGACTGGGGTAGAGAGCGTGCGGTGCCAGCTTCTGGCAAACCTATAGGCAAAGAAGAACTTGTTCAGAAGAAAAACGGACCAAAGACAAGAAAAGTTTTAGTGTAAGTATGAATAGTATAGGTGCGGAAGATTATAAAGTGATTTAGAAAAGCATCCTGCCATATACAAAGCATGAAAATTCTAAAAAGATACATGAAAATTTGTATAAAGGAATGTCAAGAAGATAGTTTAATATCAAGAGAAGGAATTAAAAAGATGCCAAGACCAATACTAAAAATGTCACAGAGCCAAACACAGACTCATACAAATAATCTGTCGAGAACAACATACAGTAATCAGCAGCAACAAGTGGATAAGATAAAAATGGATAAGTTGTTGAGGAAAAGTAGATCAAAAGAATACATGGACGCAATTCATAAATTAGACGCAGGGGGACATGCTCATAACCAGAATAAGTTGAACGATATTATAAACATTATTAAAGGAGAATTTCCTGAAATTGAATTGAGTGAAATTCTTTTGGGATACGTTGCGATTTGTTATTTAGGGAAACCGTATGAGGTACATACTTTAGATATTGCAGGCGGCATAATTGAGCACTATAAAGCAGGTCAAACACTTCCAAATGGACTTGAGCAAGCTAGAAGCATAGCAATGAGAGGCGGATATGACTTTATTGAAGTGTATGTAGATTGTTGTAGAGCTATAAGTTCAAATGGGGCAGTTTCCGTAATATATTGTTAAATCGTGGATGTGTATAATGAAATGTTCAAATTGTGAGGAAGTTATTCCTGTCACTGCCAAGTTTTATATTAAGTATGTAACATCTGTTATTCAAAAATGAGAAGTCTATGATACTCAATTTACATGTTAAAACTTTAGTATAGGTGAGTGATTTGACGTATGCTTTCGGGCTCTTGGGTATACAATATATCAATGTTTTATATTCTGCTGTGGTTAAGTCTTGTCTTAAAATTTTAATATAGACATATTATTTATATAATATAATAAAGTATCATAATGTAGATTAGAAATTCGTTTGGTTTTAGTTTGTTTTATATAAAAAACTTGATGTTTTTATATAAGTGAGGTAGAATATTTATATGTGCAGTACCAAAGACAGTAGGTAGCTAATAATATCCTACCGAGGGAAGTGAGTTGAGTAAAAGTAGGTTACTTGTGCAAGTCTTATTTTTTTCATATTATTTGTTGGACGAGCATTATCGGTAGTAGCAAGGCATAGATATGGTATAGCATAATAAGCTATGTTGAAAGAGGAGAATATTATATGAGAATAGTGTGTTCTAGGCCACCAATAAGTTCCTATAATTTTATGCGGTATCTATGTGCATCATTAACGAAAAGTAAAAAAGTAATTATTGACCTGCAAATTATTGTTCAACATATATATAATTTTAAAACAGAAAATGAACAATTGCAATATATGTTTGAAGACATTGAGTTTCGAAAAGGAATCAATAATGTTACATCAAATGATATTTCAGAAGGGATAAATAATTTGCAGACTTTTGGCTTAGTGGGGAAATTAAACCCTAAATATGAGAAATTGATTATATATTTAACAGAAGAAGAAGCAGATGCCATTTTAGCAGAATGTGATGCAAGTATTAGAGAGGCTATGCGACATCTGGCGGAATCATTTTAAAAAGTGATATTGTGGAGGATAAAATGGGGAGAATTAAAAATATAATGATTTCTCCAGAATATAAAGAGATAGAAAAAGACGTTGAGTCTTTTGTTAAAGAAAGGCTTGAAAATTATATTCCGGCAGATACAGGAAAAAAGACAATTCATGATCCGGTTTGGGGTTCTATAGATTATTCAGAGTGGGAAATGCAACTTATTGACTCACCACTGTTCCAAAGACTAAGAGACATAAATCAAGTTGGATTAGCTATGCTTACTTATCCTGCGGCTAGGCATTCTAGATTTGAACATTCGTTGGGTGTAGCTTCTGCAGCTAAGATGATGTGTGACAAAATTGACAAAAATTCGAAGAGTTTTACAATTCCGCAAGAAACGAGAAATTGTATAGTTTTAGCTGCGTTGGTACATGATATTGGACATTGCTTTTATTCACATTTATCTGAAACCATATATGGTGAGTTGGAAGCATTTACAAAACTAAGAAAAGTTTTTTATGATGAGTTAGAGCTAAAACCTAAACCACATGAAATATTGTCTTTTATAATAGTAAATACAAAAACATTCAAAGATTTCTTTTTCGATAAAATAAACTATCCTGATAAGGGAAGCATAAAAAAATATCTGTTTCAAGATATCGGCTGCATGATTATTGGACAGAATATTGAAAGAATAAATAAAATTTATAGTTATCAAACGGCAATTATTAATGGTCCTTTTGATGCAGATAAGTTGGATTATATAAAAAGAGACAGTCTTACAGCAGGTTTAGCTTTGCAATATGATATAGAAAGATTGTTTACAAAAATCCAAGTTCATACAATTCCATCTGATAATAATTTAGTTGAGGATAGATTGGTTGTAAACTTTAATGGTATTACAGCTATTGAGGAATTGACATTTTGTAAAATCATGCTTTTTAGTTATATCTATTATCATCAGAAAGTTTTAATATCTGAAACAATGATAAAAGATTATGTATATGGGTTATATGAATTACATATTATTGATTCATTTGCTGATTTTTTATCGTTTACAGATTCAGATATTTTGAAGTTAGCGGAGAAACAAAATAATGACACACCATTTCCAGAGTATGGTATGCTTGATTTGAAGGAATTAGCTTCAAATATTAAAAACAGAAAATTGCCAAAAAGATGTTTTGAGGTTTCACAAGCGAGTGTAATTCCTTTAGAGGAAAAAATTGATAGTGATATCGACAGTGCGATGGAATATTGTCAATATGTAATGGCAAAATTAAAAGAAAATGAATCTGATTACAATGTTGAAGATTTAAAAAATGATATGATTAGGTTTTCATCCTCAATTATTCGAAATAAAGAAGCGATTTTAGATAATTTAATTATAGATTTAAGAGATTTGACTTATACAGAAATGTTAGTAAAGAGGCAAGAATTTTTTAATGCATTGGTAGAAGAATATAAGAAAAGAAAAATGAATATTAATTTTACATTGTTTGATATATATATAGTTTTTCCGAAATTGGTTAATTATGGTTCTACGACAGATGCTGTTGTTTTGGGAAAGGATCAGCAAAAGCTTATGACTATAAATGATTTTGTAAAATTAGATGATTGGGCAGGAAGCTTTAATTCTAATAAATGGCGAGGATATGTATTTGTTAGTGACAAAATTGATATGGATATTGCGTTTGAAGTTGCTGATAGATTAGTTTTGAAAGGAAAGGCAAAACTCAAAAATCCAAAGGCATATTTAAAAGGTCTTGATTATTAGTTAATGAAGCAGGTTCTGATTGAGAACCTGCTTATTTTATATAATATTAACCTGTTGATAATGTATGATCTTTTCGCTACCCATACTTGTTATGAAATAAAGCATCGAAGTAACTTATTATGATCATTAGTAAAAGATAGATTGGTTAAAATTAACCGAAATATCTTACCGAAGTAATTAATATGGAACATGAACTCAAAAGAGATTATTATCTAGATCAACAGATAAAACATATAAATAACAGATTAATCAAAATTGTGACAGGAATCAGAAGATGGGGAAAATCCTTTGAGCTTCTTGGAGTTTGTGAACATATATGACGGAAATTGTAACAATGGATGAATAAAATAAATATGGATAAGTGGTTGAGGAAAAGTAGATCAAAATAATACATGGACGCAATTCATAAATTAGATGGAGGAGGACATACTTATAACCAGAATAAGTTGAACGATATTATAAACACTATTAAGGGAGAATTTCTTGAAATTCTTTTGGGATACGTTGCAATTTCTTTTTTGGTTCTGGTAGATTTGCAACATCCTTCACAAAATTTCCACAGAGTAATCTATTTTGATGCGGATTCCAGAGTAAATTACAAAACAAAAAATTTTAAATTTTACCATATAAAATAAATCCCATATTTTGCAAAAATTACCGACAATATGTACAAATCAGTAGTTGACATTGTGTTAACACAATAGTTACAATATAAAGGATTATTCTTTGGAGAAATGTTAGATTGACACAGTAGTATTATGACATTTTCCGCAAAGCTTCAAGGGAAGGAAAGATACTATGAACAGAAGAATGGTGTCACTTTATATAATTGACACAGTTATGCTTATAAGTGTATATGGCGTACTTGCCCTTTCTGCAGTATATGGAGTGAGCTCCATTGTTGCAAATGGTGAATTTACTCTTATTAAAATGGCAGCTTTGTATGTGTGCGTTATGTCCATGAGACTGTTGTTTAAGGTTTATTCAAATGTTTGGAGGTATGCAAATACATCAACATATCTGAGGCTTGTTTTTGCCGATTTAATCGCAGGAGCTTTATATATTGCCGTTGGACGTGTTGTGCGTGAAGTCAACATTGGAGCGGCATATAGTATTATCCTTGTATTTACCATACTGCTTATAACACTTATGAGCCGATTGATTTACCAATATCTGTACTCGAAATCAGCACAGAGAAATGACGCAGGCTTAAATGGCGTGGAAGGCGGAATTCACAAAATCAACATTGCGATTGTTGGAGCGGGAAATGTGGGAGCATCCCTTGCGGATGAGCTGATTAGGAATCCGCTTGCCCATTATATACCTTACTGCTTTATAGACAAGGATTCACAAAAAGTGGGAAAGCAGATAAACGGAATTAAGGTTTATTATGAGGATGATTCTATAACAGAAGTTATAAAGTCAATGCCTATTCAGGAAATTGTAATTGCCCTGCCTGATGCTACATCTGAGGACAAAACAAAGCTGTACAATCTTTACAAGACTACCGGATGTAAGGTAAAGCTGTATGATTACCCTTTGGGTGACGGCGAAAATAATTCCACAAAAAGAGGTGTGAGAGAGTTTCAGATAGAGGATTTGCTATTCCGCGACAGCGTTTCCATTAAGGGTGAGCTTGCCCATACATATTATACGGACAAAGTTGTTATGGTCACGGGTGGCGGCGGTTCCATTGGCTCTGAGCTATGCCGTCAGATAGCAAAAAGGAAACCAAGGAAGCTTGTCATTATAGACATATACGAAAATAATGCATATGACATACAACAGGAGCTTATAAACCGATATGGTGACAGGCTGAATCTTGAGGTTTATATTGCATCTGTCCGCGATTTTAAGCGTTTGGAGGAGATATTCAGAAAGACGAAGCCGCAGATTGTGTTTCATGCGGCAGCTCACAAGCATGTACCGCTTATGGAAAACAGTGCATGTGAGGCAATAAAAAATAACGTGTTAGGTACATATAATGTTGCTAATTTATCGGAACAGTATAACGTGGAAAAGTTTCTGCTTATATCTACCGATAAGGCTGTTAACCCTACAAATATAATGGGAGCAAGCAAGCGTATTTGCGAGATGGTGATACAGTGCAGAAAGGACAGTAAAACAGATTTTACGGCAGTGAGATTCGGAAATGTTTTAGGAAGCAACGGAAGTGTCATCCCTCTGTTCAAAAAGCAGATAGAATCAGGAGGACCAATTACACTGACCGACAAGAGAATTATCCGTTACTTTATGACGATACCGGAAGCAGTAGGATTGGTAATGGAAACCTGTGCAATGGCAAAAAACGGTGAGCTTTTTGTTCTGGACATGGGGAAACCGGTTAAGATACTCGATTTGGCAGAGAACATGATACAGCTGTCAGGACTAAAGCCATATGAGGATATAGATATCGTTGAAGTTGGCCTAAGGCCTGGAGAAAAGCTTTATGAGGAGCTTCTTATGAAAACGGAAGAGCTCGACAAGACAGAAAATGAAATGATTTTTATAGAGCGTGATAAACCGCTTAGCAGAGATGAGGTTGACAATAAACTTGCCATATTGTTACAGGCAGTTGAGGAGGAGGGCTATAACGTAATTGTTCAGGCAATAAAGGATACAGTGCCTACATACCATAGTCCGGAAGAGGTCAACAAAAGGGCAGAGGAGTCCAAAGAAATGGCTTTGGCGTTTAGTGAGGTGGCAGTAGCTACGGAGTGATAGACAATAGTCGCCACTACAGCTTATAATTTTGTTGCTCTATAGCAGTAAAACATATAAATTTAATATTGACAACAAGGTTACAAAAGAGTATTGTTAAATCTACAATAATATATCTCTCTTATTCAGAACGGTGGAGTCATAAGGGACTGTGAAGCCGTGGCAACCCCGCTTTATGTGGAAGGTGCCGACCTGAGCGAGAATCATAATTATATGACTATCGAGCAATAAGAGGATTTGAATAAAGACCTTCAAATCCGGTTGTTGCAACCGGATTTTTTTAATTTTAATAAAAAAATCAAAAACGTAGGAGGAAAAATATGGAAAAGTTATTATTTACTTCAGAATCAGTTACGGAGGGACATCCAGACAAAATATGTGATCAGATTTCAGACGCAATTCTTGATGCTATGCTGGAGCAGGATCCTATGAGCCGTGTTGCATGTGAGACAGCGGTAACTACGGGACTTGTGCTTGTTATGGGCGAGATTACAACCAAAGCACATGTAGATATTCAGAGCATCGTGCGTGAGACAATAAGAGAAATAGGATATGACAGGGCAAAGTATGGATTTGACTGTGATACATGTGGTGTTATAACATCACTTGATAAGCAGTCACCTGATATAGCTATGGGTGTTGACAAGGCTCTGGAGCTCAGAGAGAACACTATGAGTGATGAGGAGATAGAGGCAATTGGAGCAGGAGACCAGGGAATGATGTTTGGATTTGCTACAAATGAAACACCTGAGCTTATGCCATATCCGATTGCATTGGCTCACAAGCTTTCATTTAAGCTTTCAGAGGTTAGAAAAAATGGTACGCTCCCTTATTTAAGGCCTGACGGAAAAACGCAGGTATCAGTAGAGTATGATGAAAACGGAAAGCCAAGCAGGCTTGATGCAGTTGTACTTTCTACACAGCATAGTGATGATGTTTCACAGGAGCAGATACATGCCGACATTAAGAAATATGTATTTGATGCTATTTTACCGCAGAATATGATAGATGAAAACACGAAGTTCTTCATAAATCCGACAGGAAGATTTGTTATTGGAGGACCTAACGGTGACAGTGGTCTTACCGGACGTAAGATTATAGTTGATACATACGGTGGATATGCACGTCACGGCGGTGGAGCTTTCTCAGGAAAGGATTGCACCAAGGTTGACCGTTCGGCAGCATACGCTGCAAGATATGTGGCAAAAAATATTGTCGCTGCAGGACTTGCAGACAAGTGTGAAATTCAGCTTTCATATGCCATTGGAGTTGCAAAGCCGACATCAATTATGGTTGATACCTTTGGAACAGGTAAGCTGAGTGATACAAGGCTTGTTGATATTATAAGAGAAAACTTTGACCTTAGACCGGCAGGTATTATAAAGATGCTGGATTTGAGAAGACCTATATACAAAAAGACGGCTGCCTACGGACATTTCGGACGTACGGATGTTGAGCTTCCTTGGGAAAAAACTGATATGGCAGATAAGCTTGCATCTTACAATAACTAATAGAAATGAGGAATATTCATTATGAAGAATATGTTGAATTTTAAGAACTTTTCCGCTGATGAGTTAAATAATATTTTAAATCTTGCGTTGGATATGAAGAAAAATCCAGAAAAGTATAGCGAGGCTCTCAAGGGGAAAAAGCTGTATACTCTTTTTGAAAAGACATCAACAAGGACATTCTTATCATTTACTACAGGAATAACAGAACTTGGCGGCACATACTATAACCAGCTTTGGAGAGATTCTAATTTTGTTCTTGGTGAGCCTGTTTCTGAGATAAAATATGTGTGCAGAAATGTTGATATTATTATGGCACGTCTCATAAAAAATGAGACAGTGGAGCTTTTTGGTAGAAATGTTACGGTTCCATTTATAAATGGTTGTGACAACTCGTACCATCCATGTCAGATTCTTGCAGATGCACTTACTCTTATTGAGAGATTTGGAAGTCTTGATGTAAAGCTTATGTATATCGGAGCAAAAAATAATGTATTTAATTCACTTGTGGAGTTTTTCTCAAAAATGAAAAAGGGAACGCTCTACGGACTTACACCACTTGTGAATGATACAGTATGCAAGGACGACTTTTTTGAGGAGGCAAAGGCAACCGGTCACTATGTTGAACTGGATCCTGCCATGTCTATGGAGGAAGCAAAAAAGTATGTGAAGGAAATGGATGTACTCTACACAGATACATGGGTAGATATGGAGTTTTTCAACAATCCTGAATATGCCGATAAAAAGGCGGAAATTATGGCTAAAATGATGCCATATCAGATAAATGACAACTTTATTGAGGGAAGTAAGGCAATTGTTATGCATGATATGCCTATGCATGAGGGATATGAGATATCACAGAGTGTGATTGACAAAAACCTTGATGTAATACTGAATCAGGCTGAAAACAGAAGACATGCTGAGAAAGCAGTTATGGTTACTCTGGTTGTGTAAAGTTTTCTATGAAAACTTTACATGTAGCATCAGCCCATTTGCTGAAAGCAAATTTGGAATGGGCTGATGTTCAAGTTTAGGAGATTAGCGATGGATGTTTGGATGGGAGTTTTAGGCTTTGTCCTATTTCTTGGCTTTGGGACTGCCGTTTTAGTGTGCATAGCTGCCATTAAACGGCAGCCTGACATAATAATAAAAAGCAGGCTGCATCACAGGTTGAACCGCTCAGAGGTAATTTATGCAAATCTGGGGCTGGTTCTTCTTGCTGTGTTTGCCTATTTTCATTATTATGTTTTTACACCGGCGGTGCTTGTATTTGTATTATTCATAGTTTTGTCTGCACGTGTACAAAGTGGTCTTACTGATAAAGGAGCGGTTGTGGGTACAACCTATCTGGAATGGGAGTTTATCCAGAGCTATAAGCTGGTGGATGACCCTGAAGATAGCAACATAATTATTTTAAAACTTCGTGCCAACAGAAGACAGTATGTCATGGTGTGCGAAAGACGTGACAGGTTCGCAATTGCGGATTTGTTGGATGAAAATGATGTTTCGATTACACATACCATTTCAAATCCCGAACCCGATGAGGATGATGATGACCAAGAGGATACAAAGAATACTTGACAAACGAATATATGGAAGCTTATAGTTGGTATAGCATAGAAAAAAATGAAAATCAGTTTTCAGGTATTTAAAGTGGGAGGTGCATCATGAAACATCTGATTGATTCGACAGATTTAAGCGTTGAGGAAATTGACAGCATTTTGAATCTTGCACAGCATATTATAGACAACAAGGAAGATTACAGTGAGGTATGCAAGGGTAAAAAGCTTGCTACATTATTTTTTGAACCAAGTACAAGAACCAGACTCAGCTTTGAAGCTGCTATGATGGAGCTGGGAGGAAATGTACTTGGTTTTTCTTCTGCCGATTCCTCGTCAGCTACGAAAGGGGAAAGCGTTGGAGATACAATCAGGGTTGTGGGGTGCTACGCTGACATTATTGCCATGAGACATCCGAAGGAGGGCGCACCGATGTTTGGTGCCATGGTATCATCCGTCCCAATCATAAATGCAGGTGATGGTGGGCACAACCACCCGACACAGACACTTACGGATTTGCTCACAATAAAAAGAGAAAAGGGACGGCTTGACAACTTTACAATTGGTCTTTGCGGGGATCTCAAATTCGGAAGGACGGTTCATTCACTTATCAAGGCACTTTCCAGATATAAAAACATAAAATATATACTTATTTCACCAAAAGAGCTTAGGGTTCCTGATTATATTATCACAGAGGTGTTTGAGAAGAATAATATAGAATATAGGGAGGTTTCAACGATGGAGGAGGTCATGGAGGAACTCGATATTATTTACATGACCAGAGTCCAGAAGGAAAGATTTTTTAATGAAGCCGACTATGTAAGATTGAAAGATACCTATATCCTTGACGAAACGAAATTGAAATATGCCAAAAAAGATTTGTCAATCCTTCATCCGCTTCCAAGAGTAAATGAAATATCAACGAAGGTGGATGATGACCCTCGTGCATGCTACTTTAGGCAGGCATTGAATGGTAAATATGTAAGAATGGCACTTATTATTACACTTTTGGAAAATGCGGGGAGGGAATAGGTAATGAAAATAGACAGTATTCAGAATGGAATTGTTTTGGACCATATAACCGCAGGGAAAGCATTGCAGGTATACAGGGATTTAAAGCTAGATAAGCTGGACTGCAGTGTTGCGATACTTCAAAATGTTAAAAGCAATAAAATGGGAAAAAAGGATATTCTAAAAATTGATAAGGATGAATATAATTTAAATTTGGATGTACTTGGATATATTGATCCGGGAATAACCGTCAGTATAATAAAGGACGGGGAGACTGTTGAAAAGAAAAAATTGGAACTTCCGGAAAAGCTTGTAAATATCAAAAAATGTAAAAATCCTCGCTGCATAACGTCTACAGAGCAGGAAATACCTCATATTTTCAAGCTTACGGACAAAGAAAACCGGGTATACAGGTGCGTCTATTGTGAGGCAGATAAATAATTGTGCGGGAATATTTGGGTTTACTTTTCTGCTCAATGTGATATAATCTATAAGACTATGTATAATAGGGCGTAGAGGTGTGTAATGGAAAAGTATGTTATAAAAGGTGGTAAGGCTTTGGAAGGCGAGGTAACCATAGCGGGAGCAAAAAATGCTGCCCTTGGAATTCTTGCTGCAGCCGTACTTACTGACGAGGAGTGCATTATTGAAAATGTGCCTTATGTGGATGACACAAAGGTGCTGCTCCGTGCTATAGAAAACATTGGTGCCAAAGTCAAATATATAGACACTCACACAGTTTCCATATGTGGGGGGACTATACACAACGATGAAGATTTATGTGTTGATGATGAGTACATAAGAAAAATAAGAGCTTCCTATTATTTGTTGGGAGCTTTGCTCGGTAAGTTTAATTATGCACAGGTAGCACTTCCAGGTGGATGTGATATTGGTCTTAGACCGATAGATCAGCACATTAAGGGATTTAAAGCATTGGGAGCTACTGTAGATATAGAAAATGGCGGAAAGATTATTGCAAAAGCAGAAAATCTGATTGGAAATCACGTATATCTTGACGTTGTTACAGTAGGTGCCACAATCAATATTATGATGGCAGCAGTTCTTGCTGAGGGTAAAACAACGATAGAAAATGCTGCTAAGGAGCCTCATATCGTTGATGTTGCCAACTTCCTGAACAGTATGGGAGCTAACATAAAGGGAGCAGGAACCGATGTTATTAGAATACGTGGTGTCCAGAAGCTGAAGGGAACAGAGTATTCAATTATTCCTGACCAGATTGAGGCAGGAACATTTATGACTATGGCTGTTGCCACGAAGGGAAATATCCTTATAAAAAATGTCATTCCAAAGCATTTGGAGGCAATTACTTCAAAGCTGAATGAAATAGGTGCGCGTGTTATTGAGTATGATGATTCGGTAAGGGTTATGGCGGATGGCAGAATGAAGTCAACACAGATAAAGACGCTGCCATATCCGGGATTTCCTACAGACATGCAGCCACAGATGGCTACTACGCTGGCACTTTCGCAGGGAACAAGTGTTATTACGGAAAGTATATTTGAAAACCGGTTCCGGTATGTAAACGAGCTTGCCCGCATGGGTGCAAAGATAAAGGTGGAAGGTAACTCGGCAGTTATCACAGGGGTTGATGGTTACAAGGGTGCTAATCTTGTAGCACCGGATTTAAGGGCAGGAGCTGCACTTGTTATTGCAGGGCTTGCTGCTGAGGGATTTTCTACAGTTGAGGACATAAAGTATATTCTTAGAGGATATGAAGATTTTGACGGAAAAATAAGAGCGTTGGGAGGAGACATAGAGGTGGTTGACTCCGATAAAGAACTCCAGAAGTTCAAGCTCAGAGTAGGATAAATAAGCGAGGAGGAATTTAGGAGAATGGCAAAGAAACCATATTACATTACTACAGCGATTGCATATACGTCGGGAAAGCCTCATATTGGAAACACATATGAGATTGTTCTTGCAGATAGTATTGCTAGATACAAAAGATTCGTCGGATACGACGTAAGATTTCAGACGGGTACCGACGAGCATGGACAAAAAATAGAGACAAAGGCATTTGAGAGCCTCTCAACTCCGAAGGAGTTTGTTGACGAGGTATCTGGTCAGGTGAAAAGCATATGGGATCTGATGAATACCTCATATGACAAATTTATAAGAACAACAGATGAGGATCATGAAAAGCAGGTTCAGAAAATATTTAAAAAGCTTTATGATAAGGGAGACATTTACAAGGGTGAGTATGAAGGCATGTACTGTACTCCATGTGAGTCTTTCTTTACATCGTCACAGCTTGTAGATGGAAAATGTCCTGATTGTGGCAGAGAGTGCCAGCCTGCAAAGGAGGAGGCTTATTTCTTCAAGCTGAAAAAATATGCAAACAGACTGATTGAACATATAAATTCACATCCGGATTTCATCCAGCCGGAGTCAAGAAAGAATGAAATGATGAATAATTTCCTTCTTCCGGGACTTCAGGATTTGTGCGTTTCAAGAACCTCATTTAAGTGGGGTATACCTGTAGAATTTGATCCGGGACATGTTATTTATGTATGGATTGATGCACTTTCAAACTATATAACTGGACTTGGCTATGACGCAGATGGAGCCAGTGACCAGCTCTACAGCAGATACTGGCCGGCAGACCTGCATCTTATTGGAAAGGACATATTGAGATTCCACACTATATATTGGCCGATTATGCTTATGGCATTGGGTGAACCGCTTCCAAAGCAGATATTTGGTCATCCGTGGCTTTTACAGAGCACCGGTAAGATGAGCAAGTCACGTGGAAACGTTCTGTATGCCGATGATATGGTTGATTTGTTTGGTGTTGATGCGGTAAGGTTCTTCCTTCTGCACGAAATGCCATTTGAAAATGATGGGGTTATTTCATGGGAACTTGTAATTGAAAGAATAAATTCCGAGCTTGCAAATACGCTTGGCAACCTTGTTAGCAGAACAATTTCCATGGTAAACAAATATTTTGATGGCGTTGTTACAAACACAAATGAGTCCACGCCACTGGATGAAGAACTTAAAAATCAGGTTCTTGAGACAAGATTTAAAGTTAATGACTGTATGGACAAGCTTAAGGTAGCGGATGCCATAACAGAAATATTTGCACTCTTTAAGAGATGCAACAAATATATTGATGAGACAACTCCTTGGGTGCTTGGAAAGGAACCGGACAGTGCGGACAGATTAAATACTGTACTTTACAACCTTGTTGAGAGTATTGTTATAGGAGCTACACTTCTTGAGCCATTTATGCCGGAAACTTCAGAGAAAATACTGGCACAGCTTTGTACTGAAAAGAGAAAGGTTACTGAGCTTGTAAGGTTTGGTCTTTATCCATCAGGAAATAAGGTTGTTGCAGAACCGGAGATGCTTTTTGCAAGAATAGATGCGCCTGTCATGCTTGATGAGATTGAGCGGAGATTCCCTTCAAAGCCGGAGGAACCGGAGGAGGAAGAAAAACCAAAGAAAAAGAGTAAGACAAGCGTTGAAATACCTACCGTAGACACAAAGGTTAAGGAAGAAATTACAATAGAAGAATTTAATAAAATGCAGCTTCAGATGGGAGAAATTATCTCCTGTGAGGAGGTGCAGAAGTCAAAGAAGCTTTTATGTTCACAGGTACAGGTAAACGGAAGGGTTCTCCAGATAGTATCAGGTATAAAGAATTATTATACACCTGAGGAGATGGTAGGTAAAAAGGTTGTTGTCATTACAAACCTTAAGCCGACAAAGCTTGCAGGAGTAGAGTCCGAAGGTATGCTTTTATGTGCGGAAGATTTTGAAGGAAATCTGGCGCTTCTTACTGCTGAAATAGATATGCCTGCAGGGGCAATGATAAGCTGATTATGGTGCACTTGCGGTAGCTGTATGCTGCTATATATGCGTAAGACACACTCTCGCTCGTCTCAGACGTAGCGGTACTAAGAATGGCTTGTACGGATACAGCCTATACAATAACGAAAAACCGTTTGAAGACGTCGGTACTTAAATTGCCGGTTTGGGGATTTTTATATTGAATTATCCCAGACCGGCAATTTTTAGTACCGTTACGTCTGAAACGAGCGAAAGCGGGTTTTCTCGTTATTGTATAGGCTGTATCCGTACAGGCCATTCAAGTACCGACGTCTTCAAACGGTTTTATGCATATATAGCAGCATACGGCTACCGCAGATGCACTATAAGTTCAGCTTTTTTATTCTTTACTTGCATATGCTA
Source organism: uncultured Lachnospiraceae bacterium (assembly GCA_947173945.1). Taxonomy (GTDB): domain Bacteria; phylum Bacillota; class Clostridia; order Lachnospirales; family Lachnospiraceae; genus Coprococcus_C. The sequence goes on from CAMWGV010000001.1 coordinate 76,545, forward strand.
CGCATGTTATAATAAATTGTCTGTTTGTATGGAGGAAGCAGATTTCGAAAGGTTAAGAACCTTAGCGCCATGTACCTAAGTTGGTTGTGGTTGTCCGCATGACGACACTCACATTTTAGGTCGACGAGGTAAAGAGTTATCGAAGTATTCGGCGGATGCTCTTTCGCGCAGCTGAGCGTGTTATGCAAGGTGAAATATGAGGGTAACCTCAAAACAAAGCCAAGCAGTCAGCCGTAGCATATAAGCTTTCAAAAGACTTGTCAGCATATGTGCTCCGTTAATCATTCTTTGTTCCTTTATAGGAAATTCTTTCGAATTTCCTATTGGCACGGTCCTTGCGGACCCTGCTAAGATGCGAACTGCAGTGCCGAAGGCACTTTGTTCGGAACCATGAAATTTGAATAATATAAGGACGTACGGCATATGATGTTTTATAGTTTTTTAAGCTTTGGAACAAAATATAACCAACATATTGTTATATGTGATTAACATGGGATAAGTGCGCCTTAAATTAAGTAGGATAGGAGAATTAATTATATGTGCGGAATAATAGGTTTCACCGGCAGCAAGCCGGCAAAGAATATAATAATTGACGGATTGGAGCAGCTTGAGTACAGAGGCTATGACAGTGCGGGACTTGCACTTTTGCATGAGGGAAAAATTACCGTAAAGAAACGTACGGGCAAGGTTGCTGAGCTGAGAAAGCTTTGTGAGGAGGATGATAACCCTGCAACCTGTGGAATAGGCCATACAAGATGGGCGACGCATGGAGGGGTTACGGATGCTAATGCACACCCACACAGATGTGGGCAGGTAGTGCTTATACACAACGGAATTATTGAAAATTACAAGCAGCTTATAACAGAATTCGGACTTGGCGGAAAGCTCATTTCGGAGACTGATACGGAGGTTGTTGCGGCGCTTCTTGATACATTTTATGAGGGCGACCCTGTAAAAGCCATAAAGAAAACTGTCAATGCCCTTTCAGGTGCATTTGCACTTTGTATCATGTTTCAGGATATACCGGACACTATATTTTCCATAAGAAATGTAAGCCCACTTATTGCAACGGCTTCATCGGAGGGCTCTGTAATTGCATCAGACCTTACGGCGGTAATTGCATTTTCCAAGGAATATTTTGTGGTACCGGAATATCACATACTTACTCTTACAAGAGATGGAATCGACGTAAGAGACATGAAGGGAAATGAAGTAAAGCCTGAGATACTTTCTGTAAACTGGGATATAACCAGTGCCAAGAAAGGAGGCTATCCATTCTTTATGCTAAAGGAAATTTACGAGCAGCCGGATGCAATAAGAAATACCGTTGCACCGAGGGTAAGCCAAGGCCTGCCGGATTTTTCCACAGATGGTATAGATGATGAGGTGCTGCTTAGCTGTAAGAGAGTTACTGTAGTTGCATGTGGAACTGCAATGCATGCAGGAATGGTAGGAAAGCATGTTATAGAAAGTAAGCTCCGCATATCTGTGCAGGTAGAAATAGCGTCGGAATTCAGATATAAAAATCCGATTATTGATAAGGATACACTCACAATAGTTTTATCCCAGTCGGGAGAAACCATAGATACCCTTGAGGCATTAAAGCTTGCAAAGAAAAATGGTTCAAGGGTCATATCAATCGTAAACGTAAAGGGCTCGACAATAGCCCGTGAAAGTGACTATGTTCTCTACACACATGCGGGTCCTGAGATAGCTGTTGCAAGTACAAAGGCATACACGGTACAGGTATCGGCAATGTACCTTATTGCTTGTAAAATGGGAATGGTAAAGGGAATACTCAGCGAAGGGGAGGCGAAGCATTTTATGACAAAGCTTATAAATGCCCCTAACATTATTGAGGACACCCTTAAAATGGCAAATGACATCAAAAGGATAGCAAACCACATTAAGCTTGCCCCGAATGCCTTTTACATAGGCAGGGGACTTGACTACACCATGAGCCTTGAGGCGGCACTTAAGCTGAAGGAAATTTCATATGTACATGCGGAGGCATATGCAGCAGGAGAGCTTAAACACGGTACCATAGCACTTATTACGGAAAATGTTCCTGTTATTGCACTTGCAACTCAGGAGGATGTATACAGTAAAGTTATATCAAACATAAGAGAGGTAAAGGCAAGAGGGGCATATGTTGTGCTTGTCAGCATGGATGAATCGGTAGAAGATCCGGCAATATGTGATAAGCACATACGCATACCTAAGCTGGAACCTGAGTTTACGGCATTTGCAACAGCTGTTATACTGCAGCTTATAGCATATTACACATCTGAGGCAAAGGGACTTGACGTAGATAAACCGAGAAATCTTGCAAAATCTGTAACAGTAGAATAAAGAATGTAACGTTCAATTAAAGAAACAGGCTGTCGCACCGGGAATACATGGTGTAACAGCCTGTTATTTCTTTCTTTATTCTTCACTTTCTGTATTGTCTGTGTTTTCCGTGCTTTCTTTAACAGAAGATGCAGCAATCATTGCAGAGTCGATAGCCATAAAATCGTGGTCACCGATATAATAGGTGTTGCCGTCCTTGATGATTGTAACCGTTACGGTGACGGGCTCGGCATAGCTGACATTTAAACATCCCTTATGTAATATTTCCAGCATACCGGTAGAAAATTCGGTCTGATACTGCTCCATTGTGTAGTCGTTGTAGTCACCATTTGATACATTTTGGTTAAACCTCTCAACATAGGCAGTAACCTCTTCGGAGGTTTGTGCAAAAATATCAATTGGATAAATCGTTATATCAACACAATACTGGGTTCCGGATTTGTATGCCTTTGAAACCTTGTAGTTAACCTTTCGGTAAATCTCTTTTGCAAGTGCCACATACTCAGCACGCATATCAGGAGCTTCGGATATCTGTATACTGTAGTAAGAAAGGATGCTGTCGGCCAGATATTCAGCATTCGCTTCGTAGAGGGCATCTGCATCATCCTTGTTGGCTCCTGTCGATTCTATATAATCTTTAGTAGCTCCCAGATAATTGATAGCAATAAGGCTTTTTATATAATTTTGATATTTTTTTTCATATTTGTCCGAACAGCCTGTAAGAGATACAAGAAGCATTACGGCTGTAAGAAGCAAGGTGAGTCTTTTGGTTTTAAAATCAAGTTTGGTTTTCATAAAAGATTCCTCCAACAAAATAACAGTTAAGATAATTGCCAAACACAATAAATATAACATATATCTGTTATAAATGCGATAGAAAAATAAAAAAATAAGTGCATTGTACATTTATATGTGATATACTTATGCTAGTTTTTATTTGATGCATATGTATTTGGTTAAAAAACCTTACATACAGCCCCAGCCTGTTGTCGGAAGTGAATTTTGATGTCTGGGGTTCGAAAGAGAAAGGGGATAAAAGAATGGAACCACAATTTAAGACAGCTTCGTTTGGTGGATATGACAAAAAGGCAGTTGACGCATATATAGAAGAAAACAGAGCAGCACATAAAAGAGAGGTAGATGAGCTTAAAGCAAATGTTTTAAAGCTCAGTGAGACAGTAAAAAACCTTCACACTATGAGAGAGGTAAATCTTAACGAATCGTCAAGCACCATTGACAACCTCAAAAAAGTAAATGATGAGCTTCAGAGTGAGATCACCCAGTTGAAAAACCAGCTTGTTAGTTACAAGAACAGAGATGAAGAATCGGCAAACAGATATGAGTCTATTTCAAGAACCCTGCTTGAGGCAAGGGAAAGTGCCGATATTCTCTTAAAGGAGACAACAGACAGATGTGATGCTATTGCTGCAGAGACGCAGGCAGAATGTGAGAGACTTAGAAATGAGACAGATGCAGAATGTGAGAGACTTACAAATGAAACTGTTGCAAGCTGCGAGAGGCTTCGTGCAGAGACTACAAGCGCCTGCCAGGAAATGAAGGAGTCCACTTATGCAAATTGTGATGACCTGAGAAGACGTACAAAGGAAGAAACAGACGATTTAAGGATAGAAACGGAAAATAGCTGCAGAGAGGCAAATCGTCAGACTCAGGAATATTGTGCAGCTCTTAGGGCAGAGACAGAAACTGAATGTGAGGAGCTTCGTAATCAGGCAAGATCAGATGCATACAATGCAAGGATGGCAGTTAAGAGAGAGTGTGAAAATCTGGGAATCTTTATGTCAGAATTGATGGTTGCTGTTGACAATGTAGTAAAAGCATGTGATGACACTAAGACAATTGCGGCACAGCAGTTTCCGGATTTACAGTAATCAGAAATCGGTTAGGGCTGTTGCGTGACCTGCGACAGCCCTATTGTTGTTTAGGCTGGAAATGTAAATGTACATGTTCCTGTCTGTACCGGAGGAAAAGCGTATGGTATTAGAGAATTTATATTTAAGAAAAGCAGTTGCCAAAGCAGGCTATGTTATTATAGTAAAAAGCTGCCAAAAGGATAACCAAAAGAGCAAGGTTGAATACATTTCTCCAAATGCATCGATGCTTGGTATGAATATTGAAATGATTAATAAGGGTTTGAAGCTTGTGGAGGATTATATTTTCCCGGAAGATAGGGAAAAGGTTGAAAAAACTGTGATGAATGCCCTGAAGTCAAAGGTTGACAGCTATGTCCATGAGTACAGAATGGTTGGCGATGATGGTACACTTTACAATGTGTCCAATGAAATTGTTATTGAGGATGAAAATGAGGATACCTTTCGTATCGAAATGTATATCAGTCTGACAAAAGGAAAAGGCAATCGTGTTGTGGAACCACGAAAAACTTATGACGGTTCAACCGGAACATATGAGCACATACTTGAAAACGATTGGTTCCCTATAATGATGAAAAGCTTTTCAGAATTCTCAGGGTTATACTCCGCATTTGTTGATATGGATGGCAAGGTTGTGTTTGAACCGATTGGGCCTGCAACAAATTTAGGAGATTTCTATGATTTGTTTGAGAAGCCGGCATATAAAGAATATTATAAATTTATTGTCAATACGGCATTAGACAATGAGGAACCGGTTATCATTGACCGTGAGGAGGGCGGTATTGGCAAGATATGTGCTGCACCTATTATAGTAAATGGAGAGGCAAGGGGACTTTGGATACTTGGCTCATATACACAGGAGGAGACAGACAAGCTTAAGTCAATCTGCGAATATCACCGCACAATCAGTGCCATTATGTCGGATTATCTCCACAAAAATGAAGTTGCTGCCATTGAGGCTGCCAAGTCCAGAGGGGCAGGTGTTAAACTTAGAGAAGAGCTTGCAAAGCAGAGTATCATAAATGATGCACTTTCAAAGATTAACAGCAAGCTTATAGATTCAGTTGAGCAGATTGTTGGTGAACTGCTTCGGGATGTGGGCATCAATATGAATGTAGATAAAATGATGCTCTACACCATTGCAAAAAACTCTAAAGCAGATTTGGTTCTGAAAAATTATTGGGATGTAAGCGGATGTGTTCCGAGTGAAGAGATTGTAAAGATGATTCCCGGCAATAAATATATATTTGCACATGAGTTTGAGAAAAATGATGGACGTTATGTAGTTGACAATAGCAACATGACTGCTGAGGACAAGCTGACGGTTATGAGATATGGATTTAAAGCTGCTATGGCACATGCAATATATATGAACGATGAGCCGTATGGTATGCTTGTTTTCGCTGAGTGCAAGTCATACAGAGTGTGGACGGCTGAAGAACTTCGGTTTGCAAAGAGTATTACATTGGTCATTCAAAGTATACTTGAAAACGCATATGGTGATGATAATATCAGAAATGTGAATAATCATTTGATAGAGACATACAATAACTTCGATGTGGGAATATTTGTAAGAGATGCCTACACAGGAGAGGTGCTTTTTTCCAATAAGAAAATGGATGATATGCTCGGGTATGATTTTAAATATGGTGACAGCTGTGAGCTTATCACAGATCTTCGTGATAGATATGATAATATTTCAGGTATGAGAAAGTCATTTATTACAAAAAATAAAGTGACAAAATGGCGAAGCTATATTCAGAAGCTTGATGCAATCATGGATATTACGGAGATAAGCATGGAGTGGCTTAGCGGTCAGCCGGCATCACTTATTATCCTGAGAGAGGCAGGAGATTCTTAGAACAGCACATCTACAGTTAATAAAAAACAAAGTTTTGACGATATATTTGTTAACGGGAAAGGAGAGACTATGGCAGGTTCAGATGTTGGTATAGATTTAGGAACAGCCAGTATATTAGTATATGTTAAAGGTAAGGGAGTAGTTTTGAAGGAGCCGTCTGTCGTAGCTTATGACAGAGATACAAATTCCATTAAGGCTATAGGTGAGGAAGCAAGGCTTATGTTGGGTAGAACCCCGGGTAACATAGTTGCGGTAAGACCACTTAGACAAGGTGTGATTTCTGACTACAAGATTACTGAAAAAATGCTAAAATATTTTATTGAGAAGGCGGTTGGAAAAAGCTTTTTTGGCAGACGACCAAGAATAAGTGTATGTGTTCCATCCGGTGCTACCGAGGTGGAGAAGAAAGCAGTTGAGGATGCCACATATCAGGCAGGTGCCAGAGATGTTTATGTTATTGAGGAGCCTGTTGCGGCAGCAATAGGAGCAGGAATAGATATTTCAAGACCTTGTGGAAATATGATTGTGGATATAGGTGGAGGAACAACAGATATTGCGGTTATATCCCTTGACGGAATAGTCGTAAATTCATCGCTTAAGGTTGCCGGAGACGATTTTGATGATGCAATCGTCAGATTTATGAGAAAACGGCATAATCTTCTCATAGGCGAAAGAACAGCTGAGGATATCAAGATAAATATAGGAACATGCTATAAAAGACCGGAAAACATTACTATGGATATACGTGGACGTAATCTGGTAACCGGACTTCCGAAAACCGTTACGGTATCTTCTGATGAGACAGAGGAGGCACTGAGAGAGGTTACTGCACAAATCGTTGATGCAGTTCATTCTGTACTTGAACGTACACCACCAGAGCTTTCTGCAGACATAGCAGACAGAGGTATAGTATTAACAGGCGGAGGAGCATTGCTTCACGGTCTGGAGGATCTTATCGAAGAAAATACCGGAATAACAACAATGACTGCGGAGCAGCCGCTTACGGCAGTTGCAATTGGAACAGGAAAATATATAGAATTTTCAAGCGAGAAAAATTAGGAGTTGAGAAAATGGTAAGAGGGCTATTTACAGCATGGACGGGCATGCGCAACGAGCAACGGCGTATGGATGTCGTAACAAACAATATGGCAAATGCAGATACCACTGGTTTTAAAAAGATTGATGTTACGTCACAGTCCTTTGACAGACAGCTTGCAGTAAAAATTAACGATACTACGGAGGGTGTAAATATTATACGTGGTATAGGTGGCGTAACCTTGGGAGTTAAGATTGGAGAAACATACTACGATATGTCGAATGGAAATTTCAGGGAGACTGGAAGCCAATACAATTTTGCACTGGACGGAAGAGGATTTTTTACCATTAGCACAACTGACAAGAGTGGAACCGAGCATATCAGATATACACGTGATGGAGATTTCACTGTAACCAGGGAAGGTTATCTTGTTACAAAGGATGGAGATTTTGTGTTAGGTGATGGTGGGAATCGTATTCAGATTCCGGGAGCCAATCTGGTAGATATAAGTGTAAACGAGCGTGGAGAAATTTACTCCGGGAACAATTATATTTCTACCTTACAGATTGTTGATTTTGACAATTATGACGCACTTTCAAGTTATGGAGAAAACATGTATGAGCCTGTGCAAGGCACAAATATAATACAATCAAATGCAACTGTTACCCAGGGATATCTTGAGATGTCAAATGTTAATATGGTAACGGAGATGGTTGACATGATAGCCATAACAAGGGCATACGAAACAAACCAGAAGATGATTCAGACGATTGATAAGGAACTTGAAAAGGCAACTACAGAAGTGGGTCGTGTATAATATAAAGCTTAAATGGAGGTAATACAATATGATGCGTTCATTATGGACTGCGGCATCAGGAATGAGAGCTCAGCAGACAAATGTAGATACTATAGCAAACAACCTTGCAAATGTTAATACAATAGGATACAAGACACAGGAGGCAACATTTAAGTCTCTGTTGTATCAGAACCTACAGTCAACATCTACCAACAATGCAGGTGAAAACAAGCCGGTTGCGGCAGAGGTTGGTCTGGGTACGAGAACAGCTGCAATAACAGCTATATTTAGGCAGGGAAATATTACGGATATAGATGACCCATTTTGTATGGCGATTGAAGGAGATGGTTTCTTTCAGGTGAAGGATGCCAGTGGACAGACATTATATACAAGAGACGGAAGTTTTATTGTATCTCCTACGGAAGAGGGAAATTATTTATGTACATCTGATGGATACTATGTCTTAGATCAGTTTGGAAACAACATTGTGCTTCCGACTACATATATGGCTTCTGACCTGCAGGTTACGAAGGAAGGAGTCTTAGGTTTTCCGGGAGCAGATGGAAATGTGGTTCCTCTTACAGGAACAAATGCACAGGGACAGACATATAATATTACTTTTGGACTTGTACAGTTTAACAATCCTGCCGGACTGACGAGAGAGAGCGGAAATAATTATGCCGTAAGTGTTGCGTCCGGAGATCCGGTGCCTGAGGGAACAGCAAATGCTAAGCCAAGTAAGGTGCACCAGAAGCATCAGGAGTCATCAAATGTAGATGTGGCAAACGAAATAGTTAATCTTATCGTGGCACAAAGAGCATATGAGATGAATTCAAAGGCAATACAGGCAACGGATGACATGATGCAGCAGGCGAATAACCTGAGATAGTCAAGTCTACCATTTATAGCAGACAGGAGGAACGTTTATGGATATGTCAGTTAATGCAGTTGATTATGCATCTGTATATAATCAGACACAGACGACTGGTCTTGAGAACCGGCTCAAAAACTCAGATTCCGATAAAATAACCGACAAGAAGGCGATGGAGGCATGTAAAGAATTTGAGGCATATATGTTAGAGCAGGTATATAAGTCTATGGAAAAGACTATAATGCGTGCTGAGGAAAAGAGTGATTACGAAGACTATTTTGGGGATATGCTTACCCAGCAATATGTCGGCTCAATCATGGATCAGGGAGGCATCGGGCTTGCCCGTCAGCTTTACGATTCCATGCAAAAAAATAATCAGATAAATATAACCAGTGAGTAATACTATGACCAGAGAAGGATACATAGAAAAAATAATATACAAAAACGATGAAAACGGCTATGCTGTTTTTTCGGTAGAAAATGATGATGGAGAAGAGATCTTTGTCGGCAACCTGTTTGGTGCCGGCGAGGGTCTCTATATAATTGCTGAGGGAGAGTATGTCAATCATCCTCAATATGATGTTCAGTTTAAGTTCACTTCCTGTTCTGTCAGAATGCCTGATGATACAATGGGTATAGAAAGATATCTTGCATCAGGTATAATCAAGGGAATAGGCGAGGTTCTCGCAAAAAAAATTGTAAAAAAGTTCAAAGCAGATACCCTTAGAATAATTGAAAATGAGCCTGAGAGACTTGCGGAAATCAGTGGAATTTCTGAGAGAAAGGCAAAAGCCATAGCCGCATCTTACGCTGAAAAAAAGGAATTTCAGGAGGTTGTTATATTCTTATCCGAATATGGTATTTCCGTAAATCTTGCACTGAAAATATATGGTGAATATGGGGACAGAATATACGAAATATTAAAGGGTAATCCATATAAAATAGCAGAGGACATATCGGGGATTGGCTTTCGGATAGCAGATGATATTGCGAGAAAAATGGGAATCAGCCCTGATTCGGAATATAGAATGAGGTCGGTGCTGATTTATGTGCTTGCAGGTGCAACTATGGAAGGACACATGTACCTTCCAAAGGACATGCTCATAAAGAAATCAGTGGAGCTCATAAGAGGCGGCACTGACACTCAGGATGGGACATATTATGGTTATGCCGAATATGAGGATGCATATAGTGCAAGTTCAGTGTATGAGCAGTATTCTGAAAGGCTTGAGGAACAGCTTATGGAACTGTCCATAGAGAGCAAGTGTATTATAAAGGAATTGGACGGCCAGCCTATCGTATACAATTCCGTTAATTATTTTACTGAGCTTAATTCTGCAAGGATGCTGACAGACCTGCAGCTTAGATATGAAATGCCTGACAGTGAGCTGGAAGAAGTGCTTGCGGGAATTGAAAGAGAAGGGGATTTTACTCTTGATATGCTTCAAAGACAAGCAGTGAAGTCGGCTATTACAGCGGGAGTTGCAGTTGTGACCGGTGGTCCGGGAACAGGAAAAACGACAATTATAGATACAATAATAAAATACTTTTCGTCACAGGGAATGGAAATAAAGCTATGTGCACCTACGGGCAGGGCAGCAAAGCGGATGACAGAGCAGACCGGATGGCCGGCACAGACGATACACCGTCTTTTGGAGCTTAGTGGTGCACCGACCGATGAGGGTGGAAACCAGACACTTAGATTTGGACGAAATGCAGAAAATCCATTGGAATGTGATGCTATCATAGTGGATGAAATGTCAATGGTGGACAGCTTCATATTTCATTCACTGCTTCAGGCTGTTGTTTATGGGACAAGACTGATACTTGTTGGGGATGTCAATCAGCTTCCGTCTGTAGGGGCAGGAAACGTTCTGAAGGATATTATAGCATCCGGTTGTTTTCCTGTTGCAACATTGACGAAGATTTACAGGCAGGAGGATGGGAGTGACATTGTCATGAATGCCCACACAATAAACAAAGGTGGCCATTTGGAAATAATGAACAAAAGTAAGGACTTTTTCTTTATACCAAGGCAGGGTGCAGGTAACATAATAGCAGAAGTCAAGGAGCTTGTATCTGACAATCTCCCGAAATATCTTGGAATTGATCCATTGGATATACAGATTCTTACACCTATGAGAAAATATGAAACAGGTGTTGAAAGTATGAACAAAAAATTGCAGGAGCTGCTTAATCCGTGGAAGCCTGAGTGTGATGAGAAACAAAAAAATGATGTCGTATTCAGGGTAGGCGACAAGGTAATGCAGGTAAAGAACAACTATAAGCAGGAGTGGAAAATATATTCGGACTATGAAAAGTCAAAGATGGGTAAGGGATATGTGCTTGAGGAGGGCGTAGGTGTATTTAACGGAGATGTTGGTGTAATAACGGATATCAGCAATTATGATGAAGAGATAACGGTGCTTTTTGATGATGGCAGGGTGGCAGTGTACACTTTTGCAAATTTGGATGAGCTGGAACATGCATTTGCGATAACAATACACAAATCACAGGGAAGTGAGTATCCGGCAGTTGTGATTCCATTGCTGACAGGAACCAAAAAGCTCCTCAACAGAAATTTGCTGTATACAGCAATAACAAGAGCAAAACAAATGGTTGTAATAGTCGGAAATATAAATCTTGTAAATCAGATGATTGACAATACAGAGGAACAAAAAAGATATACGACATTTGCAGAGCGAATTGAGGAATTGTATACATGAAAACGATACATGGGATAGAGTGATTTATATGATTGGAAATAAAATAAAAAAAATTTTAAATAAAATATCAGGAAGTCTGCTGTACCTTCTTTATCCACATGCGTGTCCATTTTGCGGAAGAGTGCTTGAACATGAAGAAAAGGATATATGTGGTGAATGCGAGCCTCTTATTCCACGAATAAGCGGTCCGGTGTGCTTAAAGTGCGGCAAAGAAATAATTGATATGGAAGCAGAGTTATGTGTGGACTGTAAGAGGCTGTTGAGAAGCTATGTCCGGGGCTTTCCGGCATTAAATTATGTTGCTCCACTGAAAGAGAGTATCGGACAGTTTAAATATCATAACAAAAAAGAATATGCTGCTTTTTTTGCTTCTGAGATAATACGGGCTCATGGTAAAAATATATTGGATGTATCGCCTGACGTACTTGTTCCGGTGCCATTGCACAAGAAGAAAATGCAGAGGAGAGGATATAATCAGGCGGCCGTTCTTGCCAAAGAGCTTAGTCGAAAATTAGGGATACCTGTAGATGAAAATATTATTGAGAGATGTGTGAATACATTGCCACAAAAAATGCTATCAGGTGACGAAAGAGAGAATAATATAAAAAAAGCTTTTCTTTCATGTAAAAAATGTGTAGAATATAAGAGTGTAATGTTGGTTGATGATATTTATACAACTGGTGCCACCATAGAAGCTTGTACGAGGCTTCTGCATGATATGGGGGTCAAGGATGTTTTTTACACAAGTATAAGCATAGGAAGGGGTATTGATTTATATGGAATTAAGGAATTGCCGAAATTGTAAGAAATTATTCAATTACATAAGTGGGGAACCGATTTGTCCGGGCTGCAAAAAGGTGCTTGAGGATAAGTTCCAGGAGGTTAAGGAATACATAAGAGAAAATCCCGGAGTCAATGCCAATAGCGTGGCAGAGGAGTGCGATGTATCGCTTAAGCAGATTAAAAAATGGGTGCGTGAGGAAAGACTTACATTTTCAGATGATTCACTTATTGGTTTGGAATGCGAGAGATGTGGCAAAATGATTCATAGTGGAAGATTTTGCAGTAGCTGTGCAGGAGGACTTTCTGATGCACTTGGTAATGCGTACAAGAAAGAGGTTATTTCTGTCAAAAAGCCGGAACCGAGAAGTGGTGGAAAGATGCGTTTCCTTGAATAAATGAAGTAGTTTTACCAAATTAACAAATGGGAGCTGTCATATATGATATATTAATGGCAGCTCCCATTTTTTATTTATTAGCAAAGGGTTATGTTATTTTGATTTATACCGATAAACTTATTGAGAGAAAAATTTTCAAGGAGGGATTATTATGCGAATTGGTACATATAACATGATTAGCCAGTTGTATGGAAACGGACCGGCTAAAAAATCAAATTCAGCAAATGGTACCAGCTATGCAAGCTTCAAGGATGAAGTTTCTTTTTCCAGCACTGGAAAGGACATGCAGGTTGCAAAGAATGCACTTGCAGCTACACCGGATGTGAGAGAGTCACTTGTGAATGACATTAAGGCAAGGCTTGAGAATGGAACTTATGAAGTTAGCAGCGAGGATTTTGCGTCAAAGATTATGGAAGCTTTTTCTGCCAGAAAAGTATTTTAGGAGTGTATTATGGCAAGTTTGATTGAGAATTTAATTACTCAGATGAATGAGGAGTACGCTGTGTATGAAAAGCTTCTTGAGGCATCTTCTGAGAAAACATCGGCGATAGTTTCGAACAATCTGGACCGCTTGAAGGCTGCTACAGATAAGGAGCAGTTTCTTGCAGACACGATAGCAGGGCTTGCAAATGCAAGACGTGAAACTATGGACAATATCGCAATGGTGTTAAACAAAAGCAAAGAAGATCTTAAGATTACGGATGTTATCCAGTTTTTGGATACACAGCCTGAGTTCAGGGATCCTTTAGCGGCTATCAATGAAAAGCTTGCAAAGCTTGCCAGAAGGTTAAAGGAAGTAAACGTTCATAACCAAAATCTTATAATTGAGTCACTATCTATGATAGAGTACAACATTAATTTATTACAGAATTTGAACAGAGCACCGGAAACGGCAGAATATTCGAGAGATATGTTCAAAGGCCATGATGGTTATACAGGCAGTACGACCGGGCCGGATGCAGGAAAATTTGACGCAAAACAGTAAGGAGCAGTGAGCAATGGGCGGAACTATGGGAAGGTTGTCAGTTGGAGTTACAGGATTGCAGACGAATCAGTATGCACTTAACACAACGGCACACAACCTTATGAATACTCAGACAACAGGATATGGAAGACAGCAGGTTATGCTTACGGACAGAGCCTACAATGTTGTAGGTAGGGATGGAACTATTGTTCAAAAGGTAGGACTTGGAGTTGTTACCGCAGAGCTTAAGCATGTAAGAGATAACTTTGCGGATTTAGCGTATAGAGCTGAGTCGGGAAGATTGGATTATTACAAGGCTCAGTATGAGACTGTTGAGGAGGTTGAAAGCTATTTCGGAGAGCTTCAGGGACAGACCTTCAACAAAACAATGGAGAATTTGTGGGATGCCCTGCAGGAGATGCAGAAGGTGCCGAACAGTATCGTTACAAGAAGTTCGTTTATAGCAACAGCGCAGACATTTCTTGACAGAGTACAGATTATCAGAAACAGTCTTGTTACGTATCAGAGTAATTTGAATTTCGAAATTAAGAATCATGTATCACGTATAAATGAGCTTGCAAAGGATATATATGAGTTAAATGACAAAATTCTTGAAACAGAGGCTGCAAATATTGAAAATGCAAATGACTATCGTGATGCAAGAGATCTTGCAATAGATGAGTTGTCAGCACTTGTAAATACGGAAATTGTAGCAAGTAAGGATGGAACAGTTGAAGTATTTATTGAGGGAAAGTGCCTTGTTACAAAGGGTCACGTATATGAGCTTACAACCATGAGAGTAAGTGACAACGAAGTATATAAAAGAGATTATAATTTTGCCAGTGATGCGGCAGATTTTGTTATGCCTGTATGGGCTGATGATATGTCGGCACTGTTTAACATAAAGAAAATTCCGTCTACAGAGACGGAGAGTGATATAGGTGTTATCAAAGGATTGATGATGTCAAGAGGTTACTTCATAAGTAACTATACAGATGTTCCTGTAAAACCGCAAAGACCGGTGTCTGATGATTTTGATAATGATGCGGATTACCAGGCAGCTATGGCACAGTATATGACAGATTCAAATCAGTACAGTAAGGATTTGGAATATTTTAATAAATTTGTAGAACCATACACGGTTACCAATCTTATGGCACAGTTTGATGTTCTTGTGCATGGTATGGTACAGGGTATGAATGATGTTCTTTGCCCAAATAAAGAAGTAGAGCTTGCAGATGGAACCAAGATAAAAATTCTTGACGAGGAAGCAGCAGGAATCGGTATGGGTGAAGGAAATGAATATGCAGGAACAGAGTTATTTGTAAGAAAGAATACACCGAGATACACAACACAGACTATCACACTTGCAGATGGAACCACTATGGAGGCTCAGGTTTACAATGAAGAGGATCCGGATGATTATTATTCACTGTACTCTACAGGAAATATAACCGTAAACATAGAGCTTACACAGGATCCGTCATTGTTACCGCTTTCAAGGCAGACAGGTGATGAGGCTCAAGAGGTTGTAGATAACCTTCTTAACCTTTGGAATAATAAATTTGCAACAGTAAGTCCTAATTCGCTCGTTGAATGTAATTTCATGGATTACTATGCAGGCATGATGGAGGATTTATCTGACAGAGGTTATACAAATAAGAGTATGATGGAAACTCAGCAGCAGGCAGTCATAGATATAGACAATTATAGGCAGGAGGTTGTTGGAGTATCTTCAGATGAGGAGCTTTCCAACATGATTAAGTTCCAGCATGCATACAACGCTGCATCAAGATATGTAAATACTGTATCAGAGATGATAGAGCATCTTATAAACAGATTGGGAGCTTAAAGAATCGAGAAGGGAGTGGTTAGATGCCATCAACATTTTTAGGATTAAACACCGGACTTTCCGGACTTTCCTATTTTCAATCAGCACTGAATACAACTTCACACAATATATCGAATGCTAACACTACAGGATATTCAAGACAGCAGATTCTGGCTACTGCATCAGATCCGTTAAGCTATAACCGGAGCTATGGTATGATGGGAACCGGTGTAAAAGGGGTTTCGATAGACAGACTCCGAGAGACTTTTTATGATAACAAATATTGGAATGTAAGCGGAAAAAGTTCGCAGTATAAGACGCAGTATGACAAACTTTACAATCTTGAAACATATATGAATGAAATAGGAAGTGAGGCAGGTTACACAAAGTGGATGTCGTCCCTGTCAGATGCACTTCAGGATTTGGCAGGTAATCCGTCTGATTATACAACAAGAATTTCATTTACGCTTGGTGCGGATTCCTTTACTGATGTTGTTAATGAGCTTGCTACCAATTTCCAGAATGAGCAGAAATCTATAAATGACGAAATAGAGCTTATCATAAGCGATATCAATTCTCTTTCAAAGCAGATTTATGAGCTTACACAGCAGATAATAAATGTTGAGCTTAAGGGTGGTTCGGCAAATGATTTGAGGGACAAACGAGATGTTTGTATAGACAGACTTTCAGAATACGCAACAGTTGAAGTTGAGGAACATTCTATTATGTATGGCGTAGGTAAGGATTCTGTTCCTTCAAATGCAACAACAATGAGCGTTCGTCTAAACGGAGAGCTTTTGGTTGATGAGATGGAATACAAAGAGCTCAGGGTATCTCCGAGAGAACAGAAATTAAATCAAAATGATGTAGACGGACTTGTAGATATATATTGGAAGTGTTCTGACGGAACTGCCGGTGATAAGTTCAATGTAACAAAATATACTGGACGTCTTGCAGGTCTTATTAATACAAGAGACGGAAATAACGGAGAGGTTTTTGCGGGAACCATTACATCAGTAAGTGAAAATCCTTCTACAGCAAAGATTGAGCTTCCAAAGGATGTACACATAAACGTGCTCAACATACCGGAGCAGGGAACAATCACATTAAACGGCAGAGCCTATTACTATGATGGATGGACTGCTGATTATGACGAAAATGGATATTTGAATAACTTCGAGTTTCAGAATATGACCATGATGAACCAGAGTAATGTGGAAGTATCTGCATTGTTTCCTGACAACATGGTTGGATATACAGGTAAAATCGGTGAAAGTAACAGGTTTAAAGGAATTCCTTATTATATGGCAAGGTTGAATGAACTTGTAAGAACGTTCTCCAAATATATGAATGACCTTACCACAAAGCCATTGGATGACGGAAGATATCCTGTTGATGAAAACGGAGATCCGGGACTTGACATGTTTACTGCAGCACAGCCTACAGGCGATGATTATGTTTTGGCAGGAACACTTGCCGGAACGGGAACCTTTACCGCAACAGAGTCAAGCTATTATAAGCTTACGGCACTCAATTGGGAGCTTAACAGCAGTTGGAAAAAGGATCCGAGCAAGGTTGTCGTATTCTACAACGACGATTATGCTCAGGGGAATATAGATCATAGGCCGGTTGTTGACAATATTATATTTGGTATGACAGATTTTACCATGTTTGAGCAGGGCAGTGTATCACATTTCCTGCAGGCGGTAACTACAAATCTTGGCGTAGACATCAAGAAAATGGAAGTGTTTGAGGCAAACCAGGATGACATTAAATACACGATAGACAGCCAGAGGAAGTCGGTTTCCGGCGTAGATGAGAATGAGGAGGCATCTGACCTTGTGAAGTTCCAGAATCTTTATGACCTGGCTTCAAAGGTAATATCAGTATTGAATGAGGTCTACGACAAGCTTATTAACCAAACCGGAGTATAGGCAATCGCTACAAGAAGGAGGTAAACCCTAAAATGAGAATAACGAATCAGATGATAACAGGAAACTCTCTCAGAAATATGCAGAAAAGTATGTCTGAGGTTAACAAAAGAACAGAGCAGTTAACAAGTGGAAAGAAAATAGCAAGAGCATCAGAGGATCCTGTAATTGCAATAAGGGCGCTCAAGCTTAGAACAACAGTTGACCAGCTTACGCAGTATAAGGACAAAAATATTCCGGATGCAGAGTCGTGGTTTAAGATTACAACAACATCTCTTGATAACATAACTAACAGAATAAAGGGAATCAATGATTATTGTGTTCAGGGTTCAACGGACTCCTTCAGTACATCGGACAGAAGTGCTATTATTGATGGCTTAAAAGAGATTCGGGATATGATATATAGCGAGGGAAATTCAACCTATGCAGGAAGATACATATTCTCAGGCTATAAAACAGACAGAAGTCTTGCATTTACGCGCACAGAGGATATTACAAAATATTCTTATGATATAACGCAGCATTTAAAGCCTACTGATTTAGACACGAAAAGAGTGGTATGGTCAGAGGTTGATTACACAAAGGTTGATGCATACATTAATGGAACGGAAACATATCAGCAGCCAAATCCGGAGATGGTATACAGACTTAATCTTGCATATGAGAACATTGATGACACAAATAATGCAGGAGACATGGTGCTTGATTTGAAGGCATTTGATGCTGATGGAAACGAAATGGCACTTACAGGATTTGCACCAACAGTAAAGGAACTTGGTGATATCAAGACATATTATGAGGTTGGTCCGGATGATATAAATATTATTAAAGAAACCGGAGAAATTATATTTGGTGAGAATGTATATAATAAGTTGAAAATGGCTTCTGATATTCAGGTTTCCTATGCAAAGAAAAAGTTTCAGGCTGATGAATTGAGACCGGAGCACTACTTTGACTGTACCCAGTATACAGTGCAGACGGATGGTTCAATAAAAGAAACTGAATATAAGCTGTACGATGAAGGTCAGCCTATATATTATGAGGTTAATTTCAACCAGAGCCTTCAGGTAAATACAGAGGGTAACAAGATTATAAATTCAAAGGTTGGAAATGATATAAATGATCTTATATATGCTCTTCAGGATCTGATGGATGCAGAGACAGCAAAGTCAAAACTTGAGGGTATGCTCAATGATGTACAGTATGCATCTGATGACGCTGCTGTTGCAAAGATAAATCAGCTGATTGCGGATGCTGATGTTGAGATTACAGTCAAGAGAGAGACAATGCAAAAGACATTCTCTGCAAATATAAAGAACTTCCAGGATTATATGTCACAGGTTGCAGCAATGGAATCAGATGTCGGAAGCCGTATGACTAAGCTTGATATGATTAAGGTAAGAGTAACAGAGCAGTATGAGGCATTTAAAGAGCTTAAGAGTATCAATGAGGATACGGAAACAGATTCTACAATCATAGATTTCAATGAGGCAGAGCTGGTATATGAATCAGCACTTGCTGCAACAGGAAGCATTATGAATAAGACTTTACTTGACTATATCTAAAAATTTAGTCATAATATAATGAAACGAAAAACAATATAAACCTGCATGGTCTTGTGCGTGGTGAAAAGGAAGGTGCATATATGAAGGCGGAAACAAAATTTTTTGGAACAATAGACATTGAAGACGATAAAATAATACATTTCCCAAATGGTATCATAGGATTTGATTATTTGAAAAACTTTGCCCTTATATTTGATTCGGAAAGAGAGGAACCATCGAAGATAAGCTGGTTGCAATCTATGGAAGAACCACTTATGGTGTTACCGGTTATAAATCCTATTGATATAACGGAAAACTATAATCCGCTTATTGAGGATGAACTGATGAAAAATATCGGTAATCCGGCAGATGCAGATATACTTATACTTGTGTCCATGTCTATTCCGTCTGACCTTACGCAGATGACAGCAAATTTGAAGGGACCTTTCATTATTAACACTGTGAACAGAAATGCCATGCAGGTTATTGTTGAAAATGAAGATTATGAAGTCAAGTATAACGTATATGATGCCATAGAGAGACTTAAGGCAAAGGAGAGTGAATAATATGCTGGCACTATCAAGAAAACAGGGCGAATCCATTATGGTAGGAAACGATATTGAGCTCACTGTCCTTGAGGTAAAGGGCGAACAGGTGAAGGTTGGCATATCTGCTCCGAAAAGCATTCCTGTGTACAGGAAAGAAATATATATGCAAATTCGCGAGGAAAATAAAGAAGCTGCACAAAATATTGATATAGAAAGCTTGAAGAAATTGCTTTAAAGGTGTAAACTATTTGTATCGTCTTGACGATACACTAAATAGAGTATAAGCATTTAGCGTCCATAAGGTTAGTGTAGTTATATACTCGGACGCTTTTTGCTGTTGTTTACTAAATGTTTTAAAATCACATGGAGGTGTATGAACATGGCAAGAATTGATGGAATTTCTGGCAGTGCAGCAAGCACTATGAGCCAGACAACTAGCAGACCACAGAATAAGGAGATTCGTGTGTCTGATGCAGTACCAAGGGAGCAGATTAGGTTGGAAACACCTGTTGTTACTGCAACGGAAGGAAAGAGCGATTCCCAGACAAACGACAGGGAAGAACTTTTCGGAAAAAACGTCTCTCCTGAACAGGCAAAAGCAGCTGTTGAGGATTTGAACAAACAGGTAAAACAGCCAAGTATAATCAAACACACACAGCTAAGCTTTTCGTATCATGAGGAAACCAACAGAATCAGTATTACTGTGACAGACAGCGATACAGATGAGGTTATCAGAGAGATACCACCTGAGAAGGCGCTTGATATGCTTGCAAAGGCATGGGAGATAGCAGGTCTTTTGGTGGATGAGAAGAGATAGGAGGGAAATCAAATGGGAATGAGAATGACAGGCCTCATATCCGGTATGGATACTGAGAGCATGGTTAAGGAATTAGTAAGTGCCAGCTCAGGCAAGGTAGATAAAGTAAAAAAAGAAAAACAGGTTCTTCAGTGGAAGCAGGAGGCTTGGCAAGGCTTAAATACAAAGCTTTATGACTTCTTTAAAACAGAGGTTTCAGCACTCCGCCTTACAACATCCTTTAAGGCAAAAAAGGCAACTTCAAATGATGAGTCTAAGGTTACTGTTAAGGCCGGTAACGCAGCAGCAAGCGGTTCACATCGTGTATCTGTTAAGCAGCTTGCGTCATCTGCATATCTTACGGGAGTAAACATTAAGTCTCGTGGAAACAATTACACTACATATGCAGAAGCTACAGCAAGCACTAAATTTGCTGATATGACAGACGAATTAGGCAACAATCTTGGTCTTACAGGACAGACTATAACAATAAAGGCAGGAAATGCCTTGTTAGATGATTTGACATTTGAGATTGGTGGAACAGGCGAAAACGGTGTTGCAAGTCTTGAGGAGCTTAACCAGAAGCTTGCAGCTACATCAGGTTTTGAGAAGCTTACAGCAAGCTTTTCAGCGGGAAAGCTTACATTTACCAATGCATCTGCATCTAAAAATGAGGACGGAGTTACAATCGGTGAGATTTACACTGTAGAGAGTACTGCGTTTGGAATTTCTGGAGAAGTTGGATTTAAGTCTGACGAGGCTACAGGAGATAAAAATACTCTTGAAGGTAGTTTGGACCTTCGTTATGAGAAGAACTTCACAAGTAGCGATATTAATAAGTTTACAAAGCTTGCAGACATTGGAATCAATGTAGGAACAAGCTTCACAGTAAATGGCAAGGATTTTGTTGTAGATAAGGACACTACAGTTTCTGATTTCGTTGAAGGACTTTCCAAGCTGGGAGTTTCAGCAAGCTTTGATGAGAAGCAGGGAAGGTTTTATATCAATTCTGCCGAAACTGGCGTAGACTATAATTTTGATTTGACTTCTTCCGACAGCAATGCCCTTGATATACTTGGTCTTAGTGTTGCTGCTGGAGCAACAAAGGTAGAGGCACAGGATGCCATTATCGATTACAATGGGGTTGAGTATATTGGAAGCAGCAACACATTTGAGTTAAATGGACTTACCATTACTGCGAAAGGTGTTACAGGCACATATGATGCAGCAACAGGTAAGCTTACAAATGATTCTCCTATCAATATTGAGGTGGAGAATGATGTAGATAGTATGTATGATACTATCAAGAACTTCGTTAAGAAATATAATGAGCTTGTAGATGAGATGAATACACTCTACAGCGAAAAGAAGTCTGAATATGAGCCTCTTACTGAGGAGGAAAAGAGACAGCTTTCAGATACAGAGGTAGAAAAGTGGGAAAAGCAAGCTAAGGTAGGTCTTCTGAGGAGAGATGAGACCATAGATAAACTCCTTTCTTCTATGAGAAATATCTTAAATAAGGCTATTACAGTAACTGATAAGGATGGAAATGAGAAGGTCTTTAACCTTGCTTCCCTTGGAATCGTTACAGGCGATTGGACAGAAAAAGGAAAACTTCATATTTTGGGAGATCCGGATGATGCTGAATATGCGGCACAGGATAATAAGCTTAAAGAAGCACTCTCAACAAATCCGGAGATATTCTCGCAGGTATTTGTAGGGGATAAGGAAAATCCGGGATTTGGAACACAGCTTTATAATTCTTTGCAGACTGCCATGAAACGTACAGACTACAGCCGTTCCTTGACATTCTATAACGATATCTCTCTTGAAGATGAGGTTAAGGATAAGGATACTGAGATTGACAAGTGGGAACAGAAGCTTAAGGATTTGGAAGATAAGTATTATAAGCAGTTTGCTGCTATGGAAAAAGCAATGGCTTCTCTTCAGTCACAGCAAACATACCTTGCACAGCTTATGGGTTCTGCTTCATAGACAAGAGATTAGGAGGCTAATTTGTTATGGCATATAATAATGCGGCAAAGACATATGGCACCAATAGGATTGCAACAGCATCACCGGCTGAGCTTACGCTTATGCTTTATGATGGAGCGGTGAAATTCTGCAATATAGCAGTTGCTTCTTTGGAAAAGAAAGATTTTGAAACTACAAATACTAATATCCAGAAGAGTCGGAACATTATTGTAGAATTGAACACAACATTGGATCATAAGTATGCTGTGGCAGAGGATTTTAAGCGTATGTATGATTATATATATGCCCTTTTGGTTGAGGCAAATATGAACAAGGACATGGAAATGCTGCAAAGAGCACTTGATGAGATACGTGGTATGCGTGACTTGTGGAAGGAAGTTATGGCAAAGGCAAAGGTAAAGGAACAAAAGTAGATTTAATGTAAGTATGTGTGGAGAGCGAGGGGCATTATGAATCAGACCGGTACGTATGTGAATATTATGCAGGAATCATTAGTTCGCAAGAAAAAGTACCTCTTGGAAATTTTGGAGTTGACAAAAAAACAGGAGCAACTCGCAAAGGCAAAAAAGTTTGATGAGGATGCCTTTGGTGACACAATTGACAAAAAAGAAGTACTTATAAATAATGTGGAAGAGATTGACAAAGGCTTTACATCTGTGTATGATAGGGTCAGAAGCGAGATTATGGAGGAAAAGGAGCTTTACAATGATGAGCTTCTTAGTATGCAGGGTCTCATTAAAGAATGTGTTGATTTAGGTATGCAGATAGAAGCTATGGAGGAGAGGAACAGAGCGAGCCTTGAACATGCCTTTTCCACAGGATTTAAGGGCATAAAACGTGCCAAACAGTCAAAACAGGTGGCAAATAAGTATTATAAGTCCATGTCAAATGGTGTAGTTAACGACTCTATGCTATATGACAGAAAAAAATAAAAAAAGGGGTTAAGTATTGGAAATGAATTCCGATATATAAAATGTAAGCAACAAGGAAAGAGTTACTTACAGATGAATATGGTAATATCTCTTCGGAGAATTACATAAAAACAAAATAACGCCGGCATGACCGGTAGTACATCTTGCAAGGATGCAAGATTATATTCAAGGAGGAATTATTATGGTAGTACAACACAACATGCAGTCTATCAACACTAACAGAATGTTGGGACAGAACGTTAAGGCAGTGAAGAAGTCAGTAGAGAAGTTATCATCAGGATACTCTGTAAACAGAGCAGCAGATGATGCAGCAGGACTCTCTATCAGTGAGAAGATGAGAAACCAGATTAGAGGACTTAACCAGGCTGTTAAGAACGCTGAGGATGGTGTATCACTTATCCAGACAGCAGAAGGTAACATGAACGAGATTCATAGCATCCTTCAGCGTATGGGTGAGCTTGCTACTAAGGCAGCTAACGACCCTAACGCAACAGAAGACCGTACAACAATCAAAGACGAGATGGATCAGCTTTATCAGGAGATTGATTCTATTGCTTCTAAGGCAGCATTCAACGGCACTAAGCTTTTGAATGGATCATTCTCTGGCAAGCAGCTTCAGGTTGGTGCGGTTGCAGGTGAGAACATGTCTATCACTATTTCTTCAATGAAAGCTTCTGATTTGCTTGGATCAGCTAACATTAAGGTTAGCTCACACTCAGCAGCTTCAAAGGCAATGAGTGCTATTTCATCAGCTATCAAGAAGGTTTCAGCTGCAAGATCACTTCTCGGTGCTAAGCAGAACAGACTTGGTTATACAATCAATAACCTTGAGAACTACTCAGAGAACTTGACTTCAGCAGAGTCACAGATCAGAGATACTAACATGGCTACTGAGATGACTAACTACACTAAGAATAACATTCTTCAGCAGGCTGCACAGTCAATGCTTGCACAGGCTAATCAGTCTACCCAGGGTGTACTTTCATTACTTCAGTAATCTAATTGCTGACAATATAAGTCGGTTCCATGTGAACCGGCTTATTTTGTTTCTTGTGTTTAATTTAATTATTTGATATTATATGCTTATAGTATTTTGGGTTTTATAAAAGTATGGAAAGGAAAAGCAGTCAGGCTTTGATAGAATGCCTGCAGCATGGAATAAAAATGGATAAAGACAAATTAGAAAATTTGAAAAGTAATATGGAACAAATAGCGGATGTATTATATAGGGGAGATACTATGGACGGCATTGCCGGAATTAGTAATGTGCTTCCTGATATTGCGGATGCTGCATCGGACATGCCTGATGATGATTCAAGACAGGAATTGATTGATAATGCACTTGCACCGCTTCTTGAGGCGATGGAGCAGGGGGACGGAACTCTTATGGCTGATATTATAAGCTATGAGCTTGTTCCATTGCTAAAGTAGTTGCTTTAATTAGCAAATATTAGGAGTAATTAAATGATAAAATGATTGAAACGAGGATGTATAGATTAATAAAATCCTATAATGATTGACAAAGGCTTTACATTTGTGTATGATAGAGTCAGTAGTTAACGACTCTATGCTATATGACAGAAAAAAATAAAAAAAGGGGTTAAGTATTGGAAATGAATTCCGATATATAAAATGTAAGCAACAAGGAAAGAGTTACTTACAGATGAATATGGTAATATCTCTTCGGAGAATTACATAAAAACAAAATAACGCCGGCATGACCGGTAGTACATCTTGCAAGGATGCAAGATTATATTCAAGGAGGAATTATTATGGTAGTACAACACAACATGCAGTCTATCAACACTAACAGAATGTTGGGACAGAACGTTAAGGCAGTGAAGAAGTCAGTAGAGAAGTTATCATCAGGATACTCTGTAAACAGAGCAGCAGATGATGCAGCAGGACTCTCTATCAGTGAGAAGATGAGAAACCAGATTAGAGGACTTAACCAGGCTGTTAAGAACGCTGAGGATGGTGTATCACTTATCCAGACAGCAGAAGGTAACATGAACGAGATTCATAGCATCCTTCAGCGTATGGGTGAGCTTGCTACTAAGGCAGCTAACGACCCTAACGCAACAGAAGACCGTACAACAATCAAAGACGAGATGGATCAGCTTTATCAGGAGATTGATTCTATTGCTTCTAAGGCAGCATTCAACGGCACTAAGCTTTTGAATGGATCATTCTCTGGCAAGCAGCTTCAGGTTGGTGCGGTTGCAGGTGAGAACATGTCTATCACTATTTCTTCAATGAAAGCTTCTGATTTGCTTGGATCAGCTAACATTAAGGTTAGCTCACACTCAGCAGCTTCAAAGGCAATGAGTGCTATTTCATCAGCTATCAAGAAGGTTTCAGCTGCAAGATCACTTCTCGGTGCTAAGCAGAACAGACTTGGTTATACAATCAATAACCTTGAGAACTACTCAGAGAACTTGACTTCAGCAGAGTCACAGATCAGAGATACTAACATGGCTACTGAGATGACTAACTACACTAAGAATAACATTCTTCAGCAGGCTGCACAGTCAATGCTTGCACAGGCTAATCAGTCTACCCAGGGTGTACTTTCATTACTTCAGTAATCTAATTGCTGACAATATAAGTCGGTTCCATGTGAACCGGCTTATTTTGTTTCTTGTGTTTAATTTAATTATTTGATATTATATGCTTATAGTATTTTGGGTTTTATAAAAGTATGGAAAGGAAAAGCAGTCAGGCTTTGATAGAATGCCTGCAGCATGGAATAAAAATGGATAAAGACAAATTAGAAAATTTGAAAAGTAATATGGAACAAATAGCGGATGTATTATATAGGGGAGATACTATGGACGGCATTGCCGGAATTAGTAATGTGCTTCCTGATATTGCGGATGCTGCATCGGACATGCCTGATGATGATTCAAGACAGGAATTGATTGATAATGCACTTGCACCGCTTCTTGAGGCGATGGAGCAGGGGGACGGAACTCTTATGGCTGATATTATAAGCTATGAGCTTGTTCCATTGCTAAAGTAGTTGCTTTGATTAGCAAATATTAGGAGTAGTTAAATGAATATATTTGATAGAAACTTAGAGGCACTTAAGATACATAATGAGGAATTATATGATTATTTGCAAAGAAATATAATAACAAATAGTGAGAATGTATGTGTAGAAACAGCGAAAAATGGAGAAAAGATAATAAAATCATATGGCATATATTTAAATTCGAGATATAATCCTTCAGCAGAAGCCCAAAAATATATGCAGGATGAGATTCATCTTCCGGATGAAGCTGTACTTGTTATGTTTGGATTTTCAAATGGAGCATTTGCAAGAGAATTTTTAAGAAAAAATAATAAACATACATCCTGTATTGTTGTAGAACCGGATCCTGCAATTTTTATGCAGGTTATGCAAAATATTGATATAACAGACTTATTATCGGATAACAGGCTTCAACTTTTTATCTATGGAATAAATGATGAAATGCTTGAAATGAGGATGTATGGATTAATAAAATCCTATAATAAGAGCACAAATCAACACATAACGTTACCAAAATATGGACAATTATATACAGAAAAACTTAATGATATGATTGATACTTTAAATGAACAATATGATAAACGTCAGGTGGAGTACAATACGGCAATTGGTAACGGCGCAAAAGGCTGTCGTAATACAATATATAATATGAGATTTCTTGAGGGCTGCAGGAGTATGGATGATTTTATTGGAAAATTTCCTGCAGATATGCCGGCTGTATTGGTTTCAGCAGGACCATCTTTGACCAAAAATGTTAATCTCCTTAAAAATATAAAGAATAGAGCATTTATAATGTGTACAGATAGAGCTTTTAATACACTTTCATCAATAGGTGTTGAGCCGGATATGATTATTGGGGTTGATTATGAAAAACCGGTAGAATTGTTTCAAAAAGAAAAATTAGTAAACATCCCATTTTTAGCAGATAAGGATTTCAATACAAAGGTATTGGAGTATTTAAAACCGAAAGATTTGATTTTTCTTGCAAATACTGACAGTATGTGGGGGAGATTATTTTCAAGTGTAGGAAGCACTTTGAAAAGCATTAATGCAGGAGGTTCTGTGGCAACGGTAGCAATAGGATGTCTTGCAAAATGGGGATTTAAAAAAATAATTCTCATAGGTCAGGATTTGGCTCTTACGGGGGAGAAGGAACATGCAGGAAATACTCACAAGGTATCGGAAGCCGAAATAGCAAAATGCAAATTTTTGGAAGATATAGATGGGAATATGGTTCCTGTAAGATATGATTTATTACTGTATCTTAGATGGATAGAAGACTTTGCTCTTAAGAATAGACATATAGAAATAATAGATGCGACTGAGGGCGGTGTCAAAAAAAAGAATACGTCTGTTATGTCATTCCAATCAGCAATAGATAAATACTGTATAAAGGATTATGATATAAGAGGAATAATAGACAGAGTTCCAAGATTGTTCGAAGGAGATATGTACAAAAAGGTTGCTTTCGAATTGGAACATATGAGAGATAATATATTAGAATTCAAAAAAGATTTTAATAAGGTGATTGAATATTGTATTGATGCAGGCAGGATGCTGGCTGAAGGCAATTATGATATAAAGCGGCTTAGGGAAATCAATGATTTCATGGCAAATGTGGAGAATTCCTTCGTAAACTCTGAAGAATCAGGTTTTATCAATAAATTTATAGTGCAGGCAGAAGCTGACATGGCTGATGATTTTTATATTGAGGCGGATAATGATATTGATGAGGCAATCAGATTGTATAATAAATCAGTGGCATATTATGAGAAAATAGTAAATGAGATACCGGAAATCATAAATATATTAGATGAAGCTATTGTCCAAATTGAATCTACGGCAAAGGAGAAAATTTGATGGATTTCCCATATGATTATTTTCAGGATGAAGTAAAAGAAGGATTTTATGTATCTGGTCTGATAAAAAGAGCATGGGCAGCTCAGCTGGAAGTGCTAAATGAAATAGACAAGGTGTGTAAATTGCATAATATAAAATGGTATATAGATTCGGGAATACTTTTGGGTGCCATTCGACATGGGGGATTTATACCATGGGATGACGATGTTGATATATGTATGTCAAGAGAGGATTATGACAAATTTATCCAAATTGCTGAAAACGAAATGCCAAAGGGATACATACTTTTGAATTATGATAAAGATGACTATGATAATCTTTGGTTACGTGTCACGAATGAAGACAAGATTGTATTCAATAGAAGTTTTTTGGATAAGTATCATGATTGTCCATATGCAATGGGAATTGATATATTTCCATTGGATTATATGGCATCGGATGAAGAAACAGAAAGAAAAAGAGGGGAACTTGTGTCATTGCTCTGTTCTGTTACAGATGTTATTTCCGAAGAAAATAAATGTACAGAGGAAATAAAAAATATTCTTTCAGAAATTGAAGATTTGTGTGATGTGAGATTTGACTATGAAATGGATATAAAAAAGCAACTATATATGGCCACAGAAAAAATTTTTTCGTTATTTGACAAAAAGGATGCCTCTTATGTAATTCATGTGCTTTGTTGGTATCAAAGTAGTAGAAGCCGCTATAAAATAGAGGATTATAGTAATAGTATGCTATATCCGTTTGAGACAACTATGTTACCGGCACCTATAAATTATCATGATGTACTTTCTTGCACATATGGTAATTATATGGAAACGAAAAAAGGAGGGGCAATGCATGATTATCCATTTTTTTTAAAACAGATGGATAAGTTTGAACAGGAATTAGGGAACAACTCGTATAATTATGTATTTGACGTACAGGATTTAAATCGAAATGAAGAATTAAAGAAAAATGATGTGAAGTCAAGCGTGCATGATTTTCTAGGTATACTTGACAAAGCATATAGTATTATATTAAGGCTGCTAAATACAGAGGAGTATCCGGAATGCTTTGCTATATTGGAATCATGTCAAACAAGTGCAATAAATATCGGAGAGATGATAGAGGCTGTTTATGGAGAGGAGCATGTGTCTGTACGGGTGTTGGAAGAATACTGCGAATCAATATATGAAATTTATGAAGCCTTGTCTGAAGCTTTGATAACAAAGGAAGCTGCCAGTGAAGCACTTAAATGCATTACGCAAAAGGTAAAAAAAGAAATAACAAGTACGCTGTTAGAAAGAAGGGAAGTGGCTTTTTTACCTTTTAGGGCAAAGTATTGGGATGCTATGAAAAGCATATGGGAATGTGCTAGTATGGATGATACATATGATACATATGTTATACCTATTCCTTATTATGAAAAAACTGCTTTGGGGGAATTGGGTAATTTCTATTATGAAGGGAATGAATTCCCTGATGATATGGTTATAACAGGATATGAAGATTATGATTTTGAAAAAAGGCATCCTGATATAATATTTATTCAGGTTCCTTATGATGAATATAATTATACGTTAAGTGTAGAACCTTTTTATTATTCAAAAAACTTAAAAAAATATACAGATAAACTTATTTATGTACCTTTTTTTGAATTGAATGACAATTATGGTCAAAATTCATGCGAGAAGAAAACAATGGAGTTTTTTTGTAGGGTACCGGGTCTTGTGCATGCAGATAAGATTTTTGTACAATCGGAAGAAATGAGAGAAGCTTATGTAAATTGTCTTAGTGAATTTGCAGGAGAAGATACAAAAGACATATGGGAACAAAAAATATCAGGAATAGGAACACCTCTATCTGATGTGAAAATTTTAAATTATGTGAAAGAAAGAAACGATATTCTTAAAAATCTTCCGGCAGATTGGAGAAATAAGTTATTTAGAAAAGATGGGACAATAAAAAAGATAATTCTGTGTGTTACAAGTGTTACATCATTTATAAATTTTGGTGAACAAGCAATAAAGGATTTGGAAACAACTTTTGATTTTATACAGACCAAAGCAGAAGAAGTATGTTTATTGTGGATGACGTATCCGATTACTCCGACTGATGCGGAAGGTAAGCCTTTACCTGTTCCGGCTATTCAGAAGCTGCTGGATAAGTATGAGAAGGAAGCTTGGATGCTCTATGATAAAATGGCGGATATTGGTAGAGGATGTGTACTTTGTGATGGTTACTATGGAGATCCATGTTGGGGTGGCCATAGATGTGAAATATTGGGGAAACCGGTAAGGTACATAAATTGTATAACAGAGACAAAAGGGATATCTGCTTTAAAAAGCATACAGGATTTTTGCGATGATGTTTTAAAATTTAATGGACAAGACACAAACGACATAGAAACAGGTGTTGGAAAGAAGATATGGGATGAAGCTTGTAAAAATTAGGCTTTTTATGAGGGATTTTTATGGTGTATGAAGATAACTTAAAAATGCTAAAGAGTAAATATCGAGTTATTTATGATGCAATAAGCAGCGAAAAAGGAATGGAATTACCGACTAATGTACGTGTTGAAGCGGCACGTAAAGAGGGGGATGTGGTAGTATACCATAACCATAATAAAGATGTTTATCTTAATTCACAATATAACCCTAATAATGAGGCAAACAGATATATGGCGGAAAATTTTGATATGCAGGATGAATCCATTCTTATTATGTTTGGTTTGTCAAATGGATATTATGCAGATGCGTATATAAAAAATGCCAAAGAAAATACGAAATGTATTATATATGAGCCAAGTAAAGAAATTTTTGCAGAGGTCATCAAGCATATCGATATAAAAAATTTATTATTATCAGATAGAATATATATCGTAGTAGAGGGAATCAATGATGAAGATTTAACTTATATAATGGATGAATGGCTTCAAATTTATAATGCGGATTATAATAAAATAGTATGCGCACCTAAATATGATGAGTTATTTTATGACAGCTATGATATATTTTTAAAAAAAATACAAGAGTTGTATGAAAGATTTTATGCATTTAAAAATACTGAAGTGATTGACGGGAAACAATTTGCCAAAAACGGAATAAAAAATATGATGTTTTTTCCGGGATGCAGCAGTGGTGCTGAGCTTCAGGATATATTTCCTGCAGATATGCCCGCTATTGTTGTGTCCTCAGGACCGTCTCTTGAAAAAAATGTTGAATTGCTAAAAGATATAAAGGGAAATGCATTTATTTTTGCGACTGATTCAGCTGTACGAAAGGTAGTGGCACAAGGAATAAATCCGGATGCAATGATAACGATTGACCCAAATAAGTCAGTTGACAATTTTAAGGTCAAGGGTATAGAATCGATACCCATTTTTGTGGAAATGTATGCAAAAACAGAAATTTTGGAATATGTCAAACCAAAAAATTTATTTTTTTTCTCATCCGATTCAATTTTTTGGAGCAGATTGTTCAGAGAGGCAGGAAGTAAAATCTTAAATGTTCCCTCAGGAGGTTCAGTTGCAACTGCAGCTATAGCTAATTTGATTACATGGGGCTTTAAAAAAATTATTTTGATTGGTCAGGATTTGGCATTTACAGGGAACCGTATGCATGCAGGGGAAGCTGAAATTGAAATAAATACAAATGACAGCAGGTATATGACGGTAAAAGATATTAATGGTGAAGATGTTGCAATTCGCAAGGACTATTATATATACCTGAAATGGATAGAAAATGTTGCATCTAAATATACGGACATTGAATTTATTGATGCTACTGAGGGCGGGGCACTAAAGCAATATGTTAAGCAAATGACATTCAGGGAAGCCATAGACAAATATTGTACAAAAAATTATGGTAATATTTCAGACATTTTGTTGTCCGTTCCAAGATTATTTGAAGGTGAAGATAAACAATTGGTCTTGGATGCGTTTTATCATATGAAGAGAGATTTTATAAACATGCAAAATCAGCTTTTGATTTGCAGAGATGATTGTTTAAAGGGTGAGGAAATTTTACACTCACAGAAAATTGATATTGACAAGTTAAAACGTATAAATGAAAATATAAAAAAGGCAGATGAGCTTATCGAGGATTCTGATGAGGATGTATTCATAAAAAAATATGTGGCAGGACTGGAAGCTGAAATGATGTCTGATATGTATAAAGAGGAAAAGGATGATATAAAAGAAACCATCAGAATGTATGAAAAAAGCAGGAAATATTATGATGGAATTTTAAATATACTTCCTGAATTAATAGAGTTAGTTGGTGATAACATTCGTAACTTCAATAAATAGAATGTATTACCAAACTGTGTTAATACTTGATTTTTAGGAGGAATGGTATGATATTCGAAGATAATCTGAATATATTGGAAAATAAATATCCCAATATATATCACATATTAAATGATAAGTATATAAAGTTTGAATCAGATACTGTATATATTGAGGATGCACATCATGGTGGAAAGATTGTAGTATATGATGAAAGAGGAAACAAAATTTATCTGAATTCTAAATATGACCCGATGAATGAGGCTGATAAATATATGCAGGAATATTTTGTAATGCCTGATACTTCTGTACTTGTTATGTATGGATTATCAAATGGATATTATGTACGTGAGTATATTAGAAATTCGAATGCAAATACAAGATGTATTATATATGAACCAAACATAGATATTTTTATGACGGTTTTGAGAAATATAGACATCAGTGACTTATTAAAATCAGACAGAATTTATTTTGTAATTAAGGATATTAATACTGAGGAATTTGCATTTATCATGCAGGAATGGCTTGAGGTGCACAATGTAAATATAAATAAGCTTGTTGCAGCACCTAAATATAAGGAATTGTTTCGTGAGGATTATACGAATTTTGAGAATGAAGTGGATGAAATGTATCAGAGATTTTATTCATCTACAGAAACTGAAATAGAATTTGGGAAAAAATCCGTAAAAAACAATCTGTATAATTTACTTTATTTTGAGGGTTGCCGAAACGGCATGGAGCTTCAGGGGAAGTTTCCGAAGGATATGCCTGCAATCGTTGTGTCTGCCGGACCGTCCCTTGAAAAAAATGTTGAACTTCTTAAAGCTGCCAAGGGGAAAGCATTCATATTTGCAGTTGATTCCGCCATTTCTAAAGTATTAGAAATTGGAGTAAAGCCTGATGCGATAATTTCAGTTGACTGTAATAAGTCGGTTGAACATTTTAAAGTGCCGGGAATAGAACAGTTGCCTTTTTTTATTCAAATGGATGCAAACACAGCTGTTTTGGATTATGTACATCCGCAAAATTTATTTTTTTGTTCTGCGGATTCAGAGCTTTGTATTGACTTGTTTAAAAAGGCAGGAAGTGAAATTGATTATATGGAGGGCGGAGGTTCTGTCGCAACAGTGGCAATTGCAAGTCTGATTTCGTGGGGAGTAAAAAGAATTATTTTGATTGGACAGGATCTTTCTTTCACCGGGAATCGTATGCATGTAGGAGAAGATGCCATAGAAATTGATGAAAACGATGATTTTTATACATATGTGAAGGATATTGACGGAAATGATGTGATAATAAGGCAAGATTACTATATGTATTTAAAGTGGATAGAGGAAACCGCATTAAAATACAAAGATATTGACTTTATTGATGCGACAGAAGGTGGCTCATATAAAAAGAATCTCAGACAAATGCCATTCCGTGATGCAATTGAAAAGTATTGCACAAAGGAATATGATATATCAAATATTCTGCTATCTGTTCCAAGGGTATTTCAAGGGGCTGACATGCATCTTGTGACAGAGGCATTTGAGAAGATGAAGAATGATTTCAGATATATAAAGAAACAACTTGCTCTTTGTAAGGCTGATTGCTCAAGAGGCATCAGAATCCTTGAAAGCGGACAGAATGATATAAAAGAACTTAAACGAATAAATAAAAGTATAGAAAAAACGGATGCCCTTATTTCGGATTGTGACGAGCGAATGTATCTCTATAAATATAATGTATTATCAGAGATGGATATGATGCAGGATATGTATTCGGAAGAGGAAAGTGGTATAAAAGAAGCAATACGTATGTATAAGAAAAGTGAGAAATACTATGCATCCATTGTACAGATAATACCTGATTTTCTAGATATTATAGATGATTGTATTTTAAGAACGAAAGGAGAAAAGTTATGTTAAATAATAAATCAATATTAATCACCGGAGGAACGGGGTCTTTTGGAAATTATTTTGTGGATTATATCTTTAAGCATTATAAACCTAAAAGGGTAGTTATATATTCCAGAGACGAATATAAACAGTTTGTGATGGCAAACAAGTTCAGGGAACATGAGAAAGAACTTCGATTCTTTATTGGTGACGTCCGGGATAAGGAACGCTTTAGCAGAGCATGTAAAGATGTGGATTATGTTATTCATGCAGCAGCTATGAAGCAGGTACCGGCATGTGAATACAATCCGATTGAGGCAATAAAAACAAACATAAACGGAGCAATGAATATCATTGATGCTGTTTTGGATGCACCATCGGTAAAGCGTGTTGTGGCACTTTCAACCGATAAAGCTGTTAATCCTATAAATCTTTACGGAGGAACAAAGCTTGTATCTGATAAATTGTTTGTTGCGGCAAATGCGTATGTAGGTGACAGAGATTTAAATTTTTCTGTAGTCAGATATGGTAATGTTGCAGGCAGTCGGGGTTCCGTTATTCCTTTTTTTCAGAATATTATAAATAATGGTGGAAAGGAACTGCCTATTACAGATTACAGAATGACAAGATTCTGGATTGATTTGGAACAGGGTGTTGAGCTTGTTATAAAGGCCCTTGGTGAGGCGACAGGAGGAGAAATCTTTATATCAAAAATACCATCCTTTAAGATAACGGATCTTGCCCGTGCCATGCTTCCTGACTGTGATATGCCTGAGGTAGGGATACGCGAGGGAGAAAAGCTGCATGAGGTAATGATTACACGTGAGGATTCAATGACTACATATGAGTATGAAAAGCATTATATTATATATCCTCATTTTGAATGGTGGAACAAAAAGATTATTTCCGGAGGCAAACGGGTTGAACCTGAATTTGAATATAGCTCGGAAAACAATACAAGCTGGTTGGGAGTAGAGGAATTGCGAAACAGACTAGCAGGAATGAAAAAGGTTTAGGAGGAAATAACATGTATAAAACAGAACAGGAAGAATTTTGGGCAGGAGAGTTTGGAAATGCGTATGTTGATAGAAACAATACATATTCTATTGTCGCATCAAATATTGCATTTTTTTCTGAAATATTTAGTAAAAATATGTCCGCTAAGGAAGTAAACAGTGTTATAGAGTTTGGCTCAAATATTGGATTGAATCTTAGAGCAATCAATATATTAAGACCGGAAATGGAACTTGCGGCGATTGAAATAAATGAAAAAGCTGCAGAAATATTAAAGGAAAGCCTCAAGGATAAGGTTAAGGTATATCAAAGTTCAATATTGGAATGTGATATAAAGGAAAAATATGATATATCATTAATTAGAGGGGTGCTTATTCATATTAATCCTGATGAACTAGACACAGTATATAAAAAGCTTTATGAATCTACAAACAGATACATTCTAATTTCGGAATATTATAATCCGACACCTACCGTTATTGAGTACAGAGGTGAAAAAAATAAATTATTCAAGAGGGATTTTGCAGGTGAAATGCTGGATAAATTTTCTGATTTGAGACTTGTTGATTATGGATTTAAATATCATAGAGATAATATGTTTCCAATGGATGACGCTACATGGTTTTTGCTGGAGAAGTGTTAGAATAAAATGTGTTGGGATGGGTGAAGAATGTGACATTAACATTGAAAAATGCATGCGAAAATGATAGAGATTTACTATTTCAGTGGGTAAATGACAAGCAATGCAGAGCGAATTCTTTTCATTCGGCAGCAGTGCCATATGCAGAGCATTGTGCATGGTTTGCTGAAAAATTGAATGATAGCATGTGTCAAATGTATATTTATTATGTTGATGAAACACCAATAGGGCAAATCCGTATTGACCTTAAAAATGGAGAGGGCTATATCAGTTATTCTGTTGCAAATGAATATAGAGGACAGGGACATGGATTTAATATGTTAAAGCTGGTAGAATCAAAGCTGCAAAGTGGGATAAGTCGGTTGATTGGGTTTGTTAAATATGACAATGTAACATCGCAGAGGACATTTAAAAAAAATAAATATGTAGAAGTAAGGGAAAACGATTATATTAAATATTATAAAGAATTCAATTATTAATTGTTTAAAATCATCATGAAAGGTGACAAAAATTATGTATATTCCATATGGAAGACAAACAATAGATGAGAAAGATATACAGGCAGTTGTTGAAGTGCTTCGTTCTGACTATCTTACAACAGGACCTAAAGTTGAAGAATTTGAAAAACGTGTTGCAGATTATGTAGGAGCAAAGTATGCGGTTGCAGTTAACAGTGGCACGGCGGCACTTCACATTGCTTGTCTTGCAGCGGGAATAAAAGCGGGGGATGAGGTAATTACATCGCCTATTACATTTGCAGCTTCCGCCAACTGTGTCCTTTATTGTGGAGGAACCCCTGTATTTGCTGATATAGATGAGGATACATATAATATTTCACCGAATGAGATTGAAAGAAAGGTGACAGAACATACAAAAGCGATTATCCCCGTACATTACACCGGGCTGCCTTGTGATATGGATGCAATTATGGATATTGCAGAGAAACATGATTTATTGGTTATAGAGGATGGAGCTCATGCATTAGGAGCATCATATAAGGGACGAAAAGTAGGTAGTATGGCAGATATGACCTGCTTTAGCTTTCATCCTGTCAAACCAATTACCACAGGAGAGGGTGGGATGGTTGTCACAAACAGTGAGGAACTGTATAAGAGGCTTATATTATTTAGAAGTCATGGTATAACAAGAGACAGATCTATGATGACAGAGCAACAGGGAGATTGGTATTACCAGCAATTGGAGCTTGGATATAATTATCGGATAACCGATATTTCCTGCGCTTTGGGGCTTAGCCAAATGGACAAGCTGGATGGATTTCTTGAGAGACGAAGACAAATTGCCAAGCGTTATAATGATGCGTTTAATGATGTTGATGATATAAAAATTCCTGCACAAGCAGACGATTGTGAAAGTGGATGGCATTTATATATGATTCAGGTTAAGCGTGACTGTAGGAAGAAGATATTTGACGGTTTGAGAAAGAGCGGTATAGGAGTAAATGTACATTACATTCCTGTTTATAAGCATCCTTATTATCAGAGAAACGGTTATGCCAACGAGTGTTGTAAAAATGGGGAAACATTTTATGAAAGAGCAATAAGTCTGCCTATTTTTCCGCTTTTGACAGATGAACAGCAGGATTACGTTATTTGTCAGGTGTTGAGGTTAGTAAAAAAAAGTATGTTGTAGATGGGGGTTCTATAGTATGCGCAGATTGTTAAGGAATATGAAAGCAGAGAAGGAGAAGAATTGTCATGTGTAAGAATATAGCTATTATTCCTGCAAGAGGAGGAAGCAAGCGTATACCAAAAAAAAATATAAAGAATTTTTGCGGTAAGCCCATTATTGCGTATTCGATAGAAGCTGCAATAAAGAGCAATATATTTGATGAAGTAATGGTTTCTACTGATAGCGAAGAAATTGCAAATATTGCAATGTCATATGGAGCCAGTGTACCTTTTTACAGAAGCAAAGAAACATCGGATGACTTTGCGACAACAAGTGATGTTATTATGGAGGTTTTGAATAACTATATAAAGGCAGGAAAAAACTATCAGTATGCGTTTTGCATATATCCGACAGCACCATTTATAACACCAGAGTTAATTGTTGATGCGGAAATTTTAATGAAAGATAAGAAACCAAATGAAATAGTAACAGTAGTTGAATTTTCTTATCCGCCACAACGAAGTTATATTGTTACGGAAGACGGAATGATAAAATATAAGTATGAGCAGTATGTTAATTCCCGTTCACAGGATTTGGAAAAGTGGTATCATGATGTAGGACAGCTTTATGTTTTCGATGTTGAAAACTTTCGTGCAAACAACGGACAAATCAGGGAACGTATTATGCCAATTATGGTGTCTCCACTGGTTGCACAAGATATTGATACGGAAAATGATTGGCTTCTTGCAGAAGAAAAGTATAAGTTGATAAATAAAATGGGAAGAGGAGAGTCATAGGTAATATGAAATCAGGTGGTTATAAAATAGAGGATGAAAGACCTGTGTTTATAATTGCTGAAATGTCGGCAAATCACATGCAGGATATAGAACGTGCGAAAAAGATAATTTTAGAGGCAAAAAATTCAGGCGCTGATGCGGTGAAGATTCAGACATACAGACCAGACACGATAACAGTAGATTGTCGTGGTGATGAGTTTTTATGTGCTCTGGGGAACTCTTGGGACGGAATGAATTTATTTGAATTGTACAAGAGTGCATATACACCTTGGGAGTGGCATGGTGAGCTGTTTGATTATGCAAAGAAAATTGGGATTCCAATGTTTTCGACACCATTTGATTTGTCAGCGGTAGATTTTTTACGTCAGTTTGATATGCCGGCTTATAAAATTGCATCTTATGAAATAAATGATATTCCATTGATTAAAAAAACTGCGAAAGAGATGAAGCCTATTATCATTTCTACCGGTTTAGCTACATTAAGCGACATTGAGTTGGCAGTTGATACATGTAGAAAAGTCGGAAATAATCAGATTACGCTATTAAAATGTGTGTCAGAATATCCTACACCTTATGAAGACATTAACCTTAAGACAATGGTTAATATGAAGGAAACCTTTGGATGTGAAGTTGGATTATCTGACCATTCTCTGGGTAGCAGTGTGCCTGTTGCAGCAGTTGCATTGGGTGCAAAGGTTATTGAGAAGCATTTTACACTTAGCAGGGCAGACGGCGGAGCTGATGCTGTATTTTCCATGGAGCCTGAAGAATTTAGCAAAATGGTTGAGGATGTCAGGAACGTTGCAAAAGCACTCGGAAGTGTAACCTATACTTTGACACAGGGGCAACAAAAAAGTAAAGAACTCTCCAGGTCGCTATATATTGTTGAAGATGTAAAAACAGGAGAAGTATTAAACGAACATAATATGAAATCCATCAGACCCGGCTATGGATTACATACAAAGTATTATGAAAAGCTTTTGGGGAAAAAAGTAAAAAAAGATTTAAAAAAGGGTACCGCTTTGGATTGGAGCTATATTGAAAATGAGCAATAGTATTATGATAGGATTTCGGCTTGACGCAAATGAGCAAATTGCAACGGGACACATGATGAGGTGTATTGCGATTGCAAAACAGTGTCAATCGCTGGGAGAAGATTGTATATTTTTATTAGCAGAAAAGAAAAATATAGAATTTTTAGAAGAAAATCATCTTATGTATCATGTGTTAAATGTCGATTGGCAGGATTGGGATGGCAGTATTCCAAAGGTGACTGATGCGATTTACAAATTTCAAATTCGTTGCCTGGTTGTAGATTCTTATCAGGTCACTCACAATTTTTTTAATCAATTGTATAATAAAACAAAGCTTTTCTATATAGATGATATGTGCAAAGAAAAATTTCATGTACATATGGTATTGCACTATCCACAGTGGGGAGAAGAAAAAACAATAGAGGATTTGTATGCAAATACGGAAACGGTCACATATTCAGGCTTGCAGTATATGCCTCTCAGGGAAGAATTTTTGTCAAAGGGGAAGAAAACAGAAAAAAAACAAATTCTTGTGACAACAGGAGGAACGGATCCCCTGCATTTCACATTAAAGCTGTGCAGGCAGATTTTACAGGAGCCTGCATTGGATACATATGATATATGTGCAGTATTAGGGAAATGGAATAGCGATAAAAAAGAAATGGATATACTTGCAGGAGAAAATAAACGGCTGAAGGTATATCAGAATATCAAAAATATGAGCGAAAGGATGCGTGAAAGTACAATCAGTGTATCAGCAGGCGGTTCCACAGTTTATGAATTGTTTGCTTGTGGTGTGCCGGTTGTATGCTTTGGCTTTTCTGATGATCAGGTTGGCATAGGAGAGCGGATGGGAGAAACAGGCATGGTTATATGGGCGGGGGATGCCCGGACAGATATAAACAATGTTGTGACACGTGCGTTAGAGGGATTAAAACGATATGTGGTTTGTGATATGAGTGAATTATCTCTTAAGCTTCAGGGACTGGTTGATGGAAAGGGCTGTGAAAGAATAGCAGGAATTTTAAGGGAGAGTATATATGACATTGTATGAAAAAAATATGCAGGAATTAAAAAATAAATATCCCATGATTTATAATGCAATAAAAGATGCCTGTGCAGAGGAGTCGACTGATATTGTACATATTGAGACTGCCCGCAATGGTGGAAGTGTTATCGTGTATAATAACAATGGAAAAATTGTCTTCTTAAATTCAAAATATGACCCTGAGAATGAAGCAGCAAAATATATGTCGGAAACCTTTGAAATGTCGAATGAAGCAGTATTAATGATGTATGGTTTGTCGAATGGTTATTATATTAAAGAATATATGAAGCATACGAAAGGGAATACAAAATGTATTGTGTTTGAGCCAAGCTTAGATATTTTTATACAGGTTGTTTTACATATTGATATATCAGATATTATTAAATCGGAGCGGATATGTATTGTAGTAGAGGATATTAACATGGAGCTTTTTTCCATAGCAGCCGACAATTGGATTGACATGGGAAATAAGGGCTTCAGTAAGATAATGGCAGCGCCTAAATATGTAGAATTGTTTCATGAAAGTTATGAAAAATTCAAACAAAATTGTATTGACAGATATATAAATTTATATGCAATTGCAAATGCGGTGGTTGATTTTGGTAGGAATGAAGTAATAAGTGTGTTACATAATATGAAATACCTTATAGGATGCCGTTGTGGAACTGAGCTTAAGGGTAGATTTCCGGAAGATATGCCTGCAATTGTTGTATCTGCCGGACCATCTCTTGAAAAAAATGTTGAGTTGCTTAAAGATGCAAAGGGAAAAGCGTTTATATTTGTGGTTGATGCCGCTGTTTCTAAAGTAATGGAGCTTGGAATAAAACCTGATGCAATCATATCTATTGACCCGAGAAAGCCTGTGGAACAATTTAAATGTAAAGGAATAGACGAATTGCCATTTTTTGTACATACAAATTCCAATGCACAGGTTTTGGAGTATGTAAATTCGAATCATTTATTTTTCTTTTCATCAGACTCAATAGTTTGGAATGATTTATTTGAAAAAATGGGGACGAAAATTGATACGCTAAGCCTGGGTGGCTCTGTAGCAACGGCAGCCATCACATGTCTGATTTCATGGGGAATAAAAAGAATAATTTTAATTGGACAAGATCTTGCCTTCACAGGGAATCGTATGCATGTAGGGGAAGAAGAGATGGAACTTGATAATGATGAGAATATATATACACATGTTAAAGATATTAACGGAAATGATACGATTACAAGTTGGATATTTTATAACTATTTAAGATGGATAGAGGAAACGGCGTTAAAGCATAGGGATATCCACTTTATTGACGCTACGGAAGGTGGTGCATTTAAGAATCACTGTGAGCAAATGACACTGAAAGAAGCAATTGAAAGGTATTGCACGCAGGAATATAATATATCTGACATTTTGCTTTCACTTCCACGATTATTTGAAGGTGGTCATTATCAGATGATAATTGATGCTCTCGAAAAAATGAAAATGGATTTTAGAAATATGAGAAAACAGTCAATAAATTGTAAGGTTGATTGCTTTAAAGGGAAAAAAATAATTGAAAGCCGAACAGGTAATTTCAGGGAGCTTAAACAAATAAACAGGAATATTGTTAATACAGTGGATATGATAAAAAATTCAGCTGAATATGACTGTATATATAAATGGACAGCAAAGTCAGAGCTAAATATGCTGAAATATAATGATGTAAACAGTGATAGCGAAGAAGCAGCAATTCAAAGATGTGAGAGAAATGCAACATATTTTGCTGAACTAGCGGATGCAATGACGGATCTTATTAAAATAGTTGATGACTGTATTACACAGTTAATGCAGTGAGGTAGATGTATGAATTATATGGATTATTGCGTAGATGTATCTGTTACAATAAAGGATGCAATGAAGTGCATAGAAATTGTAAAACCTAAAATTGTATTTCTTGTCGAGGGAAAAAGGCTTAAGGCATCTCTTACAGACGGAGATGTCAGAAGATTTTTGCTTGCAGGAGGGGCACTGACTGATTTGGCAATTGATGCAGGAAATAAAAATACCCTTTATGCAAAAACAACAACAGGGGCAAAGGAGCTTTATCACCAGAAAAATTTTGTTGCCATACCGATAGTAAATGACGAGAGAGAACTTACGGATATTTACATTGGTGAAAAAAATCGTATGGAAAAACAGGAGTCCTTAAATATCCCGGTTGTAATAAATGCAGGTGGGAAGGGAACCCGACTTGAGCCATATACAAAAATATTGCCGAAGCCTTTAATACCTGTGGGTGAAATGCCGATTATAGAGCATATTATGCAGAACTTTATGGACTATGATTGTGAACAGTTCAGCATTATTGTAAATTATAAAAAGGACTTGATTAAAGCATATTTTGCTGATTGTGATAAAAAGTATGATATTACATGGTACGATGAGGACAAGCCTCTTGGAACGGGTGGAGGGCTCTGCTATTTAAAGGGGAAAATAGACACAACGTTTTTCTTTACAAACTGTGATAATCTTCTTCTTTCGAATTATGGAAGCATGCTTCGGTTTCATAGAGAAAACAAAAATGTTATCACAATGGTTTGTGCATATAAAAATATTGTTATTCCGTATGGTGTGGTTGATATGGGATTAAACGGTTCCATAAACTCGATGGAGGAAAAACCGGAGATTTCGTTTCTGACAAATACAGGAATATATATTGTTGAACCGGAGGTTCTTAGTGATATAGAAGATAACGTATTTATTGGATTTCCTGACATTGTTAAAATGCAGATGGAAAAAGGGAAAAAGGTTTCCGTGTATCCTGTCAGTGAAAATGAATGGCTCGATATGGGGCAACTGTCAGAGTTGGACAAAATGCGAGAAAAATTGTA
Organism: uncultured Lachnospiraceae bacterium; assembly: GCA_947173945.1. Lineage (GTDB taxonomy): Bacteria > Bacillota > Clostridia > Lachnospirales > Lachnospiraceae > Coprococcus_C. The sequence goes on from CAMWGV010000001.1 coordinate 119,866, forward strand.
TGATGAATAGAGGTAATCGGATGGGGGTTTATATAATTGCAGAAGCAGGAGTAAATCATAACGGAAGTGTGGAAATTGCAAAGAAGCTGTGTCTTGAGGCGAAGAAGGCAGGTGCGGATGCGGTTAAATTTCAAACGTGGATTACCGAGAAAATAATAACGAAAACTGTTAAGCAGGCTGATTATCAAAGTGAAAATACGGGAAGTGAAAAATCACAGTTCGATATGTTAAAGGAGCTTGAGCTTTCGTATGATGATTTTAGGGAAATAAAAAGCTACTGTGATGAAATCGGTATTTGCTTTGCCTCAACGGCAGACGAGCCTGACAGTCTTGATTTTTTGATTGAGATTGGAATTCCGTTTATAAAAATAGGTTCGGGAGATATAGGAAATCTGCCGTTCTTACGGTATATTGGAAGTAAGAATCTGCCGGTTATTCTCAGTACGGGAATGAGTACGCTGGCTGATGTGGAAGAATCCTTAAAGGCTTTGCGGCAGGGTGGAGCAGAGGACATATCGCTATTACACTGCACCACAAGCTATCCGTGTCCTTACGATAAGGTTAATTTAAATGCCATTGACACATTACGCAGTGCTTTTGGTGTGAATGTAGGTTATTCTGACCATACAATGGGGATAGAGGTTCCCATAGCGGCAGTGGCACGAAATGCAACAATAATTGAAAAGCATTTTACCCTTGACAGAAGTATGGAGGGACCTGACCATTTGGCAAGCACGGAACCGGTTGCTTTTAAGAGGATGGTTGATGCAATCCGAAACATAGAACAGGCATTAGGCAGTGGAAGCAAACAACCTACGAAAGAAGAAATAGAAATATCGCAGGTGGTTTTAAAGCGTATTGTAGCAAGACGGTTTATTCCGAAGGGAAAGATTATTGATGGGGAAGATTTGATTGTCAAGAGAAACGACGAGGGTATTTCGGTAAAATATTGGGATTTGGTAATAGGAACGACCGCAAGAAAAAATTATGAGATTGACGAGGCAATAGAGTTTTGATAGCTGATAGTAATGAAAATAAATATCAGATATGTGTTGTAACAGGAACGAGGGCAGAGTATGGTTTGCTGAAGGAGTTGCTGTTTAAGTTGCGTGACGATAGCAGATGTAAGCTTACGCTTGTTGTCACGGGTAGTCACCTTGTGGAAAGTTTTGGGAACACACAAAAGGAAATAATGGAAGATGGCTTTGAAGACTATATTAAGGTTCCCATTCCGCTGGAGGATGATAGCAAATCGGGAATGGCAAAGACAACAGGAATAGCCATGCAAAAATTTAGTGAGCTTTTTACCGATTATAAGCCTGATATCTGTATTGTTTTAGGGGACAGATTTGAGATTTTTGCTGTTGCCGCTGCCGCACATCTTATCGGAATACCTGTTGCACATATTTCGGGAGGCGATGTGACAGAGGGAGCAGTTGATGATGCAATGAGGCACTGCATAACCAAGCTGAGCAGCCTACATTTCCCAGGGTGTGAGCAGTCGGCAAAGCGGATTATTCAGATGGGAGAGCAGCCTGACAGAGTATTCAATGTGGGAGAACCGGGAGTGGAAAATTGTCTTAAGGTTACTTGTATGTCTCGCAGGGAGCTTGCAGATAATCTGAATTTTGAGGGAATAATGGGTGACTATGCAGTAGTGACCTTTCACCCTGTTACGATGGAAAATAGTACTGCCGCTTATCAATTACATGAATTGATTGGTGCGATGGAAGAGTTTCCTGATATGTCGTATATTATTACAAAGGCAAATGCAGATGCAGAGGGCAGAATTGTGAATGATATATGGCAACAGGAGACGGAGAAACATGCTAACTGGAAGCTGGTTTCGTCCTTGGGCATGGTAAGATATTTATCGGCAGTAAAATATGCAAAGGCAGTTATCGGTAATTCGTCGAGTGGAATATATGAGGTACCATCCATGGGAATCCCAACGGTAAATATTGGGGACCGACAAAAGGGTAGAATTATGGCAGAAAGTATAGTAAGCTGCTTTTCGGAGAAAGAAAAAATTACAGCTTCCATAAAGGAAGTGTTAAAGGATGATTTTCAACAAAAGGCAAAGAATATTGTTCCGATGTATGGGGATGGGACAACGTCTGCACAGATTGTAAGTCACGTTATGGAATATCTGCTAAAAATCAGTGGGACAACAAAAAAACATTTTTATGATATCGATTTTGTTTTAGCAGAGAAAGGTTGAAATGTAAAAATGACAACAAAATGTAAAATCTTGAAAAGTATTGCCATTATTCCGGCAAGAAGTGGTTCCAAGGGTCTTAAGGATAAAAATATAATGGATTTAAACGGACAACCTTTGATGGCATACACAATTGATGCTGCATTGAAATCAGGATGTTTTGATGAGGTGATGGTATCGACGGATGACGATTGCTATGCAGAGATTGCAAAAAGCTTTGGGGCATCGGTTCCATTTTTAAGGGAGGAGGCTACTTCGGGCGATAATGCAGGCTCATGGGATGTTGTAAGAGAGGTTCTTTTAAATTATGAGCGAAATGGCAGGCAGTTTGATTATGTAGCATTGCTTCAACCCACATCCCCACTCAGAAATGCGGAGGATATTTCAGGCGTTTTCGATATGCTGCAAAATGAAGATGTGCATAATGTTGTAACAGTAACCGAGGTTGACCATCCTGTGCAACATTGCTTCAAAATGCCACCAAACGGTTCCATGAAAGAAATGGCAGAGTCACCCTACAATTATACAAGGAGACAGGATTTAGAACCATATTATAGGGAAAATGGGGCAATTTATCTGGTTGATGCAAAGAAGATAAGAGATAAGGATTATAATTTTTATGCAGATGCCTGTTACGGATATACAATGCCACGTGAAAGGTCTGTGGATATAGATATAAAAATGGATTTAGAGATAGCCGGTGTTATTTTGAAATCATATTTGAAAAGCGAATGAAAGGAAGTCAATGCATGGGTAAGGAAAAAATTGTACTTGTAGGAAATGGTCAACATGCCAGAGTTGTCTTATACAATTTAAAAGCACAGGGCTTGTATGATGTGGCTTGCTTTACAACCCATGATCCTACATTGGTTGGAAGTATCTATGAAGGCTATGAAATAGGAGGCACAGATGATGATATAGATAGTTTGCGGGAAAAGTATCATACAAATAAGTTTTTTATTGCCTTTGGTGATATGAAAAAAAGAAAAAAGCTATATGAATACTATGTTTCCAAAGGATGGGAAGCAGTAAATATTATTCATCCTAATGCGGTTGTGTCAGATGAAGCAAAAATAGGAAGAGGTGTTTTAATTGAATGTGGCTGTCTTATTACACCAAATCCGATAATTGGTAATAATGTTGTAGTCAACACAGGGTCACAGGTTAACCATGATAATATTATAGAAGATCATGTGTATATAGCATCAGGGGTAATTCTCTCAGGAGGTGTGACCATAAAAGAAAATACTCTTCTGGATGATGGAGTTATAGTAACATTGGGACATACAGTAGGAAAAAACTGCTTGATTGGTGCAGGGACTGTGGTTGCGAAGGATATTCCTGAAAGTAAGGTGGCCTGCGGTAATCCGGCGAGAATATTGAGAGATAATGAGCAATAAGGAGGATGTAAAGTGGAAATGGAGCTTAAATCTTTTGATGACGGATGGGAAAAAATTCATGCAGAAAATGAGTGGGGCAGATATCCTACAGAGCATGTTGTACGTTTTATAGCAAGAAATTTTTACAAGAGAGATAGAAAGGCGGTTAAGATACTGGATTTTGGCTGTGGTGCAGGAGCTCATACATGGTTTCTTGCCAGAGAGGGATTTGATACATATGCCTTTGATGGATCAAAAAGTGCGGTGAAGAAAACGGAGGAGTATCTTGGTAAAGAAGGGCTTAAGGCTGATATCAGGGTATGTGATGCATTGAAATTGAATTACAGTGAAGATTTTTTTGATTGTGTAATTGACAATGTAACGGTATATGCCAATATACTTGACGATATAAGACAGATGTACGAAAATATTTATAATATGCTGAAAAAAGGAGGTAATATTCTGACCGTCGTATTTTCAAAAAATACAGATGGATATGGAAAAGGAACGGAAATAGAAAAGGATACCTTTGTAGATGCGACGTTTGGCCAGATTGTAACGCCAAAGGCACATTATTTTGATAAGGAGAGTATTACGTTGTTGCTTTCTGAAATTGGCTTTAAAGATATATGTGCGGAAGTGAGCCGTTATACGGATAGAGGAAATGTGATAGAGCATATTATTGTTTCAGCAACAAAATGATACTATAAGGATTATATAATGCAAGATATGTATAATAGATATGATATACAAGAGAGTAAAATACGGATGCAAAGTCAATGGGCAGAAAATATCAGATTTGCTGAAGAACGAAAAAATATAATTTTAAAATGGAATGAAAAATACTTGTCAACGGAGAAAAAATACCTTAGAAAAATTGACGAGTTGATTGGGATAGGGACAAATGATTCATATATGAAAATATGTGAAATGTTTGAGGACACGGAGGGCTTGTCAGATGATGAAATTATAGCAGCCGGAAAGATTCCAATTAATGTTTTTAAAGAAAGAAATGAGATGGCATATCTGATTCAGGCGATAAACATATATTACAGGGAGCAGGCTGCAGAGACAGAAGCTACCATTTTTGACCATGGTGATAAGCTTACTGACATTATAGATGTAATAAACGAGGTGAGGCTTTTATTATTTGAATTGGAGTTTTTTAGGGATGATGAGGGACTTGTTGAGTATGTAAAAAATAATAAGATATCGCAACCAATGGTATCATATCTGGCCGCATCATGTATAGGAGAGCTTCGCAAGGTTAAAGAAGAACCATGCCATGAACAATTCAATAAGGCTCCAAATCGCCATGCAGGGAAAAAGATAGCATTTATTTTATGTACAAATAATGAAGTTTATATGCGGCATGCGCTATATTTTATAAGTAAGCTTGAGGTGCCATATGGCTGTGAGGTGGAGATTTTAACAATACAGGATGCGAATAGTATGACTGGTGGTTATAATGAGGGTATGGCGGCGTCAAGTGCAAAATATAAGATATATATGCATCAGGATGTGCTAATCATAAATCAGTATTTTATATATGATATACTTGATATATTTGAGGACGTAAATGTTGGAATGATTGGAATGGTAGGTGCACCAATGCTGTCTCCAAGTAAGGTTATGTGGTATTCAGATAGAATAGGGAAAATTTACAGTGCAACTGCTTATAAAACAGATATTATGAAATTTCCACCGATGAAAGGCAAATATGAAAGCGTTGAGGTTGTTGATGGACTTTTAATGGCAACGCAGTATGATATCCATTGGCGTGAAGATTTGTTTGATAAGTGGGATATGTATGACGTATCACAAAGCTTGGAGTTTCACAGGCGAGGGTATGAGGTTGTTGTGCCCAATATGAGTGCTCCATGGTGCCTGCATGATGACGGATTTATGAATCTGGACAATTATTATGGAGAGCTTGATAAGTTAAAGAAGGAATACCATGGGGAATAAACAGGACTGCAAATATACAGGTAGATAATTGAATGGAATCGTCCATGTACAAAGCGAATGAAATAGGAGAATTTAAAGTATGAATATCGATTTAGCCAAGGTGAGCCATATAATTCGTGATTTGATAAGCAATCCCAAATTATCCGTGCAGGATACAGATAAAATTCAAACACTGATGCAGCAGGTGAATACGCTTTTGTTTCATAACCCAACCCTTAAGTTCCAAGTATCACATGACTGTACAACACCAGCAGGAATGGAAGAGTTCCGGAGTGAGACAGAGCATATTTTAGAACTGTGGAATGAGTTTGAACAGCTTAGCGCAGGGAATTATGCCAACAGGCAGTTTGCAGAAATATATGCTTTTTTTAAGTATGTTGACGCTGAGATAATCTATGAAAAAGTCGTGTCGCGTTTTGAGAGTTTACCTGTTGAAATAAAAGAATACTTTACAAATATTCAAAAAGGGTTTTCATTTATAAAAAAGAGTTTGAATTACAGAGAAAAAGATTATTCGTTAATCAAGCAGCATGTGGATGTTATGTGCAACAGGGTGGAAGATTATAAATGGTTGTATGGTAAGCTATATGATTGGCGTTCTAAGGTAACGTTAAATGAGATTATTAACTATTGGTTTACATTTGATATGGACAGACTATGGAATTTGAAGGAAAATGTCTTCCCTGAATATTATGATTTGGATTTGGTGGAATGTAGTTCTAATGAGGTGCTGGTTGACTGCGGTGCATTTTCAGGAGATTCTGCCATGAATTTTATAAACACGTATGGCGAGTATAAAAGAATATATTGTTATGAGCTTACACCGGAAATCTACAAACTGTTGACGGCAAATTTGTCGGGAGTGGATAACGTTATATTGAAAAATAAAGGTGTAAGTGACAAACGTGAGACTATTTATATAGAGGATGCTATGGATGCAGGTAATAGTATTGCTAAGAAGGGAAATTGCCCAGTGGAGCTTGTAGCCCTGGATGATGATATTGATGAGCCTGTCACTTGCATAAAAATGGATGTAGAGGGTGCGGAGAAAGCGGCTCTTTGTGGTGCAAGAAATCATATAATCAATGAAAGACCAAAACTGCTCATTTCCGCATATCATATTCCGGAGGATATTTTTGATATTCCGAAGCTGATTACAGATATGAGAGATGATTATAAGCTGTACCTGAGGTATGATGGAAAACCGGGCTTAATGTGGACCTGTGATTATGTTTTATATGCTTTATAAAAATACATGTGAAGAGCGTATTGATGCTTAGACTTGCTATACATACCCTATGTATTTAATTGTAAGCATTTCATTGTTAAAAGGTTGCTGTCTCGAATTTGTTTATAAATAATTCGCCAATGTGAGTCGTTAGCCTTATTTTTATCAGGGAAATAAGAGTTAACATGTCAAAAATACTTGTAATACTAAGGCCTGTACCATATAATTATTATTGGATTATGGATGTCAGAAAGTATACTTTTTGTTTTTTTTAGGAGAAATAATGGGGAAATTGTATATTGTAATGTATCATTATGTCAGAGAATTAAAGAATAGCAGATATCCAGGGATAAAGGGAATGGATATAAAACTTTTTCGGAAGCAGATTGCATTTTTTAAACAAAATTTTAACATAGTGACGATGGAACAGGTGATAGATGCCTCCGATGGAAAAGTCGATTTGCCTCCAAATGCTATGTTACTTACCTTTGATGATGGATATATTGACGGTTACACTTATGTATTTCCTATTTTAAAGGAAGAAAAACTACAAGGTTCTTTCTTTATTTCGGGAATGACATTTTCAGAACATCAGCTTTTAGATGTTAATAAGGTTCATTATATACTGGCGAGTGCAGATATCAGACAACTTTTGTCGGATGTAAAAAAGAAAATGGATTATTTTCGAGGCAAGGAATTCGATTTCCCTGCAACGGAGGAATTGTTTGAGGAATATGCTGTTGCAAATAGATTCGATAATAAAGAGACAATTTTTGTAAAGAGAATTTTGCAGACCGTATTGCCAGAGAGACTTCGGAATCGCATAGCTAGTGATTTGTTTGAAGAGTATGTAGGTGTTTCAGAAAAACAACTGGCATATGAGATTTATTTGACAAAAGAACAGATACGAACCATGAAGAATCATGGAATGTTTATAGGATTTCATGGATACAATCACTATTGGCTTGGAAATTTGCCAAAAGAAAAAATGCAACAGGATATTCTAAAAGGATTGGAAGTGATGGATGAATTTTTGGTTCCGGGACGTTGGGTGATGAATTATCCCTACGGTAGCTATAATGCGGATGTGTTAGAATGTGTGAAAAAGCATGGTGCCTGCCTTGGTTTGACTGCAGATGTGAGGATAGCAGATTTATCTACAGACGGATTGCTTGAGCTTCCAAGACTGGACTGCAATGACTTCCCACCTAAGAGTGAGAATTACAAAAATATATAACATTAACTCGTAGGTAATTAGTAAAATAATAAGAAATCGGAAAGGGGATAAAGATGAGTGTTAAGGAAGAAATCATTAAGATTATGACAGAGGTGCTTGAAGTTGAAGAAAGTACGTTAGATGAGGATACTGCAATCGGTGATATTCCGGAATGGGATTCCCTACATCATTTAAATATCATTAGCACCATAGAAAACAGATTTGGGATTCAGTTTACACCAGACATCCTTATGGATTTGGAAGATGTGAGTGACATTGTAAAAGCAACAGAAGATAGGGTAAAGAAATGAAGTCCATAGTTGAACAAATTTTTATATACGCTAAAGAAAATCCACAAAAAGAAGCACTGAAAGATGGCAAAGACGTGATGACATATGGGGAACTTATAGATCGAATCCGGATTGATAAAATTATACTATCTAAATGGTATCATTTAAATGCGAACGATTCATTAATCATTGCGGCTGACAAGCAAATGTCATTTATAACAATATATTTTGCGTGTCATATATTAGGAGTGACCGTTCTGCCGATTGCACCGGATACAAATGATAAGCGGTTTCAACTTATCTACCATAAGGTGCAACCAAAACTTGTTATAGGATTTGATGCCAAGGGCATAGAATGTCAGAAAGCTTCTTTGGGAGATTTTGAAAATGCTGCAGAGAATATGGTGTTGGACAATGATTTGGTGGAGTTCCCGGATTTGTCAAATGTGGCTGATATAATGTTTACAACAGGAACGACTGGGGAACCGAAAGGAGTACAGCTTACACAGAGAAATCTTGCGGCAGCTGCACGTAACATCAATACCTTTATTGGAAACAAAAGCACAGATGTGGAAATGTTGGCTCTTCCTGTTTCCCATTCTTTTGGGCTAGGGAGAATGCGTTGTGCTTTGTCCAATGGACAGACACTTGTGTTGTTAGGAAGTTTTGCGAATATGAAGAAGTTTTTCCGGTTTATTGATGAATTCCATGTGACTGGATATGGAATGGTTCCGGCAAGCTGGGCAATGATTAAAAAGTTAAGTGGGCTTAAAATAAAAGAATATGCATCACAGCTTCGCTATATTGAAATTGGAAGCTCTCCCATGCCAATGGAAGAAAAGCGGACATTAACAGAGAATCTGCCAAACACCCGTATCTGCATGCATTATGGGTTAACAGAGGCATCCAGAAGTGCATTCATTGAATTTCATGAGCAATACGACTATTTGGATACAGTAGGAAAGCAAAGCCCCAATATGTTTATTGAGATACGAGATGAAGATGGTATAAAAGTATCAAATGGAATAGAAGGTGAAATCTGTGTGCGTGGTGAAGCGGTTTTTTCTGGATATTATGAGATGCCTGATGAAAACAAAAAATCTTTTTGGGGGGAATATTTTAGAACAGGTGACTGGGGAACTATGGATGATGATGGGTATATCCGTCTAGTCAGTAGAAAAAAGGAACTGATTAATGTTGGGGGAAAAAAGGTCAGCCCAATCGAAGTGGAGGAAGTTTTAGCCAAGATTGAAGGGGTAAAGGATTGCGTGTGCGTTGGTGTGTCTGATCCCGAGAAAGTCCTAGGTGAAGTGGTGAAAGCTTATATTGTTGCAGACGACCCTTCCTGTATCAGTTTTGATGAAGTGAAAAAGAAGCTTATGCACTCATTGGAAGATTATAAAGTGCCGATGCTTTATGAATTTATTGATGCGGTACCAAAGACAAGTTCCGGTAAGGTGCAAAGACTGTCATTAAAAAAATCCTAGAATGAAAGGTGCATATATGTGGAATCCACAAGGTATTTATACAAATTTTATATTAAAGCAACCCGTTATATTTCATGGCGAAGAAGCGTTCCGAGGATTATTTGATTTCCCAGGCAACAGAATTGCAGTTATATATGGTAACGGAATGTCGGATAATGCACAGCAGTTGATTGAGGGTATCTTTAAACATCGTAGCCTATGTTTTATTAAAAAAAGTTGGAAAGATGAACCAAGTATAGATGAACTTGACATGGCTGTAAAGCAACTTGAAGAATTTAATCCGGATATTATTGTTGCAATTGGCGGAGGTTCTGTCATTGATGGGGCGAAGTTGTGCCGAATATGCTTTGAGTTTCCTTACATTGACTGGAAAACCAACAGGCTGTCACAGATGGTATTTAAGACACGCTTCATTGCTGTACCCACAACTTTGGGAAGTGGTGCAGAGGCATCCTCTGCCGCTGTGTATTACAGCAAAGGTGACAAAACAAAGAAAATGGCTGTGTGCCATGCCTTACAACCAGAAGTGGTCATATTTGATCCTGAATATGTAAAAAATGCACCAGCTTCTATCCTTTATCCATCAATTGCGGATGCTTTGGCCCATATGATAGAAGGGTATGTTTCTAATATTAGGAATCCCTTTGCAGAAGAAATGGCTGTATGGGGTATTTCTATCATAAGACAGGAAATGGAACAAGGTAGCAAGGATAAAATAGATTTTATGAGACTTCAGTATGCAGGATATTTAGGAGGGATAGTGCAGAACCATTGTTTGGTTGGTGCCACCCATGCCTTTGCACACCAGCTTACTTCCTATGGATTTTCACATGGAAAAGCAGTGTCGCTGTTGCTTTTGCGAACCATACAAATGAATCAAAAGAACAAAGAGGTGGAAAAGGTATATCAGGAGTTGGCGAAGAAATCAGGTTTTTCTAACATAGATTCCATGTTGTTTTTTTTACAAGAGTTTATCCACCACGTGGAAAAAGAAAATACACAGCGATTAGGTAACATACTAAGTAATTGCCTATTAGACAAGGACTTTATCCAAAATGTAAAATCTGACCCGGGTGGAAGGGGAAATCCCGTACCGATAACGGAGAGATATATAGAAGAATTCATTGGAGATTTTAATTATGAGCTATTTAGCAGATGAAATATTGCAAATGCCCCCATATGATTACAGTGATGAGGAGAAAAAGCCGGGAGGGCATTTTTATAGGGCATTGCTAGAGGAATTATGTTTCCATTATGACAATAATGAGAAGTACCGTCGTTTTTGTGACAATAAAAACTTCAATCCACATACTTTTGAAGGTGAAATTGTGGATATTCCTCCCGTTCATGTGAGCGTTTTTAAGGAATTAGGGGGAAGCCTTCGTTCTGTACCGGAAGATGAGATTAAGCTTACACTCCAATCTTCTGCGACATCAGGTGCTTCAAGTAGTGTGGCTATAGATAGAATTACTTCCAAACGTCAGTCAAAAGCGATGGTGCGGGTGCTTAGTGATTTTATTGGAAATACCAGACAGCCTTTTTTAGTTATGGATGTAAATCCAAGAGAAGGATTCAGTGAGCTTTTAGGTGCTAGATATGCAGCGGTGAGTGGCTATCTTAAATTTGCATCGGAAGTCGGATATTTTTTAAAAGTAGATAAAAATTATAGATATTATTTTGACATAGATGGGATGAAAGATTTTATCAAAAATTTGGATCCGAAAGTTCCAGCTGTTTTGTTTGGATTTACTTATATTCTTTTCTCGGAGATTTTAAAGCCTTTAGAGAGTGAAGGGCAATTTTTTTCCTTACCGGAGGGGTCTAAAGTCATACACATTGGCGGTTGGAAAAAACTAGAAGCACAAAAAATAAAAAAAGAGGATTTTAATCAGCTTACAGCTCGGATTTTTGGCGTCCATACAGAAGATGTTATTGATATTTATGGCTTTACTGAGCAGATGGGGTTGAACTACCCGGATTGCAAATGTGGGTATAAACATGCATCACTGTATTCAGAAGTGATTGTACGTGATGTTGTTACGAAGAAAGTTTTATCGTCTGGAAAAGAAGGACTATTGGAATTTGTGTCCATTGTGCCTCATTCCTATCCGGGAAATGTAGTACTTACAGATGATATCGGATATATTGTAGAGGAACAATATCCATGTGGTAGAGCCGGTACGAAGTTTTGCGTGACAGGGCGATTGAAAAAAGCTGAGATAAGGGGATGTGGCGATATTCTCTCAAGTAAGCTTAAGTTTTCGGATAGTTCTTCAGAAAAAGTCAAACCTCAGGAGAACACATTTCGGGTGGAATTTTATCGTGGTAAAGGACTTCCCGCAGAGCAGAGTATAGAGCAAATCGAGAAAAGTCTGCGAGATTGGCTCCCTTGGATTCGCAGACAGCCCGTAGATGCATTGATTGGATTGATTTCAAAAGTAGCTAAAAAGTGGGAGACGAACGCAGATTCCAATCCAAGTTTAAAAGGATTGCAGAATAACGGATTGGGATTTCTTTCCGCTTGGTGTACGCCGGAACATTTGATTGCAGTGATGGCAGAAGGTCTGCGGGGAAATAGACAACATGTGGATGGATTTGTATCCATATCAGATTCTGTTGCGCAATCTCAAAAAGCCGTATCAAGGGGACTTATCTGTCATTGGCTTGCGGGGAATGTTCAGGTGCTGGGGATGTTTGTGCTAATTGAAAGCATTTTAACGAAGAATGTAAATTTACTTAAGGTTTCCTCTAGAGATGAAGGGGTTTTTCGGGCGATGTTGGAAGCGTTTGATGGTGAATCATTTACCACAGTAGGCGGACATACGATTTTGGGTGACGACCTTTTAAAAACGATTTCATTGGTGTATTATGGACATTCAGAGAAGTCCATTGGAGAAAAAATGTCTGCCATGGCCGATGTACGGGTTGCATGGGGAGGGAAAGAAGCAGTGGAAACAGTATCGCAATTTCCGGCTAAATTTGATTGCGAGGATTTAATTATGGGACCCAAGCTATCTTTCTCTGTCATAAGCAAAGAGGCCTTGGAAGAAGAACGAAAGGTGAAGAAACTGGCAAGACGTGTTGCGGTTGATGCGAGTGTGTTTGACCAGACCGGTTGTGCATCTGCCCATAATGTTTTTGTTGAAAGAGGCGGAAATATTTCTCCGAAAGAATTTGCACAATATTTGGCAGATGGCATGGCAAAAACTGCAGTCCAGATTCCTAAGGGAGACGTTTCACCGGAACAGATATCAGCTATTCACTCTGCTCGTGGTGTATATGATTTCAAAGGAAAAGTATTTGGAGATGACAATTCTATTTGGACTGTTTTGTATAGCGAAGATCTTGAACTGAGTCCACCTGTATATTCCAGAGTGGTTTTTGTTCATCCAGTGGAAAACATGGAAGATGTGCTGCCTTTTGTCACTGAAGATATTCAAACAATTGGTTTGGCGGCTGAGGGAAAAAGAGCGGAGGATTTTGCAATAATGGCATCGGAGCAGGGGGCTATGAGGTTCCCTGTGTGTGGCAGGATGCTCAAGTTTGACTCTCCCTGGGATGGAATGTATTTAATGGACCGCATGGTACGCTGGGTTACCCTTGGCGGACCGCTTGTGTAACATTTGACACTATTGTGTAGGAGGATAGGATAAAAGTGAAATTGCATCATATTGGAATTGCAACCAAGGATATTGAAAAAACGGCAATGTTGCTTTGCGATTTCGGTTATATTGCTCATGCCACAGAGTTTGATAAAGAACAAAATGTGTATGTGAAATTTATGGAACAGCCCAATGCGCCTTGTATTGAGTTAATCATGCGAGGAAAGGATAATTCTCCTGTGGATAAGATTATAGAAAGAAATGGTACTTGCGTATATCATCTATGTTATGAGGTGGAAGATATTGATACGTCCGTACAGGAATTAAGGGTAAAGGGCTATTTTCCCACTGGAAGAAAAACAAAGTCTGTGATAGATGGCAGAGACGTTATATTTTTGTTCCATGCAGATAACTGTTTGATTGAATTATTAGAGAGAGAAAAAAATGAAACTGAATCTTTATGAAATCAGATTACTAAAAAGAGAAGAATATGACAAAATGGTGGACTTTATTCGTTGTCACTGGAGTGAAAAACATATTTTCTGTAAGCACCGGGAAATATTTGAATTTCAGCATGGGCAGGCAGAACAGGGGAATTATGATTTTGTAATTGCCGTCCATAAGGAAAGCAGTGAGATACATGCTGTACTGGGTTATATCACATCTTCATTATATGATAAGAGCCATGGCGACCCTCAGGCAATTTATGGAGCACTCTGGAAAGTTAGGGACGATGTTAAAAATAAGGAAATCGGGAAACTAGGACTGGGAGTACTTTATTACTTGATAAAAATGTACCCTCATTCTGCCTATATTACCTTGGGTCTAAGCCAAGACAGCCAACATATATATAATGCATTACATTTTGGTTTTGGGGTGATGAATCACTATTATATTGCCAATCCCAGTATAAAAGATTATGTAATTGCAGCAAATCCAATTTCAGAACCAAATATGATGCTCAGGGAAGATGTTGTTCTGGAAAGGTTAAATGAAATTCCAGAAATAAAAAATACATTTTTTCCTAACAAGAATAGTGAATATATACGCAATCGATATATTAATCATCCTATATATAAATATGAACTGTTGGGAGTGTTTGTTGGAACAACGCTAAGGTGCATATGGGTTGTCCGTAAAATAACAGTGCAAGGAAGTAATTGTTTCCGATTAGTTGATATGATGGGAAGCATGGATGGTATGGAACGGATATGCGGTAATGTTCAGCAGTTTTTGAAGGAATGTAACGCAGAATATATTGACTGTTATAATTATGGAATTGAAAAAGAAAAATTTTTAGTAGCGGGTTTTCATATGGTTGACGGAGAAACCATTATTCCAAATTATTTTGAGCCCTTTGCAAGGCAAAATATAGATATACATTATGCTTTCAATGGGGGGAAGCCGGTTGTGATTTTTAAGGCAGATGCAGATCAGGACAGACCCAATATTGTTACGTGAAATACAGTAGGAAAAATAAATCGGGATAAAGAAGCAATGGCTAACAATTTACATATATGTTAATATTAAAAAGGTTAATTATGATTACATTCGACAAGCGGAGGGGTTAAAGTGAAAGCGTTAATTTTAAATTCCGGTATGGGAAGCAGGATGGGTGTTCTCACATCAGAGCATCCAAAATGTATGACTGAAATATACAATACAGAAACAATTCTTAGCCGTCAATTGAGACAGCTGGCAGATGTGGGAATAAAGGATATTATTATAACCACAGGATTATTTGATACTGTGCTTATTAATTATTGCAATAGTCTTGATTTGTCACTTAATATTACCTATGTAAAAAATCCCGTATATGATAAAACAAATTATATATATTCCATATTCTGTGCAAGAGAATATCTTGACGATGATATTATCTTAATGCATGGTGATATGGTGTTTGAAAATGAGGTTCTCGACATGGTCGTATCCTCTGAAAAAAGCTGCATGACCGTAAGTGGGGCAGTAAGTCTTCCTGAGAAGGATTTTAAGGCAGTTGTAAAGGATGGGCGTATTGATAAAATCGGAATCGAATACTTTAACAATGCGGTTTGTGCCCAGCCGCTTTATATGCTTAAAAAAGAGGATTTTTCTCTTTGGCTTTCCCAAATAGAAAAATATGTAGAAGATAACAATACGGGCTGCTATGCTGAAAATGCATTTAATGATATATCAGACAAATGTCATATTTATCCACTTGATGTAAAGGATATGTTATGTGGGGAAATTGATAATGCGGATGATTTGGCAGTGATGTCCAAGCAGGTTAAGGACTTGGAAAACAGAGTGGTTTATATGTGTTTTTCAACAGATATACTTCACAGTGGACATATCAATATTATAAAAAAGGCAAAACGTTTTGGAAGGCTTGTCATAGGTGTTCTTTCTGATGAGGCTGTTGCCAGCTATAAAAGGTATCCGTTGCTGCCATTTTCCGAGAGAAAATCCATGTTTGAAAATATAGTGGGTGTGCATTCCGTGGTGGAACAGAAAAACTTGAGCTATAAGGATAACATAGAGATGCTGCATCCGTCCATTGTCGTACATGGTGACGATTGGGCAACAGGCTTTCAAAAGCCTGTGAGGGACGAGGTTGTGTCATGTCTGGCCAAGTATGGCGGACGGCTGGTTGAGTTCCCATATGCAGTTGACAGAAAATATCAGGAGATGGAGAAAAGCGTAAGGTCGGAGCTTTCGCTGCCGGGTAACAGAATCGGAAGACTGAGGCGTATGATTGCCATGAAGGGATTGGTAACTGCTCTTGAGGCACATAGCGGAATAACAGGGCTGATTGCGGAAAAATCTGTTGTATTTCAGGAGGGTAAGGCGTATCAGTTTGATGCAATGTGGATTAGCTCCCTTTGTGATTCAACTGCGAAAGGAAAGCCTGATATAGAGCTGGTTGACATGAGTTCAAGATTCAGAACCATTGATGATATTATGGAGGTTACAACAAAGCCGATTATATTTGATGGGGATACAGGCGGACTTTTGGAGCATTTTGTGTACACCGTAAGAACATTGGAACGAATGGGTGTATCGATGATTATTATAGAGGATAAAACCGGGCTTAAGAAGAATTCGTTGTTTGGAACGGAAGTAGAGCAGACACAGGATACCATAGAAAATTTTAGTGCAAAGATAAATGCAGGAAAACGTGCTCAGAAAACAGAGGACTTTATGATATGTGCAAGAATTGAAAGCCTTATTTTAGAGATGGGAATGGAGGATGCATTGACAAGAGCATTTGCGTATGTGGATGCAGGGGCGGATGCAATTATGATACACAGCAGAAAAAAGGAGCCGGATGAAATATTTGAGTTCGTTGACAAATTCAGGGAGAAAAATCAGGCTACGCCTATTGTTGTTGTTCCTACGTCGTTTAATTCTGTTACGGAGGATGAGTTTAAGGCAAGAGGAGTAAATGTTGTTATTTATGCCAATCAGCTTACAAGAACCGGATTTCCGGCTATGCAGAAAGCGGCAAATACCATACTTGAAAATCACAGGGCAAAGGAATGTGATGACATGTGTATGTCAATAAAGGATATTATAACCTTGATTCCTGAGGAGGAATAGAAAGGAAGTACGAGAAATTTGGAACAGAAGCTAATAAATTTGAGAGATGCAAATAGTCAGATTGTTCCATATTTTAAGAATATGGGAATAAAAAAGCTGTTTTTAGTGTGTGGAAATTCCGTATCAAAGCTTGAGGTATATAGACGGTTATGTAATATATTGGAGGAGGCAGGTACGGAAGTATTTCGTTTTTCAGGCTTTAAGCCTAACCCTGAATATGCTTCTGTTGTGAGTGGTGTCAGTGCATTTTGTGAAAATGGCTGTGATGGTGTGATGGCAATCGGCGGTGGAAGTGCAATGGATGTTGCAAAATGCATTAAGCTTTATGCCCGGTTAAATACTAAAACGGATTTTCTTGAACAAAAATGTGAGCCTAACAATATACCGTTTATAGCAGTTCCTACCACTGCAGGAAGTGGAAGTGAGGCAACACGGTTTGCGGTTATCTATAAGGATGGAGTCAAGATGTCCATATCGAATGAGAGTGCGATTCCGTCTTGTGTAATATGGAGCAGCGATACCTTGGATAAGCTTTCTGACTATCAGAAAAAATCCACAGTTTTGGATGCACTCTGTCATTGCATAGAGTCTATGTGGTCAGTAAATTCAACAGATGAAAGCAAAACGTATGCTTCACGTGGAATAGAGTTGATTTTTAAGGGTATTGACGAATATGTTTCAGGGGATAAAAGTAAAAATGACATAATGATGGAAGCAGCATATGTTGCAGGACATGCAATTAATATAACTCAGACCACTGCCGGACATGCTATGGCATATAAGCTTACGGGATTATATGATTTTGCACATGGACATGCGGTGGCTTTATGTATTGACAGGCTTTTACCATATATGGTTGAAAATATTGATAAAGACAATATGTGTCTTGATAAAAGAGGAACGAAGCATTTAAAGGACACAATGCTTTTTCTGGCACATGCCATGGGTGGGGAATATATAGAAGATGTTCCCGCAATATTTCACGAGCTTTTAGTCAGACTTGGTCTTAATACACCAGTAAAATATTCAGAGCAACAGCTTGAGGAATTGGTTGCATCGGTGAATATTGAAAGATTAAGAAATCATCCCGTGAAGCTGGATGATAAAAGTATAAAAGCATTATATAAACAGATTATGAGTGAAGGAGTCAAGTGATGACGGTAGAAAAATTATTAAATTTAATCAGCGGAGATTTTTATGTAGGTGTTCCCGATTCACAGCTTAAGGCACTTTGTAATTACCTTATGGACAGATATGGCATTGATGCAAAGCATCATGTGATTACGGCTAATGAGGGAAATGCTGCTGCCCTTGCTGCAGGATACCATTTTGCAACGGGTAAAACCCCTGTTGTATATATGCAAAACAGTGGAGAGGGCAACATTGTCAATCCAGTGGCATCACTTATGAATGATAAGGTGTATGGTGTGCCATGTATATTTATAATAGGCTGGCGTGGTGAACCTGGTGTACATGATGAGCCACAGCATATATTTCAGGGAGAGATTACCCTGAAGCTGCTTGAGGATATGGATATAGCAGCATATGTTATAGATGAAACAACAACAGAAGAAGATATTTCTAATGTAATGGATGGATTTCGGAAGCTACTTTCAACTGACAAGCAGGTAGCATTCGTTGTAAAAAAGAATGGACTTTCCTATGAAGGTAACGTTAAGTATGAAAATAATAATGTGCTTATACGTGAAAATGTTATAGAGCATATTGTCGATGTGTGTGGAGAGGATGTAATTGTTTCCACTACGGGAAAGGCAAGCAGGGAGCTGTTTGAGATACGTGAGTCAAAAGGGCAGGGACATCAGTATGATTTTTTAACCGTAGGTTCTATGGGACATGCTTCCACCATAGCATTGGGTGTAGCAGCAAATAAACCAAATACCAGAGTCTGGTGCATTGATGGTGATGGGGCTGCTCTTATGCACATGGGTGCCATGGCTGTAATTGGAAGCAATAAGCCAAACAACCTTATCCATGTTGTTATAAATAACGGTGCTCATGAAACAGTTGGTGGTATGCCGACGGTAGCAGAAGCTATTGATATACCTGGTGTTGCGAAGGCATGTGGATACCCTTATGTGTGCTCAGTAGATACTTATGAGACGCTTGATAAGGAGCTTAAGTTAGCGAAGGAAGCCAATGTGCTTGCTCTTATAGAGGTAAAGTGTAATCTGGCTTCAAGAAAAGACTTGGGAAGACCGACAACAACGGCAGCGGAAAACAAAAGAAGCTTTATGGAATATTTGAAAACAGTAGAGTAAGAGGAAACTACAGTCCTTAAAAAGGATGTGGATTTTAAACCAAGGAGGGCTGGACGATATGAAGGTCGTAATTTTAGCGGGCGGTTTTGGAACACGAATATCTGAGGAGTCAGAATATAAGCCAAAGCCTATGATTGAGATAGGCGGAATGCCCATTTTGTGGCACATTATGAAAGAGTATTCTGCATATGGCTTTCATGAATTTATAATATGTGCAGGGTATAAGCAGCATATGATTAAAAAATGGTTTGCAGATTACTTTCTTTATACATCAGATATGACCTTTGATTTCACGCAGGGAAATAAAATGACTATCCACAATCAAAAATCTGAGCCGTGGAAGGTAACAGTTGTAAATACAGGACTGCACACCATGACAGGAGGACGTATAAAACGAATCAGACCTTATGTGGAGAATGAGACATTTCTTATGACATATGGAGATGGTGTGTGTGATGTTGATATTTCTAAGCTGGTCGAATTTCATAACAGCCACGGAAAAATTGCAACGCTTACCTCGGTTATGATGAATCAGGAAAAAGGGGTGCTTGACATCGGTGGAGATAATGCTGTTCGTTCATTCAGGGAGAAAAGCATGACTGACGGAGCACCTATCAATGCAGGGTATATGGTTTTAAATCCGAAAATTTTTGATTATATTGAGGGTGACAATACTGTCTTTGAGCAGGAACCTTTAAGAAAGCTGGCAGAACAGGGAGAATTAATGTCATATTTACATACGGGATATTGGCAGTGTATGGATACAAAACGTGAAATGGATATATTAGAACGACTATGGGAGAATAATCAGGCACCATGGAAGAATTGGGAGGATTAAAGTATGTTTCAGGACAAGACAGAGCAGCAGGCAAAGGATGAAATATTAAGCTTGGTAAAAGAGTATTGTGATACGTTTCACAATAAAAGGAAGCCGTTTGAGCCGGGAGACAGAATTGCATATGCGTCAAGGGTGTATGATTCGGATGAAATGTGTAATTTGGTTGATTCTGCTTTGGAATTCTGGCTTACTGCAGGAAGATACACAGCGGAATTTGAAAAACGGCTTTGTGAATATCTGGGTGTGAAATATTGTTCGCTTGTAAACTCCGGTTCTTCCGCAAATTTACTTGCGTTTATGGCACTGACATCACCGCTTTTGGGAGAGAGACAAATACGTCCGGGTGATGAAATGATTACGGTAGCGGCAGGATTTCCAACCACGGTTACCCCTGCTATACAATATGGTGTAGTGCCTGTGTTTATTGATGTTACAATCCCTCAATATAATATGGATGTGAGTATGCTTGAGGATGCATTGTCGGATAAGACAAAGCTTGTGATGGCGGCACATACATTGGGAAATCCGTTTGACCTGAAAACGGTCAGGCAATTTTGTGATAAGCATGGGCTCTGGCTGATTGAGGACAATTGTGATGCGTTGGGAACTACATATAAGATAGACGGAGAAGTTCGTTATACAGGAACAATCGGAGATATCGGAACATCATCCTTTTATCCACCACATCATATGACAATGGGTGAAGGTGGTGCTGTCTACACAAATAATCCACTGCTCAATAAATGTATCCGTTCTTTCAGAGATTGGGGCAGGGATTGTGTATGTAATCCGGGACAGGATAATATGTGTGGGAACAGGTTTAATGGAAAGTACGGAGAGCTTCCGGAGGGCTATGACCATAAGTATGTTTATTCACATTTTGGTTATAACCTGAAAGCAACTGATATGCAGGCAGCAGTCGGATGTGCACAGCTTAAAAAGTTTCCTTCCTTCGTTGAATGTAGAAAAAAGAATTTTGCACGGTTGAGAGATGGATTAAAGGGCTGTGAGGATAAGCTGATATTACCTGAGGCTTGTGAAAACTCTGACCCGAGCTGGTTTGGATTTTTGATTACCTGTAAGGAGGGTGTTGACCGTAATGTACTTGTCCCTTGTCTTGAAGAACGGGGAATACAGACACGTATGTTATTCGCAGGCAATCTGATTAAGCATCCTTGCTTTGACCAGATGAGAAAATCAGGAACCGGGTATCGCACAGTAGGTGAGTTGACAAACACAGAACGTATTATGAGAGATTCTTTTTGGATAGGGGTATATCCGGGAATGACGGATCAGATGATAGATTACATGGCAGAAATTATTAAAGAAGCTATAATGGAATAACATCCGAATATATGTTAGACTATGAGAAGAAAATCAGGAAATAAATATGAATAAGATAAAAGTTGGAATCATAGGGACAGGAAATATCGGGACAGATATTTTAATGAAATTAAAAAGATCAAGTATATTGGAATGTGGAATTTTTGCCGGTCGTAACCCTGATTCAAAGGGAATTCAGCTTGCAAAGAAGATGGGTGTGCCAACATCGACAGAATCAATTCGGGCAATTGAGGAAAATCCAGATTGTTGTGAAATAGTATTTGACGCAACTTCAGTAACAGTACACAAGCAAAATGCACCCATTCTGAGAAGACTGAAAAAGTTCGCAATTGATTTGACACCGGCACATGTGGGGAAAATGTGTGTTCCTGTATTGAATTTGGAAGATTGTCTTTTGTTAGATAATGTAAATCTGATTACCTGTGGTGGGCAGGCAACAATCCCTATTGCAAAGGTTATTAGTGATGTGCATCCGGAAACAAAATATATTGAAATTGTTGCAACCATTGCATCTAAGTCAGCAGGTCCGGGAACGAGAAATAATATTGATGAATTTACACAAGTAACAAGAGATGCCTTATCAGAGTTTACAGGGATTGAACATACGAAGGCTATTATTGTGTTGAATCCGGCAGAGCCTCCTATTACGATGCATAATACGGTATATGCATTGATTGACAACCCGAATATGGATGAAATCAGACGCCGTGTACGTGAGATGGAAGCAAAAATTAAGAAGTATGTGCCTGGATATTCTATTTTGTTAGAACCAAGCTATGAAAATGGGCGTGTCACAACGACGCTTCAGGTTGTCGGATTGGGAGATTATTTGCCGAAATACTCAGGCAATTTGGATATTATTACTTGTGCTGCCATTGAGATTGCGGAGTATTATGCACGGGAAAAGCTATTAAAGAGGGGATGATAGAATGAGTAAAATCAAAATATTTGATTGTACACTGCGGGACGGAAATCATGCCTTGAAGCATCAATTGACGAAAGATAATATTGAAGACTATTGTCTTGCAATGGATGGAAGTGGTGTTTATACAATTATGGTAGGACATGGAAATGGCTTAGGTGCTTCTTCTTTGCAGGTAGGACTGGCACTTTTAGATGAACGTACAATGCTGCAGACAGCAAAAAAAAATCTTGAAAGGACAAAGCTGGGAATATATATGATTCCTGGTTTTGGAACTATTAAAGATAATCTTGAGCCAGCTATACAAGATGGTGTGGAACTGTTTGAGATAGGATGCCACTGTACGGAGGCAGATACAACGAGAGAGCATATAGAGTATTTGTGTAATCGTGGTCTTGAAACATATGGGGTTTTGATGATGTATCATATGGCATCTCCGGAAAAGATTCTTGAAGAAGCACAAAAGATGCAGTCATACGGAGCAAAGGGTGTAATTTTGATGGACTCAGCAGGTGCCTCGACACCAGAGATGGTTCAGCGTGTTATTGCTTTGCTGGTAGATAATTTACACGTTCAGGTTGGGTTCCATCCACATAATAATATGGGATTGGCCGTTGGTAATGCATATACAGCAGTTTGTGAAGGTGCCACAATTATTGATGGAACTTTGCGTGGATTTGGTGCAGGGGCAGGAAATTGTCAACTTGAAGATATTGTTGCGGTACTTGAGAAAACGGGGAAGCGGACGGGCATTGACTTGTACAAAATGTTAGATGCCAGCGATCAGGTAATGCCTGATATCATGGGAAAGGAATTTGGGCAGGATCCCATTAGCATTGTCAGTGGGCAGGCCGGTGTATTTTCAGCATTTAAGCTCCATGTGTTGAATGCGGCAAGGGAATTTGGAGTAGACCCAAGAGATATATTTAAAGAACTTGGAAAAAGAAAAGCTGTTGGGGGACAGGAAGATATGATTGTGGAGGTGGCAGAAAAACTCTCTTCTCCAATGGGTTCAAGAAATAGTAATGTAAATTATCAGTTGGAATCGTTATTATAGATAAATAGGAGGTTATATCAATGAATGTTTCGGAATTTATTTTTGATTTTTTTTCCCAAAAAGGAATTGACACTGCATTTATGGTAACGGGTGGGCAAGCAATGTGGCTGAACGATGCTATCGGAAAAAGTGGAAAGTATAATATTATTTGTACACATCACGAGCAGAGTGCAACTATGTCAGCAGATGCTTATGGAAGAATTAAAAATAAACCTGCATTGGCACTTGTGACGGCTGGTCCGGGTAGTGTGAATGCAATGAATGGAGTAGTAGGCGGATATACAGATTCATCACCAATGATAATTATTTCCGGACAGGCTGCACTTTCATTTGTCCAATATCAGGAGGAAACTAAAATACGTCAGCATGGAGTACAGGGAATCAATATCAAACCGTTAGTAGAGAATGTTGTAAAATATTTTATAACAATAGATGACGCACAAAAAACCGAATATTATTTGGAAAAGGCATATCAGGAAGCCACATCCGGACGTCCGGGACCGGTATGGGTAGATGTTCCGTTGGATATTCAGAATACACAGGTTGACTTGAAATACATGGAAAAATATGATTCTGAAGAAGAGTCTGAAGGCAGAATTGGTTTATTGCAGGCGGTAAAGCAAGCATATAAACTTTTAGAGGCAGCAAAAAGACCGGTTTTTCTGGTTGGTCAGGGAGTTAGCCTTGCAGGTGCCAGAGAATTATTTTATGAATATGTTAACAAGGTTAGAATACCGGTAATTACGGCCAGGTTAGGTATTGATCTTATTGAATCAGATAATGATTTATATGTTGGCAGACCTGGCAACTATGGAGAGCGAGCAGCTAACTTAGCTATTCAAAACGCAGATGTTATAATTTCCGTAGGCTGTCGTCTGGCATCATCCTTGGTAGGTCATGCTCCGAAAGAATTTGGTAAACATGCATATATTTATGTGGTTGACATTGATCAGAAGGAATTGGATAAACCAGGTGTGAAAATTGACTATAAGGTTAAACTTGATTGTAAGGCTTTCTTTGAAGGGATGAGTAGTAAACTGGAAGAACATCTTCTGCCATCATATGAAGAGTGGATTCAAGTGACTCAAAAATGGAAGAAGAATTATCCTGTATGTGACCCTGAATATAAGAATCAGAAACCCGTAAATTCATATTATTTTATTGACAAATTATCACAGTTTGCAAAGAATGATGCTGCGATTATGGTAGATACCGGTTCCTGTTTCCATGTAGCATGTCAAACATGGAAAATAAAAAAGGGCCAAAAATATCTGACTACAGGCGGGCTTTCCTCTATGGGTTATTGGTGTGCAGGAATTGGGGCATGTATGGCAAATGATAGGAAGGAAACAATCGTAATTACAGGTGATGGAAGCCTTCAGATGAATCTGCAGGAATTTGCAGTTATCAAACATAATAATTTGCCAATTAAGACATTTGTACTTAATAACAATGGGTATCTGCTAATACGTCATACCCAACGTAATTTTATGGAGGATCGATTTGTTGGTGAGAGTCCTGCTTCAGGCGTTTGGTGTCCAGATACGTTAAGGATTGCTGAAGCATACGGAATTAAGGCAGTTCGTATAGAATCTGTTGATGAAATAGATCAAAAAATAAAGGAAGTATTAGAGTATAGCGGACCTGTGGTATGTGAGGTTATGACTCCGGAATGGCAATTATTGATTCCAAGAATTGCCTCAGATAAGCTTCC
Source organism: uncultured Lachnospiraceae bacterium (assembly GCA_947173945.1). GTDB lineage: Bacteria > Bacillota > Clostridia > Lachnospirales > Lachnospiraceae > Coprococcus_C. Next base: position 144,990 of record CAMWGV010000001.1, read on the forward strand.
GGATGGAACACTTCGTTCCAGAGATTATGAGGATATGTTCCCTTACCTTGATCCGGAGGAACTGAAAGCTCAGATGGTGGCTGAGAATGGGAAATAAGAATACAGGAGTGGTGGTGACGGGTGCAACCAGTATGATAGGGATTGCACTCATTGAAGAATGTGTAAAAAATAATATTCCTGTAGCTGCCATTATACGTCCACATACAAAACGTATCAGTAGATTACCTAAAACAAATTTAATAACAATATATGAGTCGGAACTATGTGAATTGTCAAAGGTTGATATACAATCCGGTTCATGGGACGTGTTTTATCACCTTGCATGGAGTGACACTGGAAAAGATACAAGAGATAATCCGAATTTGCAGGAAAAAAATATAAAGTATACATTAGATGCTGTAAATCTTGCAGAAAAGTTGGGCTGTACTACGTTTATCGGAGCTGGTTCGCAGGCAGAATATGGACCGGTGGATGGGGTGATTTTTCCGGATACAAAGACAAATCCTGTTATAGCATATGGAATGGCGAAGGAAGCTTCCCGTATGCTTAGTTCAAGACTGTGTGATATATATGGGATAAAACATATTTGGGGAAGGATATTCTCTGTTTATGGACGCTATGATAATGAGGGAACAATGCTTGTGTACGCAATAAAAAAATTACTATCAGGGGAAACGGCTGAATTTTCCACAGCAAGCCAGCCGTGGGATTATCTCAATGAGTGTGATGCGGGAAGAGCTTTGTATTTGTTAGGCAAGAGTGAGAATGCAAAAGGAACATACTGTATTGCCTTTGGCAAAAGCAGGCCTTTAAAGGAATATATTTTGGAATTGGGAAGACAGCTGGGGGCTGTTGATAGATTAATATTTGCTAAGCAAGGAGAAAAAAAGGATGTGGGGATTCAGGCAAATATTGATAAATTGAAAAGGGATACAGGTTTTGTACCGGAGGTTTCTTTTTCGGCTGGGATTCAAAAGATGATAAGCGCATATACGGAAAATATATAAAAAGATATGTATTTTATACATCTTGTATGACAAGAAATAATGAATATAGGAGTGCTTTATGGATAATGGTGCAGCTTTAAAATATGAACAGGGAATCGCTCTTTTTGAGGAAGGACGCTATGAGGAGGCAGTTGCATGTTTTATTTGTGCATATGAGAGTGACTATATGCAGGCTGAAATACTTCAGAACATTTATAATTGTTTTGTCATTCCTAATATTCAGGAATTTCAGGATAATTATAATGTGACCGGTGTTGAACGATATGGTATTATATGTGAGGACACCGTTATTGATTTTATTCCGGTTGCAGAATATACATTTTATATCTGGCATAGAAAACAGGAAAAATTTATAGGGCTGCTTGATGTCTCGGATATGAAAAAGCCTGTAAGTAAAAGCTTTCAAAGCTTATTTATAACTGATCGATGCAATATTGAAGATATGCTGGATTTGTTAACGCAGAAAAACTGGAGTAATGTATATATATTGCTTCAGGGACAGGAGTCAGAGCTTCTTTCCTTTTGTAAGCTGCCACTTTTTTTCACACGGTATTTAAAGGATGCCGTATTTTTCAAATCGGAGAAAGAATTAAAGTCATATTTTAAAAATAGTGAAAATTATCTTCCACACAAAATGTGCACTGATAATGAACAATATTATAATGCTTTATTTGAAGAAATACATAATGAAAGAATTAATGAAGTAGGTGAGGAGAGAAACAATATATTCCTGTCTGTTTGTATCCCGAC
>CAMWGV010000002.1 GCA_947173945.1 uncultured Lachnospiraceae bacterium
TTGTCAAACTAGTACACCTATAAAATGCAGAATCCCCTATACTTGTTACACTCGTTGGGATTTCTATACTTGTTAAACTCGTACACCAAGAAAATGCAGAATCCCCTATACTTGTTACACTCGTCGGGATTTCTATACTTGTCAAGCCTCTACACATTGAAAATGCACCGGCACCTATCTTCGTCACACTCGTCGGAATTTTTATACTTGTCAAGCTAGAACAATCAGAAAATGCCTCTTCCCCTATATTTGTTACACTCGTCGGGATTTTTACATTTGTCAAGCTGCTACAACTCCGAAATGCATAGGCGCCTATCTTCGTCACACTCGCCGGAATTTTTACACTTGTCAAACTTGTACAACCTGTAAATGCAGCTTTGCCTATACTCGTTACCCCTGTCGGAATTTCTATACTTATCAGTCCAGCACAATAATTGAATGTATAATCATTTATTATTGTTAACCCTGATGGAATTTTTATACTTGTCAAGCCACTACAATCTGCAAATGCCCATTCCCCTATACTCATTACGGTGGTTGGGATTTTTATACTTGTCAAACCTGTGCAACCTGAAAATGCACGTGCTTCTATACTCGTTACACCTTCTGGGATTTCTATACTTGTCAAATTCGTACGATCAGCAAACACACCATAACCTATGACGGTTACGCGTTTTCCATTAATCTCTGCCGGTATAATAACCTCCGTTTCACTTCCGACATAATTGTAAATCCGTACTGTTCCATCGTCAAGCTCTGTGCACCTCCAATCTCCAGTCTGTTCCGCCGCCTTTACGATTTCATTTTTACATACAGCAGGTATCAAAAGTGCAGTCATCATTAAGATAATGGCAATCAAACAAATACGTTTCTTTATTTTCATTGTTATTCCTCCTTCCTATTACAGTTCACACGAATTGCTACACACGAATCCTTTACTTATACTTTACATTCTTACCTGCGCCCTTGCCGCTTATCAACTTCTTGTATGCTGCTTTTTTACTCCTCGGCACCTTTATTGTTGCTTTGGAATAAATTCCTTTAAACGCATTGGACCCAACCGTTGATTTAGTCAGCTTTGTTGTTTTTATGGTTATGCTCTTCAGCTTCTTACATCCATAAAATGCCTGCTTTCCTATCTTCTTTACATTCTTTGGTATTGTGATGCTTGTTAGAGCTGTACATTTGCTAAATGCACCATTTCCTATCGTTGTGAGCCCTGTACCAAGGGTTACCTTCTTAAGCCTGGTACATCCTGCAAATGCTGACTTGCCGATTGTTTTTACATTACTGCCAATTTTTATTTGCACAAGTGACTTGCAGTTATAAAATACCTTGTCTCCCAGCTTTGTCAGGTTTTTATTAAGGGTTACTGTCTTCAGCTTTTTACATCCGCTGAAGGCTTCACTCCCCACAGATGTAATATATTTTCCGAAAGTAATTGCAGTAATTCCCGTCTTATTCTTAAATGCCCCTTTATATACTACTGTTACTTTGAATGTTTTTCCCTTGTATTTTACAGTGGCAGGTATGGTAACGGTTCCTGATGTTGCCGTTGTCTTTATGTAGGATACTGTCTGTGTCCCTGTAATCTTATACTGCCCCTTGGAGTTTGCGTCCTTAAATACCTCACCCACTTTAGGAATCTCCGTTGCAACAACCTTGATTCCCTTATTTTTCGCATACTGCTCTGCATAAGAACCTTTTTCGCAATGTATTGTAAGGTCAGAACTACAATATTCAAATGCATTGTAAGTAATATTTGTTACACTTTTTGGGATTTTGACACTTGTCAAGCCAGAACAACTTCTAAATGTAGCATCATATATTCTTGTTACTCCTTCCGGAATTTCTATACTTGTCAAGCCAGAACAAAATCTAAATGCTCCCCACTCAATACTCTTAACACTGGTTGGAATCTTTATACTTGTCAATCTAAAACAAGACTGAAATGCACATTCGCCTATGCTTGTTACTCCTTTTGAAATTTCTAAACTTGTCAAATTTTCACAATTACAAAATGCACGCGCACCTATGTTTGTTACTCCTTTCGAAATTTTTACACTTGTCAGCTTTTCACAATCCATAAATGCAGTTTCACCTATGCTCGTTACTCCTTCCGGAATTTCTATGCTTGTCAGGCTTTTACAACCATTAAATGCTCCATTACCTATACTCGTCACACTGGTTGGGAGTTCTACACTCACCAAGTTATTACAAGAAGAAAATGCTTGAGCGCCTATACTTTTTACTCCTATCGGAATTTTTATACTTTTCAAACTATCACAATTATAAAATGTAGATTCCTTTATACTCTTTACTCCTTTTGGAATTTCTATGTTTGTCAGTCTTACACAATCATAAAATGCATATTCTCCTATACTCCTCACACTGGTTGGGAGTTTTATACTCGCCACATTTTTACAATTATAAAATGCATATTCCCCTATACTCCTCACACCTTCTGGGATTCCTACACTTGTCAAGTTAGAACAATAAGAAAATGCATGAGCATTTATATATGTTACACTTGTTGGAATTTCTATACTTGTCAAGCCTTTACAATCATAAAATGCATATTGTCCTATACTCGTCACACTGGTCGGGAGTTTTATACTCGCCACATTTTTACAATTATAAAATGCATATTCTCCTATACTCAGCATACCGGTTGGTAGTTCTATGCTGACCAGACTTGTGCAATTTCTAAATGCGGATTCCCCTATACTTTTTACTCCTGTCGGAATTTTTATACTTGTCAAACTAGTACAATTATAAAATGAAGAATCACCTATACTCGTCACACGTTTCCCATTAATTTGCGCCGGTATGACAATCTCTGTTTCACTTCCAACATATTCTGAAATTTCCACTGTCCCATCATTAAGCTCTGTGTACTTCCAATCTTCAAACTGTAATACTCCAGCTGCCTTTACGTCTCCACATGTAAATGATGCATATAAGAGCATAACCACAAACATGCTCACAATTACACAAATACGTTTCTTCATTTTCATTGTGACTCCTCCTTATAAATATTTCCCTGCTTACCCATCTTCTTTATGTTCCAATAAATTAAAAAGCTATATAACCGCATACATATGCTTATTATATAGCTTTTCGTAATATTTTTCAATTTAAAATAGTCATGACAGCCTTACTGATATTTCACGTTTTTCCCTGCACCCTTGCTCTTTAACAGCTTCTGATATGCCGCCTTTTTACTCTTAAGCGTCTTAATTGTCGCCTTGGAATAGATTCCTTTAAACGCATTGGCTCCAACCGTTGATTTGGTCAGCTTTGCTGTTTTTATGGTTATGGTCTTAAGCTTCTTACATCCGTAAAATGCCTGTTTTCCTATCTTCTTCACGTTCTTTGGTATCGTAATCGCTGTCAGGGCTGTACACTTACTAAAAGTAGCATCTCCTATTGTTGTAAGCCCTGTGCCAAGGGTTACCTTCTTAAGCTTGGTACATCCTGCAAATGCTGACTTGCCGATTGTTTTTACATTACTGCCAATTTTTATTTGCGCCAGTGACTTGCAGTTATAAAATGCCTTATCTCCCAACTTAGTCAGGCTTTTATTCAGGGTTACCGTCTTAAGCTTCTTACATCCGCTGAAGGCTTCACTTCCCACAGATGTAATATATTTTCCGAACGTAACTGCAGTGATTCCCGTCTTATTCTTAAATGCACCTTTATATATCACTGTTACTTTAAAGGTTTTACCTTTATACTTTACAGTGGCAGGTATGGTTACCTTTCCTGATGTTGCAGTTGTCTTTATGTAGGATACTGTCTGCTTGCCTGTGACCTTATACTGTCCTTTGGATTTTGCGTCCTTAAATACCTCTCCCACCTTAGGAGTTTCTATAGCAACATTGACACCTTTCTTTTTCGCATACTGCTCTGCATAAGAACCTTTTTCGCAATGTATTGTAAGCTTATTATTACAATTATCAAATGCATTATCTGCAATATTTGTTACACTTTGAGGGATTTTTACACTTGTCAGGCTACTACAACCATCAAATGCTCTATTCCCTACACTTGTCACGCTGGCTGGGATGTTTATGCTTGCCAGATTTTCACATTCATAAAATGCATAATCAATATTGGTTACTCCTTCCGGTATTTCTACACTTGTCAAGCTTTTACAACCTTCAAATGCTCCATATATACTGGTTACCCCTGTTGGTATTTTTATACTTGTCAGGCTACTACAAGATCTAAATGCATATGGACCTATATTTGTCACACTGGATGGTATTTTTATACTTGTCAAATTGGTACAGTTACCAAATGCATATGGACCTATATTGGTTACTCCCTCTGGTATTTCAATACTTGTCAAGCCGGTACAACCCTTAAATGCCTCATCGCATATATATTTTACGCCTGTCGGAATTTTTATGCTTGTTATATTTTCACAGTTTTTAAATGCACCTTCTAATATCCCCGTCACAGGCTGCCCATCAATCTCTGCCGGTATAACAAGCTCTGTATCACTTTTCCACCAATATTCTGAAATCATCACTGTCCCATCACCAAGCTTTTTGTAATCCCAGCCTTTAAAATAATTAGTTTTATTTTCAATATCCATGAATGCGGTAGCAGAAACATATATTGCACTTGTTGGAATTTTTATATTCGTCAAATTTTTACACCTTGAAAATGCATATTTATCTATACGGATTACGCCTTCCGGTATTTCTATACTTGTCAAGCTACTACAACCTGAAAATGCATATTCACCGATACGGGTTACTCCTTTTGGTATTTCTATACTTGTCAAGCTGCTACAATCAGAAAATGTATATTCATTTATATATGTTACTCCTTTTGGTATTTCTATACTTGTCAAACCACTACAACCTGAAAATGCATATTCGTCGATACTCGTCACACTTGTTGGAATCTCTATACTCGTCAAGCTTGTGCAGCCTTCAAATGCATATTCATCTATACTCGTTACTCCGTCCGGGATTTTTATTTTTGTTAAGCTACTACAACCTTGAAATGTATATTGACTTATACGCGTTACCCATTTTGGTATTTCTATACTTGTCAGACTTGTGCAATCTTTAAATGCACTACTGTCTATATACGTCACACTTGTTGGTATTTCTATACTCGTCAAGCCTGTGCAGCCTCTAAATGCATATCCACCGATACGCCTCACTTGTTTTCCATTAATCTCAGTCGGTACAACAACCTCTGTCTCATTTCCCACATATTCTGAAATTACTATTCCATTATCATTCACGTAGTACTCAAAATCTTCAAGCGGAGATACTTCAGCCGCCTTTACATCTCCACATATAAAAGGTGCGAAAGGGACAATCAGTATCAACATACTTAACAGGATACAAATAATTTTCTTTCCTTTCATTGTAATTCCTCCCTCATTTTTGTATTTAAAGATAAAGCCTACCTATTATTTAATCTCCTATTTATACCTTACATTCTTCCCTGCACCCTTGTTCTTTAACAGCTTCTGATATGCCGCTTTTTTACTCTTAAGCGTCTTTATTGTCGCCTCGGAATAGATTCCCTTGAAAGCATTGGAACCGACATTTGAGCTTTTCAGCTTTGTTGTTTTTATGGTTATGCTCTTCAGCTTCTTACATCCGTAAAATGCCTGTTTCCCTATCTTCTTTACGTTCTTTGGTATTGTGATGCTTGTTAAAGCTGTACATTTGCTAAATGCTGCATCTCCTATTGTTGTAAGTCCTGTACCAAGGGTTACTTTCTTAAGCTTAGTGCATCCTGCAAATGCTGACTTGCCGATTGTCTTTACCTTACTTCCAATTTTGATTTCTGTCAGTGATTTGCAGTTATAAAACGCCTTGTCTCCCAGCTTTGTCAGGCTTTTATTAAGGGTTACCGTCTTAAGCTTTTTACATCCGCTGAAGGCTTCACTTCCCACGGCTGTAATATATTTTCCGAACGTAACTGCGGTGATTCCCGTCTTATTCTTGAATGCCCCTTTATATATTACTGTTACTTTAAAGGTTCTACCCTTGTACTTTACAGTGGCAGGTATGGTTACCTTGCCTGATGTTGCCGTTGTCTTTATGTAGGATACTGTCTGCTTACCTGTGACCTTATACTGCCCTTTTGATTTAGTGTCCTTAAATACCTCTCCCACCTTAGGAGTTTCCGTTGCAACAATATTGACACCTTGCTTTTTCGCATACTGCTCTGCATAGGAACCTTTTTCGCAATGTATCGTAAGTTTATCATTACAAGCTTCAAATGCATTATCTACAATATTTGTCACACTTTCCGGAATTTTTATACTTGTCAGGCTGTTACAATTATAAAATGCGTGTTTCCCTATATCTGTTACGCCTTCCGGAATTTCTATACTTGTCAAACTAGTACACCAACAAAATGTATAATCCCCTATACTTGTCACACTCGTCGGGATTTTTATACTTTCCAAACTACGACAACCTTCAAATGCACCATTTCCTATACTCGTCACACTTTCCGGAATTTCTATACTTGTCAAACCAGTACACCAAGAAAATGCACCATTTCCTATACTTGTCACACTCGTCGGGATTTTCATACTTGTTAAACTATTACAGCTTTCAAATGTGTCATACCCTATACTCGTCACACTGGATGGAATATTTATGCTTGTTAAATGTTTACAATTATAAAATGCACAATTCCCTATGCTTGTCACATTGTTTGGGATTTCTATACTTGTCAAGCCTGTGCAATTATAAAATGCACTATTCCCTATGCTTGTCACACTGCTTGGGAGTTCTATACTCGTCAAGCCCGTGCAATCTTCAAATACCCTATCCCCTATACTTGTCATACCGGACGGGATTTTTATACTTTTCAAGCTGCTACAACCAGAAAATGCATGGTTTCCTATATGCGTTACTCTCGTTGGGATATTTATACTTGTTAAATCTTTACAATTACGAAATGCCCTATCCCCTATACTTGTCACACTGCTTGGGAGTTCTATACTTTCTATACTCGTCACGCCGTAATGATTAAATGCCCCTTCACCTATACTCGTTACACGTTTTCCATCAATCTCAGCCGGTACAACAAGCTTTGTTTCACTTCCAAAAAATCCTGTAATCTCCACGGTCCCATCATCAAGCTCTGTATAGTGCCAATTTTCATCATAGAATTCTTTGGCTGCCTTTACGTCCCCACATGTAAACGGTGCAAATAAGACCATAACCATCAACATGCTTACAATTACACAAATACGTTTCCTCATTTTCATTATAAATCCCCCTTTAAATATTTTCCTCATTACCCATCTTCTTTATATTCCAAAATAAAACAAAAAGCTATATAACCGCATATATATGCTTATTATATAGCTTTTCGAAACATTATAAAATTTCAAAATACCGCTAATAGCGTAGTTTTACTCCTGACGAAGCCGTTCCACGACTGACTTCTTTGTCACCTGACGATAAGCAATCACAGGTACTAAAATACCAATTACTACAAAAATCGGCATAATACATATAATTGGGATTGGCGTGCCCTTGTAGGATATGAAGTAAAACATGTTTTCCGCTATGTTTTTTACAATGCCATTCGTACCAATGGATACGATTAATCCAATTATAATGGAAGCACCAACATATGTCATTCCCTCCATAATCAGCATTTTCTTTAGCTGTCTGCCCGTCATTCCTACTGCCTGCAACATTGCAAGTTCTTTTCTTCTGGCACACACGTTTGTAATCATGATATTTATAAAATTCATCACTCCAATCAATGCAATAATGCCACTGAGTATTCCGCCAAGCACCAAAATCATTTTTCTGAAAGAATCCAATCCATCAATATATGTCTGCTTGCTCTCATAGCCGTAATCGGTATTGTCCGTGTAATCGCTAATATAGGCTTCCATATCAGATATATTATTATCATCAACATCATACGCATAATACATCACAGTTGCATCCGGATAATTTTCAAGCAACTCCTCAGACGGAAGTATAAATTGGTCCCATATAACATACCGGTAACTCATCTCATCAGATATGCTGACAGTTGCACAGACATTATACGTTACATCCTTATATTTTACTGCCCTGCGCCATAATGGTATATCATATGGCAGATTTTCCAGTTCCTCCTCCTTATAGTTTTCCCCTGTGCTAGGGTTATAGTAGTCATATTCATATACGTAACGCAGTGTAACTGTATCACCGGGCTTTACCCAACTCTCATTCACATCATGATAAACCACTGCAATATTGCCCTCCTGTTTCAGCAGTGACAAGTCACCCTCTAAACAGTCCAGCTTATCGATACAATAGTCATCCATACCGTACAAATCAATGTCAACCTCATATCCGCCATTTATCTGTTCTGTGTTGTTTATAAAATATTCTTTGCTTTCCTCATCCAAAAAATCCTGTTCAAATATTTTTTTTGGCATATATGCATAAATATACTGTTCTACACCAATTCCGTACGTCCTTCCACCAGCAGACACCATTCCCGTATTCTCAATATTTTTTATGCTTTCCTCCGTGACACCATTTTCTTCCGAATACAGATGTCCGTTTACCTGAAAATATTTGTAATTTGCAAATATATAATCAAACTTCACATCTTTTAAATATCGTTCTACATTAAATCCGTTTACAAAATTGATGACTCCGTTAAAAATAAGTATGGCAAGCAGCAATGATATAACTACCTTTACTGTTCTTATTTTATTCCGCTTTACATTTCTCACACCATCCTCCGTATAGCGTACCGCTGCAACCGGAGAGCTCTTTGCTGCAATTCTTGCCGGTTTCATGCTTGAAACAAAAACTGTAATCAATGAAAAAACCGTAGAAAAAATAAAAATCCAAGGGCTGATTGAGACCAAAACATTTATTCCTGCCATCTGCTCTGATACGATTGGTGAAAGATGTGCTCCAATAAAGTAACCTGCAAACAGACCAATGGGAATACCTATCACAGCCAGCAGTAGCGACTCAATCCGGACAATCCTTCTGATTTGTCTGGAGGTTGTTCCGATTGTCTTGAGCAGTCCATATCTTTGAATGTCATTTGATATGGATATGGAAAATATATTGTTAATTACAAGATATCCAACTATCATAACAAGCAAAACAATTCCTGCAATTACAAGCATTGTTTCCACATCCGCTGCGTTGGTTTTCCTTACAGTATAACCATTATTTACCTCTCTCTGAATATAATCCTCCCTGCCTGAAGTATCATTCTGGTATCCGTTTTCCTGCAAAACAGCAAGCTCTATTTCATCAATTTTTTTCAAATTATCAACCATAAAATACAGGTCATAAGAGCCGGCAGACATTCCCTGCAATATGTTTGTCTCCGTCATGCTGCAAACACGTTCTGCCTCGCTTTTCGAAATCAGAATATGCTCTGCCGGAGCAAGGGGATCATTCTCCCAGTATCCTGATAATACATAGGTTCTTGTTACCGGAATATTATTTACGTTATACGTAACCGTAAATTCATTTCCAATTACAGGCTCTACACCTAAAAGCCGAAGCAGCCTTGTATCGGTTGCTGCCTCATTTGTTCCCTCCTTTGGCAGGCTTCCGTATTTGGGTGCGATATACATCCATTTTGCAAGATTTTCATCACAGTAGCTGACCTCAACATTGCATTTATTAAGTGGGGCATCCGCTTCAGTACCTACATGTATTCTTGTTCCTATTTCCTTAAACCTGTCATCTGTTGCCAATTGCTCATATTGATTTTTATACAGCCTTGTAAATGCTCCGTGTGCATATGTTCCTATCCGGCGGAAGCCCGCTTCCTCAAAGCCGTCAATAATGCTCATGGATATGGTAAATATTGATGTAAACAAAATTGTTGTCAATACAATTGCTATGATAGAAATAATATTTCTTGTCTTTGAAACCTTCATATTGCCAATCGCCAGTCGGCGAATACATTTTTTATTTGCCACCTTCATATCTTCGCCCTCCTGACTATACTAATTTTCCGTCTTCAATTCTTAAAATCCGATTTCCTATCTGTGCGATTTCTTCATTGTGGGTTATCATAACAATCGTCTGCGAAAATCTCTCACTTGTTACCTTTAACAGTCCAATGACATCCTGCGAGGTCCGGCTGTCCAGATTACCCGTAGGCTCATCTGCCAGAACAATTGACGGCTTTGTTGCAAGTGCACGCGCAATTGCAACACGCTGCTGCTGTCCCCCTGACAGTTGATTTGGCATACTTTTTATTTTTTCCTCAAGCTTCAGTATTTCAATTACATGGTTCACGTATTCCTCATCTGGTTTATTGCCATCCAGATGAATAGGCAGCACAATATTTTCGTATACCGACAAGCTTGGAATCAGATTGAAGCTTTGAAAAACAAATCCTATTTTTCTTCTTCTGAAAATAGTAAGCTCCTCGTCCTTTAAGGAAAATATATCCCTGCCATCCACAAAAACCTTTCCCTCTGTAGGATAATCCAGACCTCCCAGCATATGCAGAAGCGTTGTCTTTCCGCTTCCTGATGTACCTACTATGGTGACAAATTCACCCTTATTAATACTGATATCAATTCCTGCCAATGCATGTACCTCATTTTCGCCTTTTCCGTAAATCTTCTTTAAACCATTTGTCTCTAAAACAGCCATTTTTCATTCCTCCTTGTTTTGAACGTCAGCCATTATATAATTGCAAAACTTTGTTTCTATTATCATCCGTTGTACAATATAGACAAATCACCGCAGGGCACGCTTTCGCTACTTGTCGCTCGCAACGGTACTAAGCTCGAAATAACCTCGCTAAGTACCGGCGGCTCCAAAGTACCCTGCATGCGATATTGTCTATATAGTACAACTGGTTTATCAAAATAAGAAGTTTCGCAATTATCTGATGCCAGCCATAAAAATTGGGCTGTCGTTTTATGACAGCCTTATACTCTTTTGCATAAAAGCCATTTTAAAACGATAACCCAATTATAAAAAATTATTCTTTCCAAATTCTTTCCATACAAAAAACAATTCTGTCAGTTTTGAAAGATTTAGGCGAAAGGAAGATACACATAAAAAACAGAGCCTTTCCCGACCTCGGAATGCAGCTTGATATATCCGTTTTCCTGCTGTAAAATTTCTCTTGCCAGATACAGTCCGATTCCTACTCCATCGGAATCGGCATGAGAGGCAGAACGCTCAAAGCGTTGAAATACTTTTCCATGCTCCTCCTCACTGATTCCTCTGCCACTATCTGCAACCTTAATGCACAAAAACATTTCATAGCAGTCAACTGTCACTGAAACTGTACCGTTATCCGTATACTTGATGGCATTATCCACAATATTTCCAACTGCCTCAACAGTCCATTTTTCATCAAACACTGCATATTCATCAACGATGTCTACGTTAAATTCCAGATTTTTTTCACGTGCAATTGCAATATACTGATCCCTGATTTTACGTAGCATGCCCTCCACAGAATGTCTTGTAGGGTTCAGCTTTAATATTCCTGTCTCAAGACGAGACATTTTAACCAAACTCCGAATCAGGAAATCCAGTTTTTCCGTCTGACTGTACAATCGTTCTACGTTATCCTTATCCTCTTCGGATAAATCTTTTTCCCGCAACATTTCCGCATAAAGCTTTATATTTGCCAATGGTGTTTTTGTCTGGTGCGAAATATCCGATATAAGCTCTGTCAGTGTTCTCTTTTCCTCCCTGACATTACTGGCGGCATGTTCCGAATTTCCAAGATACTTTGACATCTTAAACTCTATCTCAGACAACAGGCTTTCATCAATTGTACTATAGGTAAAATTCCCATCTATCGCATTCGTAATCATCGCATCTATTCTATTTAATATTTTTCTTGTCTTTATGTGCTCATATACTGCAACAATTATTGCTATAAGTGCTGCTGCGATTGCAGTAACAGCTACTATTTGCCATGTGCCTGCCATACGTACCCTACCCCATAAACTGTCTTAATGTATTCGTGGGCAGAAAGCTTATCCCTCAATCTTTTTACGGTAACAGACAACGCATTTTCCTCAACATATTCTGCTCCGTCTGACCATATTCTATCTAACAGCGTTTCCCGTGATAGTGTAATACCCACGTTTGCCGTCAGAATTTTAAGCAGCTTCTGCTCCGTTTTGCTTAATTCTACAGGTTCCCCATTGTGAGCAAATTCCATTCTGTCAAAATCGAAAACGTAATCGTCGATTCTAAGTTTATCCCCTTTTATCCTGCTCTCATCACTTTTTTGTTTTCTTCCAAGCTGTGTGTTTACTCTGGCTCTCAAAACAGCCAAACTAAAAGGTTTTGTAACATAATCATCCGCCCCATGCTCCAGCCCTGCAACAATATCTGATTCCAAGTCATTGGCTGTCAGCATAATAACAGAGCTGTCACTCTCTTTCTTTATATCCTCCAACAGGGAAAAACCATCTCCGTCCGGTAAATTAACATCCAAAATTATCAGGTCATATTCATTATTTTTTAATTTCTGCTTTGCATGCAGCACACAATTACAGCTTTGTACCGTTATCTCCGCAGAACTAAGTGCACGACAAAGCCCAAGTGCCAGAGACTCGTCATCTTCAATAATCAATATTGAGCTCATTTTGCAAACTCCTCCTCAAGGCATATTCTATCATAATTTACTGTACTATAAAAATTAATTTTTTGTTGACAAAAATAATTTTAAAAAATATACTATACTTACAAAGGGAGTAGCATGCATGGAATTTTCCATGTTTACCTTGCCGTCAATACGATCTTCTATGATCCGGCTTTGTAATGAAATTGCGAGACTTTGCTATTATTTTTAATGGCAAAGTTTCTTTTTTTATACTTTGCCAAAATCATTAAGGAGGTCTTTTTTATGGAAAGTTTTTGGCACACACTTATTTTATCTGCGGGACTTGTCCTGCTTGTAAAAGGTGCAGACTGGTTTGTAAACGGAGCATCCGAGCTTGCAGCAAGGTTTGGGCTATCACAACTTTTTATAGGTCTTACCGTGGTTGCAATGGGTACCAGCATGCCTGAAGCTGCAGTTAGTATTTCCGCCGTAATTAAAGGAAATGCAGATATTACAATTGGAAATGTTGTAGGTAGCAACATACTTAATATTCTTATCATTCTTGGTCTTTCAGCAGTCATTACTCCGCTTTTGGTTAAGAAAAGCACAATAAGATATGAGCTTCCCTTTTTGACAGGAGTCAGCATACTGCTGATTATACAGAGCATTGATGGTCGCATCGGCCTTGCAGACGGTATTGTCCAGACAATTCTTTTTTCTCTGTATATTGCTTACTTGTTTGTATCGGAAAGAAAAAACTGTACAGAAGATGAGCCAGAAACTGCCAACCCTAAAAACAAAAAAATTTGGCAGATTATACTGCTATGCATTCTTGGTTTAGCCGCAACTGTTGCAGGAAGCAGCATATCCGTGGATGCCGCTTGCGAGATTGCATCAATACTCGGTATGAGTGAGCGTTTTATCGGTCTTACAATTGTTGCACTCGGCACTTCTCTTCCGGAACTGGTTACATCCGCCACAGCTGCAAGAAAAGGTAAGGCAGATATTGCCATAGGAAATATTGTAGGAAGTAATATTTTTAATATACTTTTTGTGGTAGGAATTTCCGCTTTAATCCACCCCGTAACATTTGCAGCCAGCTTTCGCTTTGACAGCTGTGTTTCTATAGCTGCAACTATTTTCCTGATATTATTTTGCATGAAGGATAACAAGCTTAAGCGCTGGCATGGTGCATTAATGCTAACAGGATATGCCGCTTACTTTATTGCAATACTGTAAAGCTATCGATAAAATTATTATGAGCATTAAAGGCATTTTTTAATTTGGTTATGTTTTGAATTTATTTGCAGGCCGAATCGTAAAATTCTACGATTCGCTGCATCAAATCATAATCCAATTCATATGCCTTGCTTTTATCCAGATATTTATTCATAAACTCTGCTTTCATCTCGTCACTATTTTCTCCGCCATTTTCTTCTACATAGGCAGTATAATCCTCGCTTATTTGTTTTGCGTAACGTTTTGCAGCTTCTGAATAATATATGTAGTTATGACCTCTATCTTCATATTCAATAAAGCAAAACTTAGGGCTGTCACCATATTCGTCATAAAACCTTCCATATCCATTTTCAGAAAGAACTGTTGCATCATCCTTGCTGTGTATTACCATAATATGTGCATCAGAATTTGCAAATCCCTCCATGGCACTACAGGTGGCATATTTCCCAAATTTTAATCGCTCATATAAAGAAACGTATGGCATAAATAATTTGATACCAGAGCCTATCATAGATTTTCCCTGTTGTTCAAATAAATCAGTAGAACGGTCAAAGCCTGCAACAAGCACTGCCGCTTTTACATCCGGATGGAAATTCAGAACATTACCGACAGAATAACCACCCCAGCTATGTCCAAACAGCACAATAGGTAAATTTTTATATGTATCCGCCTGTTTTACATAGCGTAAAGCATAATCTAAGTCAATTACACCCTGTGGTAACCCTTTTACCGAATCCCCTTCACTTTTATCATTTCCGGTTGCATCATAAGCAAAAACAAGATATCCATTTGAAGTAAAATAGTCTGCAATATCCATATATGTATTATGACCACCACCGCCAAGACCATGGGCAATTACTACCACACCTTTTATCTCTTGGTTTTCTTTTGAATACTTATAACCTGCAAGGCTCTGTCCGTCATTTGACGGAAATGTACATTCCTCAACCTTCAATCCATCAAAGTCACTCACTGAGTATGCCATCCATTCAGCCGTTTCAAACCGCTCCCCGAAATTGTCATTATAAACAAAAACAGTCAGAATTGGCATAATAACAAGAAAAATTGTTAATAAAATACAAATAGAAATCAGCGCAATTTTCTTTCTATTTTTATGTTTTTTTACTTTTTTATTTTCAGTCTCCATTGTTCCGTCCATTGTTTTTTCTCCATAAAATTAAACTGTGTGTTAATATTTAAAACGATTAACATATTTTGGCTCCCCTTTGCTGTTTATAATACTATGCAAACATTAAGTTAAAATGATAGGTAGATTAAAATTAGATTAAAGATTCCGTGGAAGGTTATAATTTTTCAGATATTTTAGCATAAAAACCATTGCATTTTTTGCACGCATATGGTAGTATCCTTTTAAAGCATTGCTATACTATTCTTTAATGGGTAAATCCTATTTCAGACATTCAAAGAAAAGGGCGCATCTTGCGTTGTAATTCGAGTCTAACAAAACAGGTTACTTCGATGCTTTATTTCACAACAAATATTTGCAGAGGAGAAACTGGTTTGTGCAAAATATATTTGATGCTTTGGTTTGAGCTTAAGCACATGCAATCTTCTCTGCCTGATAGTTAATTACAGGAGGAGATTATATGAACCAAAAGACAAATGTTAAAAGCTTTGAGGAATTGGAGTTTAAGGATGATTTTATGTTTGGGGTTATTATGAGAGACCCTAAATATTGCAAACCTTTCCTAGAGACAATACTGAGTATCAGTATATCAAATATAGTATATCCGAAAACGCAGGAAACCATAGACATTACAGCAAATGCAAAAGGTGTAAGGCTTGATGTGTATGTGGAAGATGAACATAATACGATATACAACATTGAGATGCAGGTGACAATCAATAAAAATCTGCCGAAAAGGTCAAGGTATTATCAGGGAATGATAGACCTTAATATATTGGAAAAAGGCGAGGATTATAAAAATCTGAAACGGAGCTATGTAATTTTTATATGCACCTTTGATTTGTTTGGTAAGGGAAGACATATATACACCTTTGAAAACAGGTGCATACAGGATTATGGTATTGCATTAGGCGACGAAACAACAAAAATAATATTAAATACAAAGGGAACGATGGATGATGTGACTCCCGAAATGAAACGACTGTTAAATTATATAGATGGTCAGGCATCGTCAGATGAATTTACAAGGGAACTGGAAACAGCCGTACAATCCGTGAGAAATAATGAGAAGTGGAGGGTGGAATATATGACTTTGGAGATGCGTTATAAGGAATTTTTACAACAGGGTTATGAGGAAGGCTTAGAACAAGGTTTAGAACAGGGTGCGAAGCAGGGTTTGGAACAGGGTGCAAAACAGGAAAAAATACAGATGGCAATGAGGATGCTTAAATCAGGCAAGTTATCTGTGGAGGAAATTTCCGAATATTCAGGGCTTGCTATTGAACAGATATTGAAACTGAAGAATGAAATCTCCAAATAAAGCGACAATTTTATGCCCCTGAAAAATCACTAAAATTTAATAATTATTACACCTAAAATGCCCTGAGGCATCTGTTTCACAGACACCTCAGGGCATTTACACAATAGTAGACACTACCTTTTTTACTCAATCCCTGTAACCGTATAGTCCTTTTCCTCAACCGCCTTCTTTAAAACATCATCTGCCACATCTGAGGATAATGTTACTACCGCTGTTCCCTTCTCATGGCTTACGTCTGCGGATTCAACACCTCCGATTTCCTCAAGCGCCTTCTTGACGGATGCCTCACAGTGTCCACACATCATTCCCTCAATACGAATTGTTTTTGTCATTTTGTTTTCCTCCTTAAATTGCTTTTTTTCTATATCTTTTATTTCATTATTAACAACTTCATTTCTATTGTTTTGATTATTAGCATCAACATATTTATCAGCCTTAAACAAATTTAGCCTCAAGGCATTTGTTATAACGCAAAAGCTTGACAAACTCATAGCCGCAGCTCCAAACATAGGATTTAATGTCCAGCCGAATACAGGATACCATACACCTGCTGCCAGCGGAATACCTATTGTGTTATAGAAAAATGCCCAAAATAGATTTTGGTGTATGTTTCTAAGCGTCTTCCGGCTGAGGCAAATTGCAGTCACCACATCCATAAGGCTGCTTTTCATAAGAACCACATCTGCCGCATCTATCGCTACGTCAGTTCCTGCACCTATGGCAATTCCTACATCTGCCCTTGTAAGTGCAGGTGCATCATTTATACCATCACCTACCATTGCCACAAATGTTTTATCATTCTGCTTTAAATCCCTGATTACCTTTTCCTTGCCGTCAGGGAGTACTCCTGCAATAACCTTGTCAACGCCTACCTGCCTTCCGATTGCATTTGCCGTCTTTTCATTGTCTCCTGTGAGCATTACAACCGTAAGCCCCAGATCTCTCAGCCTCTTTATGGCAAAAATACTATCCTCTTTAAGCTCATCGGCAACTGCTATAATTCCAAGCAACTTATCGGCTGCAAATACAAGCGGAGTTTTTCCGTTTTCAGAAAGTAGCTCTATCTTATTTCTCGCATCTGCATCTATGTTGCAATGCTCCTCAATGTATTTGAGATTTCCACCGTAAATATTCTTTCCGTCAATCCTACCGCTAAGTCCATTTCCCGGATATATTTTAAAATCGTCCACAGAAAATTTGCCGTATTTACCCTTACCTGTTGCACTTCCGCCTGTTGACTTTTCCTCGTAATACGTTATAACAGCCTTAGCCAGCGGGTGCTCACTCCTGCTCTCCAAAGCATACGCATATTCAATCAGCATATCCTCGGATATGCCATTTACAGGAATAACATCCGTAACTACAGGCTTTCCCTTTGTTATTGTACCTGTTTTATCAAGTGCAATTACATTTGTCCTTCCCGCCATTTCAAGTGAAACAGCCGTTTTAAACAGAATTCCATGCTTTGCACCCATTCCGTTTCCGACCATAATCGCAACCGGTGTTGCGAGTCCCAATGCACATGGACAGCTTATAACAAGCACTGCGATTCCTCTCGCAAGTGCAAAGCCGGTTGATTTACCAACTAAAAGCCACACGAATATGGTTATTGCCGCTATTGTAATAACGATAGGTACAAATACAGAAGATACCTTATCTGCTATTTTTGCAATCGGTGCTTTGGTAGCTGCAGCATCACTTACCATCTTTATAATCTGTGACAATGTGGTATTGGCCCCAACGTGGGTTGCTTCACATTTTATAAATCCTGACTGGTTTATTGTAGCTGCTGATACAACATTTCCCACTTCCTTATCAACAGGAATACTTTCACCTGTAAGTACTGACTCATCAACTGCACTGCTTCCTTCAAGAACAACTCCATCTACGGGAATGCTCTCTCCCGGCTTAACAATAAATATATCTCCCACCAGAAGCTCATCGACTGCAATAAGCTCCTCTTTCCCATTTCTTATCACGGTTGCCTGCTTAGGTGCAAGAGAAATAAGGCTCTTTAATGCGTCCGTTGTCCTGCCCTTTGAATATGCCTCTAACATTTTTCCAAGTGTTATAAGCGTGAGAATCGTTGCTGCCGACTCAAAATAAAATTCATGCATGTATTTCATTACATCATGGTCAGTACCATGTATAACCGCATCCGTCATGGCAAACAACGCATATACGCTATAACCAAATGAGGCGGCGGCTCCCATTGCAACCAATGTATCCATGTTAGGTGCACCATGCATCATACTTGTAAAGCCACTTACAAAGAACCTTTGGTTTATAACCATAATTGCAACAGTAAACAACAACTGAATCAATCCCATTGCAACGTGATTATCCTGCAAAATTTCAGGCACAGGCCAATCCCACATCATATGTCCCATTGACAGATACATAAGCGGTATCAGAAAAAGAAGAGAGATAATAAAACGCATTCTTATTTTCGGGGTTTCCTTATCCTCAAGAACACCCGCCTGCTCTGTTTTGGCACTTTTACTTGCAATATTTTTTTCGTCACCATAAAGAGATGCTCCATACCCTGCCTTTTCCACAGCTGATATGATTTCATCGGCAGATGCGGTTCCCTCGACTGTCATAGAGTTTGTAAGAAGGCTTACAACAACTCCGCTTACACCCTCCACTTTGCTTACAGCTTTTTCAACATGACCGCTACAGGCAGCACAAGTCATTCCCGTAACTGCATATTTCTGCACAAAATCACCTCCATCAAGTTAGTCTTTCCTATCAAATATTTTAAAGTCTAACATTTATTATTACCAAAAGCAAGTCATGTTACTATATTGATAAACTTTCTCATTTTTTGTATCACATTCGCAAAGTCTGTGCATACTTAAACTGTATTTAAAAGTTGTTTACAAAACCAGCCATATCAATGGGCAGACAACTTATATTTAGAAACAGAAAGGATGCATAACCATGATTTTAAAAGAAAAGGAAAGAACCGCAATAACTGATTTACAGACACAGGAGCAGTCTTGTATTGAGAAATACGCGAAATACGCTCAGCAGGCACACGACCCCGTATTAAAAGAGCTCTTTGAAAGATTGCAGCGCGAGGAGGAAAAGCACTACAAGTCACTTGGACAGGTTTTGGACGGAAATGTCCCAAGCTGCAATTGCAATGATTCAGAGGGAGCAGATTATAACCCTACAGCTACTTATGATGCTTTGTCAAATTCAACAGAAAAGCAAGAAGATTGTTTTCTGGCAACAGATTGTATCGGAACAGAAAAGCTGGTATCTTCCGAATACAACACAGATGTTTTTGTCTTCGCAAACTCCAAGCTTCGCAAACTACTTGCCGACATACAAATCGAGGAGCAGAACCATGCTGATATGCTGTGGAAATACAAAACAGCAAACGGAATGGCATAGATAAAAAAAGTACTGCCGCACGAAGAAGATTTATACTGTTTTCTTATATTACCGTATAAATTTTCTTAGTGCGGCAGCACTCTTTCATTCAAAAATTATGATGGCTGCCGATACTGCTTTTCCGGATCAGCAAACTTTGTATATTTTCCTATCCATCTTAGGTCCACACTTCCTGTTTCACCATTACGCTGTTTTGCTATGATAATTTCTGCGGTCTGCGGCTTTGTTGTCGTCTCAGGATTATAATATTCGTCCCTATAAATGAACATTACAACGTCCGCATCCTGCTCTATTGCACCCGACTCCCTCAAATCCGAAAGAACCGGTCTATGCTCTGGTCTGCTGTCAACCGCACGGCTAAGCTGCGAAAGTGCTATGACCGGAACATTTAATTCTCTTGCTATGTTTTTAAGGGCTCTCGATACGTCAGATATAAACTGCTGTCTCGACTCAACAGGTCTGTTAGAGCTCATCAATTGCAAATAATCAATAATAATAAGCTGAATATTCTGGGTCTGTTTCAGCTTTCTGCATTTTGAGCGAAGCTCTGAAACCGTTATTGCCGAATTATCATCTATAAAAAGCGGTGCTCTTGCAATATCATCCACACTTTCAATGACTTTGTCCCAATCTTCATCAACCATATTTCCAAGCTTCATACTTTTAGAGTCAACCATTGCATCTATGGCTATCATACGGGATATCAGCTGTTCCTTACTCATCTCCAATGAAAATATGGCACATGGAATTTTATGTACTACCGCTAAATCATGGGCAATATTTAACACAAATGCCGTTTTTCCCATTGCAGGTCTTGCTGCCACCAGCAAAAGCTCACCGCCATGAAGACCTGTAAGCATATTGTCAAGATCAGTAAAACCCGTCGCCAGTCCCGTAACCTTTCCTTTGTTTCTTGCCGCTGCCTCAATTTCCGCAATTACATTAATGACAATTTTAGACACTGGAACAAAATCGGATGAGCCGTTTCTGTTTTGTACAAGCTTAAATATTTTACTCTCTGCATCCTCAAGTATATGTTCCACCTTATCACTGTCATTAAAGCAGTCATTTGTTATGGATTCTGTAATGGAAATCATTTTCCTCAGAACTGACTTGTCCTGGACAATCTGGGCATAATGCTTCGCATTAGCGGAGGTTGGCACTGCCGATATTATCCCTGCAATATATTCCGGACTGCATATTTCCTCCGGAATACCTTTCATCTTAAGTCTTTCAGATAAGGTTACCATATCAACAGGACGTCCTTCATTGTAAAGCTCAACCATATTTTCATAAAGTATACCGTACTGTGTATTATAAAAATCTTCCTTCAGCAATAAATCCGACACATCCGATATAACATCTCTATCCATAATCATGGAACCAATAACAGATTGTTCAGCCTCACTATTATGCGGTTGTATACGTCTTATGATGTTTTCATCCATAAAAAATTACTCTACTTTCCCTCAACAACCTTAACACTCATTTTGGCTGTAACCTTTGTATGTAGCTTTATATCAACAATATGTGTTCCCAAGCTCTTAATTGGCTCATGAAGCACAATTTTCTTCTTGTCAACATCATGTCCAAGCTGGCTTTTGATAGCCTCTGCAACCTCCTTGGAGGATACGGAGCCAAATGTTTTTCCACCCTCTCCAACCTTTATGGAAAGAGTAACGCTCTCATCCTTCATCTGATCAGCAAGTGCAGTTGCCGCTGCCAGTATCTCTGCCGCAACTTTATCCTCGTGTGCCTTCTTGAGCTTAAGCTCATTTAAATTCTTTGGCGTTGCCTCCACACCAAGCTTTTTTGGCAAAACAAAGTTTCTTGCATATCCATCTGAAACATTTACTATTTCATCCTTTTTACCAAGACTTTTAACATCCTGAAGCAATATAACCTTCATATTTTATACCTCCGTTTTTCCGTTCCTATATATCTCCGGCCTTGTACATTTCATCCAAAAGTACCTTAATCTTTTCTATTGCATCGTCATCCGACACATCCTTAAGCTGTGCACCTGCAATGTTGGCATGACCGCCACCGCCAAGCTTTTCCATAATAACCTGTACATTTACATCATCGACCGAGCGGGCGCTTATATAAGATGTACCGCCATTCTCCGTAACTACGAAGGACGCTCTCACACCCTCCACATTTAAAAGCTCATTTGCAACCTTTGCAGCAACAACAGTAGGTGCGTCCGATTGCTCCGGCTTAACCTTTGACAGTGCAAATATACCCATAAATGTCTCAGAATTGATTACACCCTCAGCAAGCTGTTTAAACGAGTACATATCACTCCTGAACATCTTTCTTACACGGACCACATCCGCACCATTTCTTCTAAGGTACGATGCGGCTTCAAAGGTTCTTACACCTGTTTTGGTTACAAAATTATCTGTATCAATTACGATACCCGCATACATGGCATCCGCCTCCACAGGTCTTATCTTAACCTTTACATCTGTATACTGCATCATTTCAGCAACCATTTCACAGGCAGATGATGCATATGGCTCAATATATGACAATGTGGCATTTTCTATTGTTTCATTTGTCTGTCTGTGATGGTCAAAAACAACAACCGATTTTGCAAGTGACAGAAGATCCTCACATTCTGTCATGCTTGGTCTGTTAACATCAACGACAACGACAAGGGTTTTGTCATCTATACAATTGATTGCCTGCTCACTGTTATATATCATGTCGTCACCATACAGGCTGTTTCCCTTGAAGCTGCTTATAACAGGTCTTATGGCAGATGTAACCTCATTTATAACTATATGTGCATCCTTATTAAATGACTTTACCAGTCTGTAAACACCAACTGCGGAACCAAAGGCATCTGCATCCGGTCTCTTATGTCCCATAATGATAACACGGTTTTTATCGTTCAGAAGCTCGGTAAATGCCTGTCCCTTAACTCTTGCCCTTACTCTTGTTGTCTTCTCTGTTCCGCCACTCTTTCCACCAAAGTAAAGTATCTTATCCCCATGCTTTACAACTGCCTGGTCACCACCTCTTCCAAGAGCAAGTCCCATGGCAACACGGGCATATTCATATGCCTCCATAAAGCTTTCTGTCTCGGCACCAACACCGATACTTAAAGTAATCGGAATTTCATTTCCAACGTTTATACTCTTTACCTCATCGAGAATAGCAAATTTTGTTTCCTTAAGCTGCGGAAGAAACTTTTGTCTGAAAACGAAAAGATATTTATCCTTTTCCATTTTCTTAACAATCGCATCAATGCTGCCAAGATACATGTTTATACGCCGGTCCACAAGTGCTTCAACCAGTGCATGGCGAACTTCCTCCGTATTTTCCATTACCTCCTCGTAATTGTCGATATACAAAAGTCCTGCAACAAGCTTTTGCTCCTTGTTCTCACGCTTATAATGGTTCAGCTCTGTAACATCAAAAAGATATAATGCTATAAGAGCTTCCCCTTTTGTAGATACAACGGTATCCTCATCATCAAAAACCTCATCAAGCTCTATTTTCTTTATTTCCGCAACATAGCTTGAATCCTTATATTCCAAATCAAGATTGATTATATCTTTTACTCCGATTATCTCCGCAGCAACCTGAGGAAAAAATGTAGAAATATTTTTTCTGATTTTTTTCTTGGAACCATCACCAATCTTTTCAACAAACTGCTTGTTACCCCACAGTATTTTACCATCCGTATCTATAAGAGCATACGGAACCGCCAGCTCGTTCAGAAGCTCCTTCTGTATCTGCCCCTGTTCCAAAGCAAAGCTCATAAGCGTGGGCAGAACACTCGACTTGGATATATAGTAGTTTATGATTTCTCCTATAATCACACCAAAAGTAACGACTGATACTATAAGTGCGCATCTTTTGTCAATAAAAAACAGCACAATACACATTATAACCAAGGCAAGCTGTGCAACCATAGGTCCTAACAAATAATTCTCTATTTTCTTTTTAAGAATTTTTTCGTTGTTCATATTATGCTCCCAACTGTGACAGTCTTTCCTTAACCTGCTCCAAAGTCTCTGTGTATTTCTTTAACTTTGCTTTTTCCTCTTCAACCTTAGCTGCCGGTGCCTTGTCGACAAACTTAGGATTTGACAACATGCCTGATGCTCTCTTTATTTCTCCCTCAAGTCTGTTCTTCTCCTTGTTGAGACGCTCAAGCTCCTTTGCAACGTCCACAAGCTCTGCAAACGGCATATAGATGGCAGCGTCATGAATCACAACTGAAACTGCGTCATCTGCTATTCCTGTCTTATCTTCCTGTATAATAACATCACTTGCATATCCAAGCATGGCGAAAAATGTCTTGCTCGCCGCAAAAATATTCCTTATTTCGTCCTTTGGTGAAACAACATATACGGTTGCCTTTCTACTTGGTGCAACATTCATTTCACTTCTTATATTTCTTATGCTTCGTACGGCTTCCTTAATCTTGTCAACTGCATCCTCATCACCCTTGAAGCTATATGCTTCATCATAAACAGGCCATGCCGAAATCATAATCGACTCCGCTATATCAGACATTCCTCCGTTATAAACCTTACCGTCAGATTTTGCATTTGCTGCCTCATTGAGTGTGACAAATATTTCCTCCGTAACAAATGGCATATACGGATGCAACAGCTTCAGTCCATTTGTAAGAACCGTCTTAAGCGTCCAGAGTGCAGCCGCCTTTGTCTCATCCTCATCATTCCAAAGTCTTGGCTTAACCATCTCAATATACCAGTCACAGAATTCTTCCCAAAGGAAATCATAAAGCTTGGAAACTGCAATTCCCAGCTCATACTTCTCCATGTTTTCAGTGACCTCCGCAACAAGATCATTCATTTTGGAAAGTATCCACCGGTCTGCTATGGTAAGGTCAGAAAGTGCCACCTCGCCTATGTCAGCCTTTTCTATATTCATAAGAATAAATCTTGATGCATTCCATATTTTATTGGCAAAGTTTCTGCTTGCTTCCACTCTCTCCCAATAAAAACGCATATCATTTCCCGGTGCATTTCCGGTAACAAGCGTGAACCGCAGTGCATCCGCTCCATATTTATCTATAACCTCCAGCGGATCAATACCGTTTCCGAGAGATTTACTCATTTTTCTTCCCTGATCATCCCTTACAAGACCATGGAACAATACAGTGTGGAACGGAAGCTGTCCAGTCTGTTCAATAGAAGAAAATACCATTCTGATAACCCAGAAGAAAATTATATCATAGCCTGTTACAAGTACATCTGTAGGGAAGAAATAATCCATCTCCTCTGTTTTGTCCGGCCAGCCCAAGGTTGAAAACGGCCAAAGTGCTGATGAAAACCATGTATCCAACGTGTCCTCATCCTGTTTTAATTCCGTGCAATTACACTTTGGACAATTGCAAGGCTTTTCCTTTGCGACAATAACCTCTCCACAATCCTGACAATAGTAGGCAGGTATTCTGTGTCCCCACCAAAGCTGTCTTGAAATACACCAGTCCCTGATATTGTCAAGCCAATTGTAATATGTCTTATCCATTCTTTCCGGTATAAGCTTAAGTGTTCCATTTACAACAGCCTCTTTTGCAGGCTTTGCCATCTCAGACATTTTTACAAACCACTGCGGCTTAATCAGCGGCTCAACTACAGTCTTACATCTGTCGTGAGTTCCAACCATATGTGTATGAGGCTCAACCTTTACTAAAAGTCCAAGCTTATCAAGCTCTTCCACCATAGCCTTTCTCGCTTCATACCTGTCCATACCGGCATACTTTCCTCCGAGAGCATTTATGGTAGCATCGTCATTCATTATATTTATTTCCTCAAGATTGTGCCTCTTTCCTACCTCAAAATCGTTAGGGTCGTGGGCCGGTGTAATTTTAACTACACCTGTTCCGAATTCCATATCAACATAAGAGTCTGCAACTACCGGAATTTCCTTATTTACCAACGGAAGAATAACCGTCTTTCCTATGAGACTCTTGTATCTGTCATCCTCCGGATTTACAGCTACGGCTGTATCTCCCAAAAGAGTCTCAGGTCTTGTAGTGGCAATCTCAACGAACCGACCTTCCTCACCTGCAACAGGATAATTAATATGCCAGAAAAATCCCTGTTGTTCTTCATGTATAACCTCTGCGTCAGAAATAGAAGTCTGACATACAGGACACCAGTTTACTATACGTGAGCCCTTATAAATATATCCCTTGTCATAAAGCTTGCAGAACACCTCTGTAACCGCCTTATTATTGCCCTCGTCCATTGTGAAGCGCTCTCTGTCCCAATCAGCGGAGGAACCCATTCTCTTGAGCTGGTTTATAATACGTCCGCCATACTCAGCCTTCCAGTCCCATGCTTTTTCAAGAAAGCCTTCGCGTCCTAAATCTTCTTTTTCGATTCCCTTTTCCCTTAAGCTTTCAATAAGCTTAACCTCTGTAGCGATTGCCGCATGGTCTGTTCCCGGCTGCCACAGTGCATTGTATCCCTGCATTCTTTTAAATCTTATAAGAATATCCTGCATCGTATTGTCAAGGGCATGTCCCATATGAAGCTGCCCTGTAATGTTAGGCGGTGGCATAACTATAGTAAACGGCTTTTTACTTCTGTCAACCTCTGCGTGAAAATATTTTTTGTTAACCCATTTGTCATATAGTCTTCCTTCAATCTCAGATGGGTTATAGTTTTTTTCAAGTTCCTTAGCCATGATGTTCATATCCTCCAATATATTTCATTAATGTAACATTTTTCCGTTTTAAAGTTACTCCTCGCCAAGCTTTATGTTGTACGAGGAAAGCAAATCATTTATATAAACCTCCAAGCCCTGGTTCGTATCAATTGCAGCACGAAGTGCTGTTGTTGCATTTGTTTTAATCTTTTCACATGTAGCAAGCTTTTCCCTGATGTTTTGTCTTCTGACATTCAATCCATGCTTTATTTCTACCATTTCCCGGGGGTCAATAAGTGCCTTTGTCTGCTTTGTCCATACAAATGGGTCCTCTAAACCAAAGTTTTTCAGCTTACCGATAAGCTCATCACTATAGACCCGCAAATCATTGTTTGCCTGCGAATACCTCAGTGCATCACGCACCATTGTATTGTACTGATCCCATTGGTATTCCAGCTCATTTGACGAATTGACACCATATTTATCATATATATAATCAAGTGTGTTCGTGTTGTTTATAAATTTAACCTTGACCTTATTTAATAGTAAAATAGCCCGATTCAGCTTTGCATCGTTTTCTGCAATCTCGGATTTCAGTAACTTATATCTTGCATAAGCAACCGCAAAGAAAATCATTGCGGCCAGAAATACACCGAGGCAATACACAGTAACGCTTTTCTTTGTGGTTACCGAAAAAATAAGCATCGAACCAACGATAAGCAAAAATATTGTGAGCACCACAGCAGTCATGCTTCGTATTTTTGATATGCTGTCATTGTGCTCCTGATGCATAAATTTAAGATCTTCCTTTTCACCCTCAAGATAGCTCATGTCATTTTTGAGGAGGTTATCTCTCATTTCCATATCAATGAGTTTTTTTATTGTACTTGGCACATCCTTTTCAAATGACGCCATAGTATTATACCGATCCATTGGAAGAAGTTTCTCCGACTGAATGTACTTGCTCTTATCTTCATTCAACATATCGATTCTTCTGGCATTTTCCGCCAGATCATTCGCCATGTCATCAGGGAGCTCTTCAATTTTCTGTATATCAATCAGATAGCTTGTAACAAGCTTATACTCCCTTTTCATATCTTCCATGTTGTAAGTAACATCAATTAACTGCTCACAAAATTCTTTGGCAGACTCCCGTTCATCCTTCGATGCGCCCTGCCCTTGTATGCTGTTATAAAGCTCCGGATTAATCTCAGCAGGTGAACGTCTTTTTTTACGCTCCGGTTCCTTTGATGCTTCCTTTTTATTTTTTCTGAACATAGAAAAGAAACCGCCCGATGAGCGTTTCTTTCTACCATCTTGTTCCCTTTCCTGTTCAGTATCAGGTTCTTCATCCAAATCCGATGATATTGATGCTGCAAACTTTTTCTTGGCTTTATCATCTTCCGCAGAAAAAGGGGAACTCCCCGGTTCTTCCTCATTTAGATAGCTCCTGATTTTATCTATCAAACCCATTAAATTGCCTGCTCCCTAAATCCATCCTTTAGCTGACCGAGAATAATATCCATTCTCTTGTCATAATCTATCATATCCTTATTCATTCTGTTATAAACCGCTCTCTGAAGCATTGAGAAAATCGTCATTTCACGCACGTCCTCATTTGAGTCACCAATCTCAAGCATCAGGCTTTCAAACGCATCATCATCCAAGTCATACTTGCGCATTTCCTGTCTGATATTTGTTGAATCATTCCCTGCCGCAAATACAATCAGATATCCTCTTAAGGATTCTTCGTTGTCATTCATCTCATAAGCCTGCAGGAAATACTTTTTTGCATCCTCCATATCCAGATTGTTTGCCGCTGCTACCGCCCTGTTATGATATACATTTCCAAGAAATTCCCTGTCAGGTACATCCTCCGGATTTTCAATGATATCATCATATATGGATGCTGCCTTTATATATCTCCTGTATCCCAGATATGCATCAGCTTTGAGCTTCTTTCTCTGGCATTTGTTCAGTTTTCTGTACTTTTGCCATGCCTCAACATATGTCTTAATCTCCTCCGGCTCATAATAATCGCCCTCATTTAATATCTCAACAAGCAAATCCTGTGCAAATGCTGTCTTGTTGGAAAGTGCACTTAATTTGGCCGCCAATGCCGGCATATCAAGTTCATCCCTGATCCAGTCAAAAAGCTTATCAGACAGTGAGGACTTGCTTATAAGAACAGTGTTATTGTATATATAAAAGCAAAGTTCCTCATAATTATTTATCTCAACCTTTGTATTGAGGAAAATAAATGGGTGTGACGCCTCTTTCGTTGTACATACTATAATTTTTGACATTATACCTCAAACTCCTTACGATAAACCTTATTGGTCGTTGGGAAAAGCTTACCAAAACCAACATCCTTTATAACTACTGCTCCTCTGTGTGGATTTTCAAACTCAACCTCAATAGAAAACTTAGAGGTTTTATTTGGTCTTTTCGGAATTCCGTGAAGCTTAACCACCTCTCTGATTTCCTGCTCCGTTCTTCTGCTTCTGTAAACAAGGGTAATTGTGTCCGTGTCATCAAGTATGATATTTACCTTACCTTTTATGTTATACCATTGTCTTCCACCCAACGCTATCGGAATGAACTTATCTTCCTCGTCACCGCTTGATATTCCAATATCAAAAATGACATTTTCCTTCGTTTCAACAAAGTACTTCTGATAAAATTCCTCATACTCGCCACCTACAGCTTTGTAGCATGCTCCCTTTGTGTAAATATTCTGTCCTGCAAAAACTCTTCTGCCCTGACAAAGAATATTACGTGACTTGTTCATCCATTTTTCAGAAAACCCTAATCCTGTTAAAAATACGGAAGATATATAGGTCTTCTTCATTTCTGCCTCCGCTATTTTTGCAAATGCGGCATCCATCAGAATATTGTCACCTACAAAAAGTGCCATATTAAAATCCTGACTATAATCCATATGTGTAACACTGATCAGATTCGGTTCCTTGCCTCTTGATATGTCTATTCTGTAATAGTGAAGTCCATCCGTATTGTAATCGAAAAGCCCTACACTGTTTGTCCAAAGCTCACTGCTCTGATTAAATATGTAGTAAAGTCCACTATCCAGATGACTTGTTATATTGATACAATCCTCAGGTATATTAAGTTCCCTGTAAAGCCCTGTCACCACCTTGAACAGACTTTTGTTGTACTCCGGCAGTGTGACAACCAACTTCTTTACCGTTGCACCCTCATACCGATACAGAAAAGAGTCAATATGCATTTTAAGCATCATAAGAAATAGTTGTTTATAGCTGTAGCTCATACCATCCACATCCACAATTGACTCGCTTGTAGCATTTTTATACAACTCATCAAGGATGATACCATCCTCCTTAAATCTCGCCTCAGATGCCTCTGAACCCACATACCAGTCTCCCGTATCTCTGCTGAAGAACAAAATGTTGGGCATCATGTATGTCTCTTTATTATTTAATTGATTAACAGTCTCCGGCTCACGCTTTATATCATTATAAAAGCTTATCTGTGTTGAGTCCGAGCACAAATCCATTCCAATGTAATATGCCTCTGCCATATTGCCTCCTTACAAAATGTTGAGATTTTCTTCGAATAAATGAACTGTATTGAGGTATACATCCAATGCCTCAAGAAGCTCATTATCCTCACGCATTTCCTGATTTACAAGCATGCTGTTAATAATCTCAAATCTACTTCTATCTTTACGGTTAAATGCTTTTGTTTTAAGTACTTCACTTTCCACAACATGAATATTTCCATCCACATCATCATCCACGGTGTAAACAAGACGTTCTCCGTGGAAAACAACGAATTCCTTCACATAAAGACCCGGTACCATTTCGTCAAGCCTTTCTGTCCTGTAGGTCAGATTCTGCCTTGAGCCTGTATCAAATGCATACTTGACCATAACCTGCTTTGATGGTTCGCTCTTATAAATAAGATATGTTTTAAGGAACACATCCTGTGGAAGCTTAATAAATGTTTTGAAGCTCTTGTAGAACGGCAACAGCTTTCCTGCATCCATAAATTTGCCTACGGAATCCGCTATCCATTCCTTCTGCTCCTCTGTATATCTATCCATCTTACTAAACTGTGTCAACAGTGCCATTTTGGATATCTCATCATCTATGTTACCCTTCATAATCTCAAGGTAAAGACAATCAAATATGCTGGATGGTGTCTGCACATCTTTTATGAGGAAATTAAAGGCGGCATATCTTAAAAACGCTTTTACCACAAGTCCTCTGCTTCTTCCTCCATAATAAGCGGTAAATATATCGTATATATATTCTACATTTCCCATGGCAAACATCATCTGTGCCAGCGTGTTTTCCGCCAAAAATGATACATCCCTTATTCTGTTTCTTGCAGTTTTAAACAGTGTTGCAAGCTCGTCCAGATCGCCCTTAAAATTATTCATAACATAGGTAAGGATTCGCTCATTTACTTTACCCATTTTGTAAAGGTGGACACATATTGCAAGCAAATCTTCGTTTACAAATCCGTTTGAATCCTCAACACCATAGTCAGCAAGCTGATAAAGCTCCTCAGAATCAATTTCGTCAAAGCCATAAAGCTTAACCGCCTGAAATGCCTTGTCAAATAAATTCATGTCTACCATGTATGCGATAAGCGTTCTTGCATTTGCATGATTCAGATAATCTATATCCAGCTTACCAAGATATTTGGTAAGCACGTCTGCATCAAGATTTTCGTGATAGTATTCTATAATGTTTAAGTATGCCTGCTGCTTATAGTCATATGATATACGGTCACAATTTACGATATCTCTTGCCGCATTTACCTCAACAGCCTTCTTGAACGTAAAGTCACCCAGCTTCTCATAATTGTATAAAAGCACTCTGTAATCCCTCGGGCTGTATTCACAGCATATAGGAAGATATGCTTTCTCATCGACAATTCGCTCAAGCCTGTACGGAATAGAACCTGCATATCTGTTACCCTCACTGTCCTCAAATATGATGGAAGCCGTGTTGGATAATATTTCCACATATGCTTCACCGTTCACAATAGGGACTCTCTGAACCTCCTCTATCTCACGGTGTGTAACTATGACAGCCCTGACTCCTTTGTTGAAGCACACAAGCTTTCTTCGAAATATAATGTTTACAAGCTTACCTGCATAAAGCGGACTAACGGACTCCGGTTCAAGGAACTCATCATAAATAACCGTAAGGTCATCACTGACTTCTCCCTTTATAATCATATTTTCCATGAAGTCTTCCATCGTTGTACAATACTCATGGTATACCTTCATGTGCTGAGCCTTATTATATATAACATTCGCATACAGGTATGCAAGCTCAGTTTCAGAAAGAGTATTCTTATAATTGAGATACATAAGTACCGAAGTAGGAATAACATCATACCTTGAGAAATTCATACTTTTTACGAAGCATTCATTCAGTCCGATAAACTTAAGCGAATTTTCCACCGCATCAAAGTAAAATCTGTGATACTTATTATCAAGCTTATTTGCTCCTATAAGCATGGAGCATATGCTCTTTAAAACTTCAAGGCTCTTGTTTTTGTCATATATTGCTTCCATAATACCAAATATTTGGGTATCAAAATTTTTGAAGGAGCCTGCCAGTCTTATAAATTCATCTATAACCTCATCCGAAACAAACTTATGCCTTAAGCCCCACCTTATTGCTGTGATTTCCAATCCTGAAATCTTCTTAAGAAGGAGTGGATTATTGTTTAACATCTCACAAAACTCAAGATACATAACCGGGCTGTTGTAACCATTGTCGTATAAAGCCTTGATTTCCTTATAAAGTGCTGCCTGATCCTGGGCATATGCCTCATCTATGAAGAGCAGCAGCCAGAAATAGAATATTTTATCTGTCTTGGTTTTATAATGTCTTTTTATCTTGGCTCTTGCATTTTCGATTGTGGTGGAATCCTTTTGAACCAGCGCCTTAAGGTATGCATAATAGCATTCCTCCATGTCACCCATAACAGTGTTGTCAACATCCGCCTCTATTCTCAAAAATTCCTGTTCAACCTTCTCTAACTCACCCTGCATAATATTCATATGCATTGTTCCGAGTCTGTAAAGCCCTTCCTCAGGAACATATCTTGCGAGATTGCCAAATGCCATAATAGAGGCTGCAACATATTCCTTAAGCTCAACTCTGTCCATACGATAATCCAGATATGCATTTACAATCTTTGCCTTATTTGTCTTTATCATATGATTTTTGTTGGCTGACCTCGGCGAAATATGTGATTTTGACTGAGGTCTTGACAGGTTGATTTCAACCTCAATCGTCTGGTAAATATTTTCTATAAGCAGTCTTCCCGTACTTACCCCATCAGGAACATTTTCTGGAGATATAAGAACATCAAGGGAAAAAAGGTTGCCACAAAAGTCACTGCTTGTTATGGTCTTTTTTGCAGGTATAATAAAATCGTCCATGGATTTAACACGGGAATTGGTATATCCCCATGTATTCTTACTTATGTTGATTGATATTTTCGACAGCTCTGATGGCATTTCAACACTTATCTTAGCCTTTGATACGGAAAGGGTAAGTGCTCTCTTTTTGTGAACATAAACAAGGAATTCCTCCAATGCCTGATTGACAGACTGACTTTCCAAAAGGCTTGCATAAATCTGTTTAATAATAGGATCCTTATCAATAAATGTCCGCTTAAAATCTTCTCTCACAAAAACCTTCACAGCCTCTGACCAATTACTTTCAGCCAGTGTTGCAAATTTGAAAAGGTCATCTATTTTCTGGTCATCGTATTTTACATACGGTGTTGTAATATCTATATCATAAGGAATTTTAAATTCCCCTCCATCTGATATTATACTTATATGACCCTTATAATTTTTTCCTGCTTCAAGACATGTAGCATCAAATGTATATGTTACGTCAAAACGTCTGTTGATGTATGTATGCTCATCAAACCGAATCATATACCTGCTATCATATACCATTGCCTTTATGACATGGTCATTTGGACTGGTTACCCTGAAGCTGCCTGTATAGGTAGTTCCTGATTCAATGTTCAATTTTAAGAACTGCTCAGAGATTTCAACCTCAGGTCTGTCTACTGTAAACTCTCCCTTTGCGTAATGTTCAATAATACCCTTCATATGTTCCTCCATAGCTTTTGGCTATAATCTGTTATCATTGCACTATGGCAAAATTATCTTGATATTATCTGCCACAATGCTATAATTATATATATTTCATTTGATAAGTTTTTCTTTCTATATTTATCAAAATATTATAACACAGAGTACATTATAACAAAAGATTTTAAATTTTAAAAGAGATATGGGGTTATTTATCGAAAAAGATAATTTTAGGAGGTATAAAAATGGAAAAAACACCACTCAGACTGGAGCAATATGACACTGTACTTTACAATTCCAACCTTAATCCGATGGGAATTCCCGATTCCGTAAAAAAGGCACTTTCAGAAAATATCAATTCAATTATAAGATATCCAAGCGATTATTACGGCAATCTAAAAAAATCCATTGCAGACTATACCGGCTGCAATGATAAAAATGTTATTTTAGGAAGCGGTTCATCAGATATGCTTAGACTTTATGTGGCACTGATTGCCCCTAAAAAAGCACTGATTCCTGCTCCATCACCAATTGAACATGAAACTGCACTTTCCATGTACGGATGCGAGGTTTGCTACTACGAGTTGTCTGAGGAGGACGACTACAAGCTTAACGTTGTAGATTTTATAAAAACACTTGATTCCTCCTATGATATGATTATTCTCGGAAATCCAAACAACCCAACATCCCAAATTATTGACAGGGAGGACATTGAAACTCTTGCTGATGTGTGCAGGTCCCTGGATATATTTCTTGTTATCGATGAAATGTATATTGAATTTACTGAAAAGTATGAGGAGCTTACAAGCGTTCCTCTTGTAAAAGACTTTACGAATTTAGCGGTTATCAGAAGTATCTCAAAGTTTTTTGCTGTTCCGGGGCTTCGCCTTTGTTACGCAATTATGTCAGATGAAGAGCTCCTTACTCTCACAGAAACAGTTGCCACGCCAAACAGTATTTCCACGCTTACCGCTGCCGCATGTACGGAGCTTTTTAAAGATAAGGGATATATCGAGCAGTCACGCTCTCAAATATTTACAGAACGGAATCTTATCTATTCCGCCATGGCAACAAACAAAAATGTAAAGCTCTTTAAGCCATTTGCAAATTACATGCTTATCAAAATTCTAAAGGAAGATGTGACTGCATCTGAGCTTGCTGAGCACTGCAAGTTAAAGGGTATCATCATTAGAAACTGCGAGAACTTCCATGGGCTTAGTGATAAATATGTCCGCTTCTGTTTTATGAAGCCAGAGCAAAATGATTTGCTGGTGAATACCATGCTGGAGCTAATGGGCTGATGTTCATTATTTAAGAGGGATTCATATGATTAAAAAATGGTGGCATGACAAAGTAGCATATCAGATTTATCCAAAAAGCTTCTATGATTCCAATGGAGACGGTATCGGGGATATTCCCGGTATCATCAGTAAGCTTGACTATCTGCAGGATTTAGGCGTGGACATTATCTGGCTGTCTCCCTGCTATTCTTCTCCATTGGCAGATCAGGGATATGATATCTCAGATTATTACAATATTGATTCCCGTTTCGGCACAATGCAAGATATGGATTGTCTTATCGCAGAGGCAAAAAAGCGCAACATGTACATACTTATGGACCTTGTGGTAAACCACTGCTCCGACGAACATGAGTGGTTCCGAAAGGCTTGTGAAGACCCTGAGGGTAAGTATGGAAACTTCTTTTATTTACGTGATAAGGACGGCAATACGCCGCCAACCAACTGGCGTTCCTATTTCGGAGGCTCCGTGTGGGAAAATCTCCCCGGCACGAATAAGCAGTATCTCCATCTGTTCCATAAAAAACAACCGGATCTGAACTGGGAAAACCCCGAGCTACGTGAGGAGATTTATAAAAATATAAATTGGTGGCTCGAAAAGGGTCTGGGTGGCTTCCGTATTGACGCAATTATTAATATCAAAAAAGCTCTCCCCCTCCGCAACTATACACCTGACAGGGAAGACGGTCTGTGCAGTATCGGCAATATGTTAAGAGATGCTGTTGGAATAGGTGAATTTCTGAACGAAATGAGTACCCGTACCTTCAAAAAATATGATGCATTTTCCGTGGGAGAAGTATTCAATGAAAAGCCCGAAGACATTCCTGATTTTATTGGAGAAGACGGCTACTTTTCAAGCATGTTCGATTTCAGTGAAACGGTTTTTGGTAAAAGTGAAAAAGGATGGTATGATGCAGCACAAATAACACCGGACGATTATAAAAATTGCTGTTTTAATGCCCAGGAAAAAGTTGGCGATATCGGTTTTTTGTCCAACATTATTGAAAACCACGACGAACCCCGCGGTGTCAGCCACTACATTCCTGAAGGCGACTGTTGCACAGAAAGCAAAAAAATGCTGGCTGCCCTGAATTTTATGCTTCGGGGAATTCCGTTTATCTATCAGGGGCAGGAACTCGGAATGGAAAACATGTCATTTTCTTCCATTGAGCAGGTGGATGATATCGTAACCCTTGATGAATATCAGGTTGCACTTGATGCCGGACTGTCACCGGAAGAAGCATTAAAAGTGATTGCAAAATACAGTCGTGACAATGCCCGCACACCGATGCAATGGTCCGATGCACCGCATGCCGGTTTTACAACAGGGTCACCTTGGCTTGATGTAAATCCAAATTACAAAAGAATCAATGCCGCGGCCCAGCAGGAGGATTCCGATTCTGTCCGAAGCTTTTATAAGCATTTGATTGCCCTGCGTAAAAACCCGGAATATAAGGATACCGTGGTTTATGGTTCTTTCGAACCTGTCTGGCGGGACCGGCATAACCTTATGGCATACTATCGTAAAGGCGACAAGACATTGCTTGTGATTGGAAATTACCAAAGGGAGGAACAGACCGTCAATCTTCCGACGCCATATAAAAAAATCCTCCTCAACAATTATCCCGGACTATCAGAAAATAACAACGAAATCTCAATGCGTGGATATCAGGTATTGATACTGGAAATGTAAAACAGAAAAAAGGAGCTTATGCTATGAATAAAACATGGTGGAAAGAAGCCGTTATTTATCAGATTTATCCCCGAAGCTTTATGGACAGCAATGGGGACGGTATTGGTGATTTAAATGGAATTACGGACAAACTGGATTATCTGAAATATCTTGGAATTGATGTAATCTGGTTATCCCCTGTCTACAAATCCCCAAACGATGACAACGGCTACGATATTAGCGATTATCAGGCAATCATGGATGATTTTGGCACAATGGAGGACTTTGATAAACTGCTGGCAGAAGCACACAGACGAGATATCCGTATTGTTATGGACCTCGTAGTCAACCATACCTCCGATGAACATCAATGGTTTATGGCAAGCAGAAAATCAAAGGATAATGAATACCGTGATTATTACATCTGGCGCGAGGGACGGGACGAGCAGACGCCGCCCAATAACTGGGGCTCCTGCTTTGGTGGTTCCGCATGGCAGTATGACAATGAAACACAAATGTATTATCTGCATCTTTTTTCCACAAAACAGCCAGATTTGAACTGGGATAATCCAAAGGTGCGCGAAGACGTCTTTACAATGATGAAATGGTGGTGTGACAAAGGCATCGACGGCTTCCGCATGGATGTAATCAGCATGATTTCAAAAACAAAAGAAATGCCTGACGGTAAAACAAATGGTTTATATGGTGATTACAGCCCTTATAGTGTAAACGGACCAAACGTCCATAAATATCTTCAGGAAATGAACGAAAAGGTGTTGTCAAAATACGATATTATGTCGGTCGGAGAAACTCCTGGAGTGACAACAGAACTGGCAAAGCAGTATGCAGGCGAAAACACACATGAGCTTAACATGGTATTTCAATTTGAACATGTGGATTACGGTGGAAAATACGGAAAATGGACAGACGAGAAAATGCCACTACGAATATTGAAGAATATTATATCCCGCTGGCAGACGGAATTGTATGGTGCTGCGTGGAACAGTTTATTCTGGAATAACCATGACCAGCCACGTGCTGTTTCCCGATTCGGTGACGACCGTCCCGAATACCGTGAAGTCTCCGCAAAGATGCTGGCGACCTGCCTCCATATGCTGCAGGGAACTCCTTACATCTATCAGGGTGAGGAGCTGGGTATGACCAATTATCCGTTTCAAAGCCCTGATGATTTCCGTGACATCGAAAGCATCAACAGCTACAGGGAATGGTGTACAGAAGGTCACTTGTCCCACGAAATATTCTGGCCATGCATAACATTTAAAAGCCGCGACAATGCCCGCACCCCAATGCAGTGGGATCATACGGAGCATGCTGGCTTTACTACGGGAACTCCATGGATTTCCGTCAATCCGAATTACAGGGAAATCAATGCAGAGGCAGAGGTAAACAACCCGGATTCCGTATTCCACTACTACAAAAAACTAATCGCCATGAGAAAACAAAATCCTGTCATGGTATATGGTAAATACCAGCTTCTTTTTGAAGAAAGTGAAGAGCTGTTTGTCTATACCAGAACATTAGAAACGGAAAAACTACTTGTGGTCTGCAGCTTTTCCGATAGAGAAATCACATTCATCATCCCAGATGAATTTGTCGGAACGCCTTGCCTGATTTCTAATATAGAAAACACATATGACCATCCGGACATTGTGCTTCATCCTTATGAGGCATTTGTACTGCATAGGAAATAACCTACTTTATTCCTTCCGCCGTTTATACATTAGTCTGCAAAATAGAACTGCAGTCAATGTACTGACTGTCGTTGCAACTATACCCGGCCCTATAACTGCTGTTGGGTCTGCACTTCCATACTGGCTTCTGTATGCAATTATATTGACGGGTATAAGCTGTAACGAAGATATGTTTAATACAAGTAGGGCACACATTTCATCCGTGGCTACTCGCCTATGAGACTTTTCTGTCTGACGTTTCTTTGATTTTCTGTTCTCCCTTTTGTTTCCCTCTGTTTTTTCTACCTGCATTTTATTTGCTTCCCGTTCATCCTGTAGCCTTGCCAGTCCTTTCATTGCCCGCAGTCCTGCCGGTGTTGCTGCCCAGCCCAGTCCCAGCATATTTGCAATCATATTCATGGCAATGTCCTGCCTTACCGTATCTTCCTTTGGTATTCTGGGAAACAAAAAAGTAATAGCAGGATCTATGCCCTTCGTCCATTTGGCTATTAACCCTGCTTCCTTTGCTATATTCATAATTCCATTCCACAAACCCACAACTCCCAGCATGACAATGCAAAGCTGTACTGCCTCTTTGGCAGAATCGATTGCAGAGCCCGCCACCGCATTTATAATCTCAGGTCCTTGAATGCATCCAAATAAAACTCCTCCCACTATCATGGTCGCCCATAAAAAATCAAGCATATATCCTCTCCTTGTCAGATATATCAATATAGGTAATTGCGAAACTCTGTTTTCAAGATGACATTCGTTAAAAAATATAGACAAATCAACGCAGGCACGCTTTCGCTACTTGTCGCACGTAACGGTACTAAGCTCGAAGAAACCTCGCTAAGTACCGACGGCTCCAAAGTACCTGCTTATGATTTTGTCTATATTTTTCAACTACGTTTTTGGAATAAGAAGTTTCGCAATTACCTATATATCATACATTACGTCTCATTCAATATATACATATGCTTTGATTTTTGCATGTAACACTTTTTTCTTTAATATAACCACTCCAACATCATAGGTGCAACGATTACCGTGAGTATTCCTGACACTGCTACCGCAAGCCCACTCATTGCTCCCTCCGTATCTCCCATCTCCACAGCCTTTGCCGTTCCAAGCACGTGGGACGAGCTGCCTATCGCAATTCCCTTTGCAATAGGCTCATCTATTTTACACAGCTTACATACAATTTCCGCAACAATATTTCCAACGATACCTGTGATACATATAAGTGCAACCGTAATTGTCTCTATTCCTCCTGTCTCTTGAGAAACAACCATACCAATAGCTGTCGTTATAGATTTCGGAATGAACGTTGCAAATATTGTTTCATCAAGAGTAAACGCAATACAAAGTAACCACACGACTAACACATTTGTGGCTATGGCGGCTACGATGCCCAGAAAAATTGCTATTATGTTATCCCTTAACAGCTTCAGCTTCTCATAAAGTGGTACTGCCAGACACACGGTTGCCGGTGTCAACAGGTATGACAAATATTTTGCCCCATTCATATAGCTGTCATAGGATATGTGAAACAGCTTCAATATACATACAACAAGAAGAAAGCCTATCAGAATGGGGTTTGCGATTGCAAGCTTTGTTCTGTCTTTAATGAAAAGTCCCACGCCGTAACAAAGGAGACTTACGGTCATTCCAAAAAACAGCGAATCTGATAATATAACTGCTATATTATTCATTTTTCCCTCTCCTTTTGTTTAACATTCTTATAATCCACTGGGTAACTCTTCCTGACATCACCATTACAATTATTGTTCCAAATATACATGCAATTGCTGCAGGTATCATTATTGATTTCAATACGTCCCAGTCCTCCATGAGCCCTACTGTTGCGGGTAGGAACATAACCGGCATAGCATCAAGTAAAAATGTACTTGCATCCTTTACCTGTTCCAGCTTAATAAGCCCTGTAGTAAGTGCAATAAGCATCAAAATAAGCCCATATATACTTGCGGGAACTAAAAATGGGAGGAACTCTTTTAAGAGCTCCCCCACAAATGAAATCAATATAATAATTGCGAACTGTTTCACGTAACGCATAATTTATTATTCGCTCCTCAAAGCCTCTACCGGATCCTTCTTAGATGCAACTCTTGACGGAAGAAGACCTGCAATCATGGTAAGCACTACGCTTATTGCAATCAAAACGACAGCTCCTATCACCGGAAGCTTTGCCACATCCTTAAGGTCTGACAAGTGCTCAATAATTTTATTTATAGGGATATTCAATAGTATTGTAACTATTATACCCAAAAGTCCTGCAACAAAACCTACAATAATAGTTTCTGCATTAAATACTCTTGATATATCCTTCTTCGATGCACCTATACTTCTCAATACACCAATTTCCTTTGTTCTCTCAAGAACAGAAATGTAGGTAATGATTCCAATCATGATAGAGGAAACCACAAGGGATATGGCGACAAATGCCATAAGCACATAGGAAATACTGTTTATGATTGAACTTATGGAGCTCATCATAGTTCCAACTACATCTGTGTATGCTATCTCCTTGTCCTCGTCTCCTGCATCCATAACTGATTTATTGTAGTCTTCAATTATGTCCATAATAGCTTCCTTAGACTCAAAATCCACCGGATACATTCGAATAACTTTAGGGTCCTCCTCAAAGGCAACACCCAAAGATGCCAGGTTTTCCTCATAGGTTGCATGCTCAACTGTCTTTAAGTCCGTGAGAGAGACGCTCGACATCATAGATGCTGTAGATTCCTCCATCGCCGACATCATTGCGGCAAGCTCTTCCTCAGACATATTTGCCATGGCAGCCGCCATATCTTCGTTTGACATGTCACCGCCAAGTCCCATGGCGCCAAGCATATCCTGTGATGACTGTTCAGCCTCCTCCTTAGCTATTTGGCTTAAGTCTGTTCCGAATTCATAGCCTGTAAATACATTTATGTCAGGGTTTTCAAGCTGTTCCTTTCCAACCTCACTTTCCTTTGCCTGTGCCATAAGATATTCAACTAGATCCTTACGGTATCCGACTGTAGTTGTAATAGAGTGTACAGATGCCCTGTCACTTGCACGTACGATTGCGGTAACCTTAACCTCCACTCCATTCTTTATTTTTTCAAGCATGTAATTAGCATCATCACTTTTATCCACCCAGCACTTCGATGCTTCATCATATGCGAAAAAGTCCGATGACGGAATTACCATATATCTTAAATCAAGAAGCTCATCATATGTATATGATGTGCTGCTAAATTCCTTCGTGCCGCCCATGATGGACGCTGTCACCATTTCCTGAAGCTCAGATATATCACGCAGCCCGAGAGAATAAAGCTCATAATCTGTTATCTCATTATATTCGGAGACAACAAGGACAATTTCATCGTAACTTTCCGGCCATCTACCTGCTATAACATCATACTGGTTTTCTAACATTTCCTGATTATCTATCATCTGGGACCATAAATTCATGGACGCAGAGGATGAACCAACCCTCATGGATGATATTTGCGAAAATGTCCCCATACCTATGCTGTCCAATACAATACATGGATTCGATTGGAATATCTCATCGTTATCCTTAACCTGATAGGCGTTAACATTTATTCCGTAATTATACATTATATCTGTTGTATAATCCTTAATCTTCTTTCCATCGCCCTCTTCTATATACTCCTTAAAGGAAATCATGTCATTTACCTTAACCTCGCCCATGAGAGTGTTAATGTAATTCCCTACAAAGTCATTGGAGTAAATTTTGTCCATGTCGTGTTCTTCGTCACTCTTTTGAACACTTCCCATCATCATCATCATCATTGCAGAGCTATCGACTGTTTCATCGGTTATTTCCAACGGATATGTGGAAAGAGTATCCTCCTCCACACCCTTTATGTAATTTCTGAAACCGTCCGATAGAGAAAGGATAAGTGCAATTCCAATAATACCTATACTTCCGGCAAATGCTGTAAGTATGGTTCTTCCTTTTTTTGTAAGAAGATTATTAAAGCTCAGATTCAATGCCGTAAAATACGACATTCTCTTATGCTTCAGACTCTTATGGTCAATCTCCTCGTATTCTTCCTTTGCAATTTCCTCATCCGAATACGGATCCGAATCATCGATTACCTCTCCATCTAAAAGCCTGACTATTCTTGTTGAATATGTCTCTGCAAGCTCAGGGTTATGCGTAACCATAATGACAAGTCTGTCTTCCGCAATCTCCTTAAGCAAATCCATAATCTGAACACTTGTCTCGGTATCAAGTGCTCCCGTAGGCTCATCCGCAAGAAGAATTTCGGGATCATTTATGAGTGCTCTGGCTATTGCAACTCTCTGCATCTGTCCACCAGACATCTGATTTGGTTTCTTATTAAGCTGGTTTCCAAGCCCCACCTTCTCAAGTACTTCCTTTGCACGTCTTCTTCGCTCAGACTTTGAAACACCGGAAAGAGTAAGTGCCAGCTCAACATTCTGCAAAACAGACTGGTGCATGATAAGATTGTAGCTTTGGAAAACAAAACCTATAGAATGATTTCTGTATGCATCCCAGTCCTTATCCTTGTATTCCTTCGTGGATTTACCTTTAATAATAAGGTCACCACTTGTGTACTGGTCCAGCCCTCCAACAATATTAAGCAGTGTTGTCTTTCCGCATCCTGACTGTCCCAGAATGGATACAAATTCGTTTGGACGGAAGTTAATACTGACACCCTTTAGGGCTTGAACCTCCGTATCACCTGTGTGATATGTTTTTACTATATCCTTTAACTGTAAC
The DNA here is from genome assembly GCA_947173945.1 of uncultured Lachnospiraceae bacterium. Taxonomy (GTDB): domain Bacteria; phylum Bacillota; class Clostridia; order Lachnospirales; family Lachnospiraceae; genus Coprococcus_C. The sequence continues at coordinate 42,877 of CAMWGV010000002.1, forward strand.
ATTATATCCTCCATAAAATGAAAATTCGCCTTTTAAAGTCATGGAGTAAGATTACTACATACTTTTCGCCACGTCAAGTCCATATAGTTTAATTTCATACTATTTTCATTTTTTACCACATTAGAAGTCAGAAAGAACATATTAAACTTCCATCCTGATTTTATCTTGCTATACGTATCTATTTCGAAAAAATGTATGAAGAACATATCAAACTTCCATCCCTGGCATCAACCGCTATCCACTGAGTGGCGTTCGCTATCAGTACCCATGCAGGAACTACCTCATATTTTTCATCATCCTCTGATGATGCCCCATAGTACATAAGTCGCATCTCCTTAAATGTATCTAGTGAATCACGTATTTCGTATTTTTCAAAATGCTCCCTCATAGAGGCGCATATATCATCAAAGGACATAAGAGCTACACTTCTATCTGTTATTTCAGTTATCTCGACTCCTTGGCTGTAATGAGCGCTTACTACACCCTTATCTGTGATAATCAAACTCAATTCTTCATTTAGCGGTTCTCTTTCTACAGGCATTCCGAACCAAGTATCAGTTTCTTCATCATACGCTGTGTTAATTGCATATAATGGTACAGGCGAAAGGTGCATTCCCTCCATACGTCTGGACAACCTTATTTCAGCCCCATCGTAAAATGATTCACTCTGTCCAAAATATATCCATTCGTCCCCCTCCATATATCCTGACACTGATTCTGCTTCATCAACAATCTGTGCAACTTCCCAGCTTTTTGCACTTATTTTCGTTATTTCGAAATCCCTAAGTCCCAGCTTTTTCACAAAATCATATGCTAAATCTTCAACTTCATCCTGTGTGAGCGTACATCTATTGTCACTTATATTATAATCTGTATTTGCAGCGTCCAATCCCGTAGAAAAAGGCGTAACAACATATCCCTCTTCAACTTCTATTACATCGGTCAAATCTACAATCCCATAAGTCCAATCCCATTCATAAAAAATCATACAATAATTATAGCCATCTTCATTAAATGTATATGTTGATACTTTTCCTCCACCATCATACTCCTCCTCATCTAACTCTGCATTTTCTATTTTCAGAGATTTTAGTATCTCCTTTTGTTCTTCTTCGTCATATTTTTTAGCTTTAGCTTCTGCCACGTTTACTATATTTGTGTTTGGCACATTTACAACTGCATGTATATTTACAGCACTGGCTGAAGAATTAGCATTGTTAATTCTTTCATCCCATTTGTCCTGTGCACCTATCTGCTCAGCTATTGGTGCATCAGATATCACATGACTTTTATCTGCAGCATCACCATTACTTGCACCACTTTCTTCCGTACCAAAATATTCAATGTCCTCTTTTTTATTTCCACAGGAACAGCAAAGAAGCAGGGATGCTGTCATTAAACCTGCTACTATAATTTTATATCCAGTTTTCCTAAAGAAAATATTCCTCATATCATATACCTCCGGTCTCGCTATGAACATCAGTCCATTTATATATTGTTTATATTAGAATTACATTGTATTCCTTACATGTATCCGAACTGTATCACAGCCCACTATAACTTAATAAGGGACTATCACACTAAAACATTTTAACATAAAATATCTTAGCGTTACAGTCCCCTTAAAAAGTTTACTTATATTATTTTTTACCCAATGTAAGACGCACAACCGAACGCTTTAAAGCAAGTTCTGCTCTGTTGGTATCCTGTGACGAATCCTTAATACGGCGTTCCGCCCTTACACGAGCATCCTCCGCTCTGTGCGTGTCGATTTCATCCGGCCACTCAACACATTCTGCCAATATCGTTATTTTTTCACCTAAGATTTCTGCAAATCCCGAATGGAGGGCAGCCTCTTTTTCAGTACCGGATTCCTCAACAATCTTCAAAACACCAGGTGCTATGACTACTGTTGTAGGTATGTGTTTGGGATATACTCCGATAATTCCCTCAGTGGTATTGAATTCAATAAATGATACTTGTCCCTCATAGAATGTTCTCTCAGGATCAATTATCTTAACTTCCATTGTCTTATCTGCCATCTGCTACATCTCCTATTTGCACTTAGCAATAACATCCTCGATGCTTCCCACATTAAGGAAATATCCCTCAGGTACATCATCATGCTTTCCTTCAAGAATCTCCTTAAAGCTCTGTATCGTATCTGAAACAGGTACATATTTACCAGGAAGACCTGTAAATTGCTCTGCAACATGGAATGGTTGAGAGAGGAATCTCTGAACCTTTCTTGCTCTTGCAACTACAAGCTTATCCTCCTCAGAAAGCTCATCCATACCAAGTATCGCTATAATATCCTGAAGCTCTTTATACTTCTGAAGAATTTCCTGCACGCCTCTGGCAACCTTATAATGCTCCTCACCTACAATACGTGGGTCAAGTATTCTTGAAGTTGACTCAAGTGGGTCAACAGCAGGATATATACCAAGCTCAACAATTGAACGTGACAAAACTGTTGTTGCGTCCAAATGCGCAAATGTAGTAGCCGGTGCCGGGTCGGTCAAGTCATCCGCAGGCACATAAACCGCCTGTACAGATGTGATAGAACCGTTCTTTGTTGATGTAATTCTCTCCTGAAGTGCACCCATTTCTGTCTGAAGTGTAGGCTGGTAACCAACCGCAGACGGTACACGTCCAAGCAATGCTGAAACCTCAGAACCTGCCTGTGTAAAACGGAAAATATTATCAATGAAAAGAAGTACGTCCTTTCCAACCTTGTCACGGAAATACTCTGCCATTGTAAGTCCCGTAAGACCAACTCTCATTCTTGCTCCAGGTGGCTCATTCATCTGACCAAATACCATGGTAGTCTTGTTTATAACACCCGACTCTATCATTTCATAGTAAAGGTCATTTCCTTCTCTTGTTCTCTCTCCAACTCCGGTGAATACAGAATATCCACCATGCTCTGTAGCTATGTTTGTAATAAGCTCCTGAATAAGAACTGTCTTACCAACTCCCGCTCCTCCGAAAAGACCAATCTTACCACCCTTCTGATAAGGGCAAAGCAAGTCAACGACCTTTATACCTGTCTCAAGAATTTCAGTCTCTGTAGACTGCTCTGAGAATTGTGGAGCTTTTCTGTGAATAGGAAGATAAGTATCTACTTCAGGTGCCGGTTTACTGTCAATAGGCTGACCAAGTACATTGAACATACGTCCAAGTGTAGCTTCACCTACAGGAACTGTAATCGGTGCGCCTGTTCCAACGGCATCCATCCCTCTTACAAGACCATCTGTAGGACCCATTGCTATACATCTGACTGTCTCATCACCAAGGTGCTGTGAGACCTCAGCGTAAAGTGTACCACCGTCTTTCGTTGCTATTGTGATTGCATCATAAATTTCCGGCAGTTTTCCCTCTGGAAACTTGATGTCAATGACAGCACCTATAATCTGGGTGATTTTACCTACGTTTGTATCCGCCATTTCTAATCTCCTCGCTTAATTTATTAATTGTAGAATTAACTAATCGCATCTGCGCCTGCAATTATCTCAGTAAGCTCCTGAGTAATTGCTCCCTGTCTTGCTCTATTGTACTTGAGTGACAGGCTCGAAATCATGTCCTCAGCATTGTTTGTTGCAGAGTCCATAGCCTGCATTCTCGCACCATTTTCACTTGCAACTGACTCCAAAAATGCACCAAATATAATATTTGACATATATTTTGGAATGACCAAATCAAGTACGTCCTCAGGTGTAGGATCAAAGTTCATGAGAAGTTTCGATGACTCAGCTTCTCCCTTTCCCTCAAAATCCTCAGCTGATAAAGGAAGCAGCTTTACAAGCTTCGGCTCCTGTGTAACCGTATTCTTAAAGTTTGTATAAGCGATATATACCTCGCCTATCTCTCCCCTTGAATACTGTGTGAGTAAATCCTTACTCATCTGTGTTGCATCTGAAAACAGTGGTTCATTTATAACCTCTGAAAAATCCTTATATATTGAATAGCCTTTTCGTGAAAGACCGTCAATACCTTTTCTGCCTACTGCATAAACATAGGTATCCTCCTGGGAAAACCCGGAACTCGTAACCATCTTAACGATGTTGCTGTTATAGCCTCCTGCAAGTCCTCTGTTAGATGTTATTACGATAACCGCCTTTTTCTTACAATCGCTTTCCTTAAGATACTCATGGTCAACATTTTTTGTCATGGCAAGGATAGAACAAATGGTATCATAGAGCATATTAAAATATGGTTTATTGCTCTCGGCTTTTCCTCTGGCTTTTTGAAGCTTTACTGTAGCCACAAGCTTCATAGCCTTGGTAATCTGCTGAGTGCTTTGGACGCTTTCCTTACGTCTCTTTATGTCTCTCATTGATGCCAAGACTTATCACCTCACTCTGATTTACCATCTAAAATGTCTCCTTGAACTCTTCTATCGCCTTCACAAGAGTTTCTTCTATTGCGTCTGTAAGCTTCTTCTCAGTCTTTATTTCCTCGAAGATTTCCGGATACTTCGTAGATATAAACTCAAAAAGTCCACTTTCAAATTCAAGTACCCTGTCAACATCTATATCAAGAAGATACTTCTTTGTTGCTGCATATATAATAACTACCTGTTTTTCAACCGGCATAGGCTTATATTGTGGCTGCTTAAGCATTTCCTTAATACGCTCACCCTGTGCAAGTCTCTCTTTTGTATCAGCGTCAAGCTCTGATCCAAACTGTGAGAACGCTGCAAGCTCTCTATACTGTGCAAGCTCCACACGAATAGGAGAAGCAAGCTTCTTCATAGCACCGATCTGAGCGGCACCACCAACTCTTGATACGGAAAGTCCCGCATTTACCGCAGGTCTGAAGCCTGAGTTGAACATTTCTGTCTCAAGGTAAATCTGTCCGTCTGTTATTGAGATAACATTTGTAGGGATGTAAGCTGATACATCGCCTGCCTGAGTCTCAATAATTGGAAGAGCTGTAAGTGAACCTCCACCAAGCTCATCTGAAAGCTTTGCAGCTCTCTCAAGCAGTCTTGAATGAAGATAGAATACATCTCCTGGGAATGCCTCACGTCCTGGTGGTCTACGAAGGAGCAATGAAAGTGTACGATATGCAGTAGCATGCTTACTAAGGTCATCATACACAACAAGGACATCCTTGCCTTCCTCCATCCATTCCTCACCGATAGTACAGCCTGAATAAGGTGCAATATACTGGAGAGGTGCCAGTTCGCTGGCAGTAGATGCCACTATTGTAGTGTACTCCATGGCACCGTACTCTGTAAGAGTCTTAACTATATTGGCAACTGTAGAAGCCTTCTGTCCTATAGCTACATAAATACAGTTAACTCCCTGACCCTTCTGGTTAATAATTGTATCAATGGCGATAGCAGTCTTACCTGTCTGTCTATCACCGATAATAAGCTCTCTTTGTCCTCTTCCAATCGGAACCATGGCATCAATAGCCTTGATACCTGTCTGGAGAGGAGTGTCAACAGATTTACGGGCAATAACACCGGATGCCACTCTCTCAATCTGTCTTGTCTTTGTTGTTTCTATAGGACCCTTGCCATCTATAGGCTGTCCTAATGCATTTACTACACGTCCGAGCATTGCATCGCCAACCGGCACCTCAACAACCCTTCCTGTAGTTTTTACTATGTCACCCTCGTTGATGTTCTTTGCATCTCCGAGAAGAACGGCGCCTACATTATCTTCCTCAAGGTTCAGTATCATTCCGTATACATCACCCGGGAACAGAAGGAGCTCGCCCTGCATAGCATTTTCAAGACCATGAATACGTGCTATACCATCGGCAACCTGGATTACAGTTCCAACGTCCGATGTGTCAAGCTGAAGCTTATAATTTTTTATCTGTTCCTTAATAACAGCACTTATTTCCTCAGGTTTTAAATTCATGGACAAAAAAACACCTTCTTTCATCCTAAAATATTTTTTGCTGTCAGCATATTGTCAATCACATAAATAAAAATTATTTATACAAGAGACTTTGCCAAATTCTCAATCTTTGTCTTAATACTGCTGTCAACGACTCTGTCATCAATTCTTATTACAAGCCCTCCTATCAGGGAGCTGTCAACAAAGTAGCTTGTTTCCATAGTGTCAAAAGCAGTCGTTTCAATTAAACGTTTTTCGATACTGCCCTTTTGCTCATCTGAAAGAGGAGCTGCGCTTGTAACAGCAGCAACACCGATATTTTTTTCTTTTTTTACAAGCCTGATAAAATACTCAAGCACCTGTATGAGATTTGCTGCATGGTCCTTGTCGACAACCATTGCAATAAGTCCCGTAAGCTCATCTGATATCTTGTCTTCAAAGGTTTTGCTTACAACCTTTTCCTTCTCATCCTTATTGATATGGGGATGTGAAAGAAGCTTTATAAGCTCACCATTTTCCTTCAAAATGTCTATAAGTGCCAAGACTTCTTCATACAGAGCATCAAGCTTATTCTCCTCCATCGCAAGCTCAAAAAGCGCATTTCCATAGGTTGCATCTACTTGTTTAGCCATGTATCATCACCCATTTCCTTTAAGGTTTCATCAATGAGCGTTGCCTGCTTACTGTCATCCATTGAGCCGGCTACAAACTTTCCTGCCATAACCGTTGCCACACTGATGATTTCCTGCTTAACCTCATCCTTAACCTTGCTCTTTTCTAACTCTGCCTCCTGATTTGCCCTTGAAATGATTCTTGCCGCCTCAGCATTTGCATCGGCAATAATGTTTTCCTCATTCTTAACGGCTTTTTTCCTTGCTGCGGAAAGAATTTCACCTGCCTCGTCATCTGCCTTTTTAATCTTGGCATCATACTCGGCTTTAAGCTTTGCTGCTTCTGCCCTGTCACTTGCAGCACTTTCCACGTCATTCTTTATCTTTTCCCGTCTCTCCTCAAGCACCTTTCTTACAGGGTCTATAAGAATGTATGACAAGAATATAAAAAGCAGGAAAACCGCAAGGCCCTGTATCAGAATATCAAATATGAGCTGCCAGTCTAGTCCGAATACACGTCCTTCACTTTCTGCAAGTAAAGCACCATTTGCTCTGCATATAATGCTTAAATAACCTGTCACGGTTAATCCTCCTTTCGGTTAAAATATAGCTTCGGGGGCCTGACCTAAGGCATCCTCCCATAAATGGGTCCCTCCTTAGGTCTATTTACCGAAAGGCTTAAGGAACATAAGCAGAAGTGCAACTACGAGTCCGTAAAGACCTGTTGTCTCTGCAACAGCCTGTCCAAGAAGCATAGTTGACATAATATCGCCCTTTGCTCCCGGATTACGTCCAACTGCTGATGCACCGTAACCTGCTGCAATTCCCTGACCGATACCAGGACCGATACCTGCAATAACTGCAAGACCAGCTCCTATTGCTGAGCAAGCGCCTATTAATCCTTCAATTTTTATATCCATTTTTCATTCCTCCATTTTTTATATTTTGCCCCTTCAGGGGGTTTAATCAAAATTTTGCTTTGCCCTTTAGGCAGTGTCAACATTTCGTTTGTCGGCTACAAATACCATTGTCAGCATACAGAATACATATGCCTGTATAGCACCTGAGAATAAATCAAAGTACACGTGTAATGCCGATGGTATACCGAACTTGAAAAATATTGGTATAAGACCATAATACAGCGCCATCATAACCGTTCCTGCGAGAATATTTCCGTATAGACGAAGTGAAAGTGAAACAGGTGTTGCAAATTCACTGATTACGTTTATAGGGAAAAACAGAAATATTGGTTCAAACAAGCCTTTAAGCGCACCCCATTTTTGATACCGTACAGACGCATACTGTATCATCACAAATGTTATGAGTGCAATACAAAGTGTTGTTCCGTAATCTGCTGTAGGTGGTCTAAGCCCAAATAATCCTGATATATTTGACAAAAAAACAAATATAAACAGCGTACCGATATAATTGATGTATTTTTTGCCCGACTTTCCCATCGAGCTGTCAACAAAATTAAGCAGCGTGTTAATGACAAGCTCTGTTCCCGTAGCAAAAAGACTGGGGTTATCCGTCTTTTTAAGGACGCTTTTCCTTGCCGCTATTGCCAACAGTATAATGGTGACAAATACAATCAAGGTACATACATGGGTTGTGGTAATATAGACCGTATGACCAAAGAAATCAATCGAATAAAGCTCATGTATAAAGAAATCTATGTTTGCTTCTTTTTCCATGTGTATCAGACCGGTTCCAGTGGCTACACCACTTATCATATACTCACCCTCCTTCTATGTTATTTTGTAATTCTTGGGCTGCCGCACTAAGAATATTTATATCATAATAACAAAAATACGCTTTCGCTCGTCTCCGACGTAACGGTACTAAGGTGCCAAAATACGTCACCTAAGTACCGACGTCTTCAAACGATTTTTTTATATTATGATATAAATATTCTTAGTGCGACATTCCCTTATTACTATATATACAAGAGCGCCTGCTCTACATATATCTGTCTTTATATTTTTCTGTGTATTTTTTGAAATATTTTTTTATAAGCTCATCCTCGTACTCGTCATCATCCATATTGTGACCTTCTCCGACTGCGTCAAGTTCTGCGACTGCCTTTGCAGTAATTTCTTTCCCTGTCATTTCCATATTATCATCTGACGCTTCCTTTTCGTCTGGAGCTGCGTCCTCCTGAATCTCCACTGCAACGTCCCCTGTGATTTTTCTTACAAGGGGATTAATGAAGGCGGACACCTTAAGTCCAAGAAGTCCTACGGTAACTCCCACAAAGGATACCCAATCCACCATAATACCGACAGCCATAAGTACAAGACATAATCCAAGTCTTATCATGCTTCTTATCGTTACAAAGCTCTTTGCCTTCCCCGATTCAAGCTCAAGTGCCCTGTCAAGCACCTCATACATATTGTATGCAATAAAACATGCAGCCACACATCCAACTAAAAGTGATATGATAAAAAGCCATATAGGTCGCATAAATATGACACCAAGCACTCCGAACACAGCAAAATATATGCCGATTCCTATATAAAGTTGCATTAAAACCTTTCGTGCAGCCACCTCATTCACAGCCTCATTTTTCAAGATACGTTTTTATAAGAATATACACAGACCTTACGCCTGCAATAACTCCAATTACAATAAACCAACCAACAAGATTTTTTCCAAGCCACTTTCCGAGAAAATAACCGATGGCAATGCTCATAAAAATCGTGGTAAGCATTGTAAATCCTATCTGTGTGATGAGAAACAGCATTTTCCAAACCTGATTATCATTCTTTTTCATAGACAAATTTCCTCACTATTCACCCACAGATAAAAGTTATTATATATGATATTGGTATTTTTTTCAATAAAATTAATTCCAAAAAGTACATATTTTGTACATAAATACCATATTGTGCTATTATGGTATTGTTTCCCATGTTTTAAGGTTGTTATACTTATTTTTTATATCGGTGCATTTTGTCTTGTAAATTCACTTGGATATATCTATCATATATCATGAAGATGTCATCCTTAGAAAAGGCGGTCTTGTGGCTTTCCCGACCGAAACAGTATATGGTCTCCGTCTGCTTCGCAGACACCTAAGGACATACGCCCATAGGAAACGAAGTTTCCTAATTAAATAAAAAGAAAGGTTACCGACATAATATGAATTTTCTTCGGCAACCTTTGTAATAATTTCATTTTCTAGCTGAACATATTAATTCGTCTGATATGCCTTTCATCCTCTGAAAAAGGAGTGTCAATAAATTCATCTACAAGCATCAGGGCAAGACCTGAGCCCGTTATTCTTGCACCAAGGCATAATACATTTGCATTGTTATGCTCCTTTGTTGCTCTTGCTGAAAAACAGTCTGTACAGTGGGCAGCACGAATTCCCTTAACCTTGTTTGCCACCATAGACATACCGATACCTGTTCCACATATGAGTATTCCAAGCTCACAGTTCCCTGCACTTACCTCCTCTGCAACAGCATTTGCGTATACAGGGTAATCGCATGATTCATTGCTGTCACAGCCAAAATCCTTCACTTCAATACCTCTGTTTTTAAGATGCGCGATTATTTCCTTTTTTAGTTCATAACCACCGTGGTCACATCCAATTGCTATCATAGTATCCTTCCTTTCTCACTTCTATACTTTAATGACTCTGTGTCCTGCTGCCTTTAAAAGCCTGTTCATAATTGCACTACCCAGCTCCCCTGTATGAAAGGCCTCGCTGTATATATAATCCACTGACAAATCATCACATTTACGCAATGTGCCATATAGTTTAGCAGCAATTGTCTCTCCACTTGTCCTTTCCCCTACTACAAGCACGTTTTGGCACTTATACAGATCGGCATTTTCCGAGGTTGCTATTACCGCTACGTTACAGCCTGCCTTCATTTTTTCAGATACCAGTTCATTTATTTTTTCCACAATCCTCAGATTCATATCACCTGTATTTGAGGCTTCAACAATCGTCATTTCCCCTTTGGGTGCATAATGTGTATATTTCATTCCCGGTGCTTTTGGGCGGATATTGCTTTCATTTTCTTTCAATGCCACATCTATTTCCACAAAACCAATGATATTTTCCAGCATTTGCTTTGTTATAAATCCCGGACGAAGTATAGTCGGACATGCACCGGTAAGGTCAACGATTGTGGATTCTATTCCGATTCCCACTGCACCGCCATCCAGAATCATGTCAATTTTGCCGTTCATGTCCTCAGCAACATGAGCCGCCTCCGTTGGTGATGGTCTTCCGGAAGTATTAGCACTTGGTGCAGCAATATAAAGTCCGCTTGCCTTAATCATATCAAGGGCAACGGGATGTGACGGCATCCGTAATGCAACCGTATTCAGCCCGCCTGTCGTTTCATCAGGCACAACTTCCTTCTTTGGAAGTATGATAGTCAGCGGCCCCGGCCAGAATGCCTCCATCAGCATTTCTGCCTTGTCAGGAACATACTCCGCCAGTTCATAAACAGCCTTTACGTCTGCAACATGCACAATAAGAGGATTATCGCTGGGACGACCCTTGGCAGAATATATTTTTCCTGCTGCCTTTTTTGAAAGTGCATCAGCTCCCAGTCCATATACCGTTTCTGTCGGGAATGCAACAAGCCCACCTGTCCGAAGTATACCGGCAGCCTGCAATATGGCTTCCCTTCTACAGCCATCAGCAACTATCGTATTTATTCTTTCCAAATTGTCCTCCATTCTGTTCACCTTCTTGACAATCCCTTATACAAATAGTAACATCAAAAATAGATTTTAACAAAATAAAACCTATATTTCAACTACAATAGAAGGAGTGTGGAAACTCATATGAAAATTCTATTCTGCCGATGGAAAAGTATATGTGAAACAGGAATTACAAATGCTATCAAACGTCTTGGATATGACCTTATCACACTGGATCAACAATTTATAAGCTCTGACTATGACACCGATTATCTGCATGATTTGGCAAACCTGATTCACCAGACGCCGGATATCGACTGTGTATTTTCCGTAAACTTTCAGCCTATTATTGCCCGTGCCTGCAAGGTATTTAAGCTTCCCTATATTTCATGGACGGTAGACTGCCCAAGCTTTACATTATATTCAGAAACCGTTTCATATCCTACAAACCGTATTTTTTTGTTGGACAAAATGCAGGTAGAAAAGTTTTCCACTCTCAATCCTGACAATATATTTCACATGCCTATGGCCTGCGACCTTGCAACATGGGACAAAATAAAGGTCACACCACAGGAACATAAACTATACGATTGTGACATATCATTTGTAGGCTCTCTTTACTCAGAAAAATGTAAATACAATTTCATTGAAAAGGATTTATCCGACTACATACGTGGATATGTTGACGGATTAATAAATGCACAGTTAAATGTTTACGGCTACAACCTGATTGAAGATTCCATTTCTGATGAATTTGCGGCAGAATTTAAAAAACATGCCAGCTGGAACACTCTCGGTGAAGATTATATTGAGGATGTAAAGGGCATTGTTGCTGACACCTACATCGGCTATAAATGCACAGAGCAGGACAGAATCCGTACCTTCCGGGCAATCAGTGAACACTTTAACATGGATTTATGGACATTGAGCGACACATCCATGCTGCCAAAGGTAAACAATCGTGGGGGTGCAGATTCTTCTAACATGATGCCACAAATAATAAAATGCAGTAAAATTAACCTTAACATGACAAACCGGCCAATAAAAACCGGCCTCCCATTAAGAATTTTTGACCTTATGGGTGCCGGTGGCTTTGTAATATCAAATTATCAGGCAGAAATTCCAGAGCATTTCATTCCGGATGAAGACATTGTTCTGTTTGACAGTATTCCTGACCTGCTCAATAAAATTGACTACTATCTTACACATGACGAAGAAAGAATTCAAATTGCAAAAAACGGCTACGAAAAGGTCAAAAAATATCACAGCTATGATGTGCGTTTACAGCAAATATTTGAAATATGCGGATTAATATAATATTTCATGTTTTGTTATACACAACAATTGGCTTAATTCTTAATGATTTTTTCCCATTCAGGCTCCCTAAAGCCTGTAAGCACTGTTTCTCCGTCTACAATAATCGGACGCTTCACAAGCATTCCGTTGGAAGCAAGCAATTTGAGCTGTTCCTCCTCGCCCATCTCAGGCAGCTTATCCTTCAGGGACATCTCTTTATACAGTATGCCGCTCGTATTAAAAAAACGCTTCAATGGCAACCCACTTTTTTTGTACCAATCTGAGAGCTCGTCATACGTGGGGTTGTCTTCCACAATATGACGGTCCGTATATTTAACATTGTTCTCATCAAGCCACTTCTTAGCTTTCTTACAGGTTGTACATTTCGGATATTCAATAAATAGCATTTTCATTTCCTCCATTCTTTAATTTGTATTTTAATATTTATAACACTACCTGCTTTTCAATTCAATACAAACAATCTCAGGATCATTAAACAGCCTTACCGGTATAACACTATTTCCAAGCCCCCGACTCACAAACATGGTCATTTTATTCATCTGATATTCCCCGGCAGTATATTCCGGCAAAAATCCCTGGTCAGGTGCAACTACCGCTCCTATAAACGGCAAAATAAACTGTCCTCCATGCGCATGCCCACTTAACAATAAATCCGTTTTTGTACAGCTATACTCCTGTATGTATTGTGGTTCATGTGCCAGTGCTACTGTAAAATCCTCGTCACTGCATTTATCAGTCAGACTTTTCAGTGTGTTATCTCCAAGACTTTTGTCATCCAGTCCTATTAATTCAAAAGAAGCTGTCCCCTTATTTACAGTTACTTTTTCATTGTTTAAAATGACAGCTCCTGCACCTTCCAAGCCCTTCATCAAAGCCTGGCTGTCAGCTTCATCCAGCCAATATTCATGATTTCCTGTAACATAATATACTGGACATGTCTTTGAAATATTCTGCACAAATTGAATGGCACCATCAATATCCGTATGATTCGAATCCACAATATCCCCTGTTATAACAACAATATCAGGTGATAAATTTATAATTTTAGAAATCAGCTTATTGTTGTCTTTGCCAAATGTAGCATTATGCAAATCTGAAATTTGAACGATACGATATCCGTTCAAGCCATCAGCAATTTTATTACTTTCATAATCATAATATGTTACAACCAAATGGTGATTTTCATACCATGCAAAACAGCATAATAAAACTAACACGCATCCAAAAATTATCCATTTTTTTATTTTATTGTTTTTATTTTGTATAGGCATGTACTCTCGCAACCTTTGTATTTTTAAAATAATATTATATCATAATTAAAGGATTTTCTCCCTAATATTTATATTTCTTTTGTTTTGTCAGCAGAAAAATAATGGTCACCACTACTGCCATCGCTTCTGCCGCAACAGTTTCCCCAAATAATGTGAAATAAAAATGCACATTCCAATCAAAGATATGTATTCCAGATAAAAGGATATTTTTGACTCCTCATAATCCAAGAACACAAATTCACTTTGCAAAAAAAGATAAGTGGCAAATTTCCTTTTTACAAAAACCCATCCCCCATACAATGCCACAAGTAGCCCTGCAATAAACAGGACTGTTTTTCGGCTACGAGAATCTGACTTTCTTTTTCCTTTCAGACTGCCAAGAACCATATTCCAGTGCAGGCCCAAATGTAAGCCCATCAGCAAAAATCCCCAATAGGAACCTAGAATATGCAGGCGTCTCGCCAATGCCAGTCCGCTTTCAATCGGCAAGAATGCAAATACATATCTTGACTGGACAACACTGCTGTATACCAGAATAGCCATGGATAGCAGTGTCAAAATATCAATACTCATCTGAAAAATACGGAATGCCGTGTATTTTCCCCGGAACAGATTTTTATACCAACCAAAGTTAAGTATATGGTGGGCAGCGAACAGAACAAAAATCCCCGCGCCCACCCATTCATGGGCTTTTGTACCCCAAAACTGATAACCCATCAGAAAAAGCAGGGCTACCGTCATCAGTACATCAACGGCTCTTTTCACTTTTCCTTTCATATCGTGCCCACCATCCTTTCTACTTCAGGCTGCCATAGGTAGCATCATCCACTGCTTCAAGCCATTCATTGGAACTATCCACGCCAGGGACTTCTATTGCCAGATGGGAGAACCAGCTATCTGGTGCAGCTCCATGCCAGTGTTTCACCCCCACCGGAATATTAACAACATCGCCAGGTTTCAGTTCCTGTGCCTCCCTTTCCCACTCCTGATAGTATCCACGTCCTCCTACACAGACCAAGATCTGCCCACCTCCAGAAGATGCATGATGGATATGCCAGTTATTCCTGCATCCCGGTTCAAAAGTGACATTGAAAATGCCCACCTGCTCTGTGGAAAGTGGTGCAAGGTAGCTCTGACCGACAAAGTATTGCGCAAAACCGTCATTCGGTTTCCCAATCGGGAACAGCATATTTTTTTCATGTGCTTCTCTTGCGCTCTCCACCTGCATATCCTCCGCCCAGACCTCCTTTGCCATCTTAAAAGCCGCCCATGCTTTCGGCCATCCTGCATAAAATGCTGCATGGGTTAAAATCTCGGCAATCTCCTCTTTTTTGATTCCGTTATTTTTTGCACTCATCAAATGATACTGGAACGAAGAATCCACCAGTCCTTGTGCCATTAAAGATACCACGGTCACAAGGGAACGATCCCTTAAAGAAAGTTTTTCTTCCCTGTTCCATACCTCTCCAAATAAAACATCATCGTTCAACTGTGCAAATTTCGGGGCAAATGCCCCAAGCTGGTCTCTTCCTGCCGTCTGTTTTACCATAATCTTATCCTCCTTATCAAATTTCACTCTATGCTATTTGTTTCAAGCCACTGACTGATATCCTCCTTAAGCGTTGAGCCTCCGGAATAGTGTATGGACAATCCTTGTCCCATCTGAGCATCAGGAGCCAACTTTGCAATCGCTGTCAGGCTCTGTCCAAACCTTCCTCCACCATGGGAACAGAATGGAATAATGGTTTTTCCCGTAAAATCATATTCCTCTAAAAAGGAGGCAATCGGCATAGGGATAGATGCCCACCAATTCGGATAGCCGAGGATAATCACGTCATAATCCTCCATGTTCTCCACATGGGTAGCAAGCTCTGGTCTTGCCTGCTCATTTTGATCCCTCTGCGCCTCATCCAACACCGTATTGTAATCATTAGAATAAGGGTTTACCAGTGTAATCTCAAATAAATCCGCCCCCGTCTGCCTTTCGATTTCCTCTGCAATCCCTCTTGTATTTCCGCCCCATGAAAAGTATGCAATTAAAACGTTACTTCCGTTTTCCTCATTGCCGCCCTGTTGCTCCTGTCCGCCTACACTGCCGAAACCGGACACAGCATTTCTGACAAGACGGATGCCAATATTAAAGCTGCTCTTATCCTGGTCCATCATGGCACGGTAGGCACATCGCATATTTTTTGCAAAGTCATTCCATCCGCCACCTCGATAAACACGGCGTGTCCCTGACTCTGCACCAATCGGGTCAATCTGTTCCCCATCCGGATATGCCCCGTAAACATCCCAAGTCCACTCGCCTACATTCCCGTGCATATCATAAAGCCCAAAGGGATTTGGAGAAAAACTGCCCACCGCAACCGTTGTCTGTCGGTACTCTCCAGGCTTCACAGTAAGATTTTCCTGTGAAAAATAATTCTCCTCAATCATGTAAGGATAATGCCCATAATAGTTTGCTTCCTCAGCACTTGGGGATTTTTCCATATAAAATGGTGTAGCTGTACCCGCACGGCAGGCATACTCCCATTCTGCTTCTGTAGGCAGGCGGTATCCGTCTGCGCTACGGTTCCAGCTTACCTTCTGTCCCTCAATTGAATATACCGGGGTCAGTCCCTTTTGTTCACTGTATGCATTACAGAAAACCACTGCATCCAGCCATGTAATATTCTCTACTGGAAGCTCCGGACCGGAAAAATTACTCGGATTATTTCCTATAATGGTTTCATATTCTGCCTGCGTCACTTCATAGGGTGCCATGTAAAAATCACTGACTGTAACAGAGTGCTGTGTTTCATCCTCACTCCTCCAAGCCTCATCCTCTGGACTCCCCATTTGAAAGGAACCGCCTGTAATATAGAGGAAACCATCCTGCACATCTGCCATTTGTGTCTTATCTTCATCTCCCTCCTGCTCAGAAGTATAGTTTTCTTTGTCCTCTGCTCCTGCCTCCTCTGCCATACCTATGGTTGCAGAGGTATCCTGCTGTCCTGTCTCTAACCGCCCACAGGCAGTACACACCGCAATAAGTGCAAACGATAAAATAACTGCCATCAGTCGCTTCATAGTTCCCTCCTATTCCGCTTGTCCGATACTGCCAAGCCACTCTGACACTTTGTCTTCTGCGTTGCCTGCCGCTGAATCACTGACATGAAGCCCGTCAAGGATATCTGCCTCCGGTTCAAGACTCCCGATTGTTTTCGGTGTTCCTGAGAGACCGCTTCCCCCACTGGTGCAGAAAGGAGCAATCGTCTTTCCTGTCAAATCATAATTATCAAAAAAGGTATACAAAATCCTCGGCATGTCTCCCCACCAGATGGGATAGCCTACATAAATCACATCATATTCTGCTATATCTTCTATGCCACCGGAAATAGCAGGACGTGCATCCGGATTGTTCTGCTCCGCTGTTGCACGGGTACTCCTGTCATTATAATTTAGGTCTTCATCCGTATATGGCTGTTCAGGCACAATCTCATAAATATCTGCTCCCTGCAGTTCGGCGATGGTTTCCGCAACTGCCTTTGTATTTCCCGTTGCGGAGAAATAGACCACCAGTGCTTTTGATCCGTTTTCCTTGGATTCAATATCATCAGGTGTTTCTTCCTGATCCGGATTTTGTGTTTCTGTCTGATTCGACTGCCCGGTTTCATTGTCCGGCTCTACTGTCTGTACAGGGGAATCTGATACCACTCCATCAGAGGGTTTTCCTGCATTGCTGCCGCAGGCAGCAAGAGTAAACATTAATGTAACTGCCGTAAGAAGCATAATTATTTTTTTCATGATTTTCTCCTTTCCATTCTGGCCTTTTAAGCCAGTGACTTTCCAAGTTCATACGCCAGCTTGGGATAGCTGCTGTTCTTTGTCATGGATGGGGTTCCACAACCTTTTCCCAAAACCATTCCCTCATCCTTAAAGTTTAGATACTTTACCAATGTATGGTAGTGCGCTTCCAACGCATCAAAAGTCCAATCATCATTGTTCCACGCCGCCGAAATCAGGACTGATTTCATTCTTTTTCTCTGAATGCTTCCATTCAGGGCACAGAACCTGTCAACCAATACTTTTAGCTGAGCCGACATTCCGTAATAGTAAAGCGGCGTAACAAACACCAGCATATTCGCCTCAAGGATTTCCTGCCGGATTTGCTCCATGTCATCTTTCTGTACACACGGTCCATCATAGCCACAAGATATACATCCCATACATGGCTTAATCCTGCTGTGTGCTGCTGAAATAGCAACAATCTCATGCCCTGCTTCTTTCGCTCCCCTAGCAAATTCCCCTGCGAGTATATTAGAGGAACCCTGCATGTTCGGACTTCCTTCAAGTATTACAATCTTCATCTCTTCTGCTCCTTTCCATACTTACCTTTCCTACTCCAATAACACCCTTTAAATCTATTAACCGTTCAATGCGGCTGTTATCTTCCATTCATACTCTCTCTGCAGTAGTGCCAGAAAGATTTCCTCTTTTCTTGCCTCCGTCAATTCGTTTGATCCCTTTGGCATCCTATCCCTCCTACACAGTTTCCCCATTCTTAAATGACAGGCATTTTCCAATCACATCCCCTGTCTTCAGATATTCGTAAGTCGGGAACTCAAACAGAACTGGTTTCAGTTCGTGATAATCTACTTTTCCTGCCTCGTTCAGACATCTCTCTTCTACATAAGTCCCACCAATCGTACAGATAAAACTTTCAAATCCGGGAGTGTCGTATCTGTCAATGACCGTACATTCCATGACCAAAGGGGACTTTTTGATTATCGGGGTCCCTTCCTCTCCAAGTTCATACTCAAACAGACTTGACTTATCTGATTTTGCCCCACTTACAGCGCCGGCATAATCTGCCTGCGGTAATATCCCTTCATCCACAATATTAATGGAAAGTTTCTGGTCCTTCTTAATAACACCATTGATAAAATGTTGAGCCGCAAGGCTTACCAGGACGCGGTCATGACCAATAATGCCGATGTGGGCGACAAGCGTCCATGTGGGCTTATCTTCGTTCATAGCACCGATAACAGTAACCGGGGTAGGATATAATGCCAGCTGTGATCCTATATTTTTCTTCATGATTCTATTCTCCTTTCCATTCTGACACTGTGTCAGTATCTTTATTATGCATTTATTCTGACACTGTGTCAATATGTATTTTTATTTTTTATCATAAGAACGCAGAAACCCTCTTGTCCCCACCTCCAAATTTTACAACAAAAAGAAAAGGCATCTGACAGTATTCAAAATCGTCAAATGCCACATGAAAGTATAGGCGCTTTTCTTTCCTCATTCTAACATTCTTTTAAGTTCTGATAACAAAAGTTCAGCAACAGGGGTAAATACCTGATATTTTTTCCATATTACATACATTTTTGTGTGGAGACCGGGAATAATTTGACGGAAGCACAAGTCCCCTTCTTCTGATACTTCAATGAGCTTATCAAAAGTAAGTGCCACCCCTAAACCTTCTCTCACAAATACTGCAGCATTGCTTGACAAATTAAAAGTGGCCATAACATTAAGCTGATCCGTTTGCTCTCCACACCATCTTGGCAAATCAACTTTTGCTGACTGTTCTGAACAAAAGATAGGATAAGGAAGAATATCTCTGACTTCAATGAAAGATTTTTCAGCCAAAGGGCAATCCTTTCTCATAAGAACTCCCCAAGTATCATATTCAGGAACTTCAAGATAATTGTATTTTGATAAGTCTGGCGGTTCCACAATGAATGCAAAGTCTAAAAGCCCACGGTCAAGACGCTCCGTAACCTGCTCAGTGTCACCACTGGTAATATGATAGTGGATATTTGTATATTTCTCATTTAATCGACTGACTGTACGGGCAAGATACTTTATAAGATGTGATTCGGCGCATCCAATATAAATATCACCACCTGCTATTTCATCTAATGCCTTGAACTCACCCTCAATTTTATCCACCATGGCAAGAAGATCTTCTGCTCTCTTTCTGAGGAGCATCCCTTCATCTGTCAAGCGGACACTCGTACTGCCGCGCCGGAACAATTTTTTCCCAAGCTCCTGTTCCAACTCTTTCATTTGTTTGGAAAGAGTTGGCTGTGTAACATGAAGACGTTCCGCAGCCCTCGTCATATTTCCTTCCCGTGCAATTTCCAAAAAATATTTTAAAACACGTATTTCCATAAACGACCCCTTGTTTTTTTAGATAACACAATTATATAGAGTATCTGATATTCCTGTCAAGAATATCGCAATATAAATTATAACAATTAGACATGATACTGTAACATTATTATAATGGTAACAGGAGGTGCAAAATTATGAAACGATTACTATTTGTATTGCTTATTACAATTATGCTTTTTACACTCACATGTTGCGGAACAAATGCAGATAAAACATCGCAATCGACCAATACCAATGACACATCAATGATAAGCCAAACGGAACAAAAAAGTGAAACGGAAGAAATGACCGAAACAAAAATACAAGAAGGTGAAGAAAATTTGGATAGCGGTATATTTAATTTTGAAACAAAAACAGTAATGCTGAACAGCGGATATAAAATGCCAATTATGGGACTTGGTACTTATAGTCTTGATTACGATACCTGCGTTTCTTCGGTAACAGCACTACTGGATAATGACGGACGACTGATTGATACCGCATATATGTATCACAATGAGGATGCAGTAGGATTTGCAGTTCGAACTTCAGACGTCCCAAGAGAAGAAATCTTTGTAACCACAAAACTATATCCAAATCAATATAGTGACGCAGCAAATGCAATTGATGAAGCACTGGAACGAATGGGGTTGGATTATATTGACCTCATGCTCCTGCATCATCCGGGAACAGATGATGTAAAGGCATACCAGGCAATGGAACAGGCTGTGCGGGACGGTAAAATCCGCTCTATCGGATTATCCAACTGGTATATTGAGGAATTAGAAGAATTTCTACCACAAGTAACAATTATGCCTGCTGTTGTGCAAAATGAAATCCACCCTTATTATCAGGAAATTGATGTTGTGCCATATATTCAGGAACATGGAATCGTCGTAGAGGGCTGGTATCCCTTTGGCGGACGTGGCTATACAAAAGAACTACTTCAAAATGAAACAATCTCTGCCATCGCCGATTCACATGGTGTAACCTCTGCACAGGTAATTTTGCGTTGGAATCTGCAAAGGGGTGTGGTAGTTATTCCGGGCTCAGGTAACCTCGACCATATCGCAGAGAATTTGGACATATTCGAATTTGAGCTGACGGAGGATGAAATGGAACAAATAAAAGGTTTAAATCGTGATGAAAAACATGACTGGTATTAAATATCTTAACCGTCAATGCTATTAATAAATAAAATTATTTAGGAGGATTAATTTATGGAAGAAAAATTAACTTTGACAACAGAATGGGATAAGACGTTCCCTAAAAGTGATAAGGTAGCTCACAGCAAGGTAACATTTCATAACAAATATGGAATCACCTTGGCAGCTGATATGTATGTTCCGAAAAATGCGAATCAAAAACTTCCTGCAATAGCAGTATGCGGTCCCTTCGGTGCTGTAAAAGAGCAGGCTGCCGGATTGTATGCACAGACAATGGCAGAAAGAGGTTTTCTTACAATTGCTTTCGACCCATCTTATACAGGAGAAAGCGGCGGACAGCCTCGTTATATGGCATCTCCCGACATCAACACAGAAGATTTCATGGCGGCAATAGACTTCCTTTCTTTGCAGGATAATGTTAACCCTGAGAGCATCGGCATCATCGGGATCTGTGGTTGGGGTGGTATGGCAATCAATGCTGCGGCACTTGATACCCGCATCAAGGCTACCGTTTCCTCTACCATGTATGACATGACAAGAGTGAATGCAAAAGGCTATTTTGATTCAGAGGACAGTGAGGATGCCCGTTATGAGAAACGCAAGGCCTTGAATGCACAGAGAATTACAGATTATAAAAATGGTTCCTATACACTTGGCGGTGGTGTAGTTGATCCGCTTCCGGAGGATGCACCATTCTTTGTAAAAGATTATTATGATTACTATAAAACGGAACGTGGCTATCATCCCCGTTCTCTAAACTCCAACGGAGGCTGGAATGTAATCGGCTGCCAATCCTTTATGAATATGCCTATCCTTCAGTATGCCGGTGAAATCCGTAATGCTGTACTGATTATCCATGGTGAGAAGGCACATTCCTGCTATTTCAGCAAGGATGCGTATCAGCTTCTGAAAGGGGATAACAAAGAACTTATGATTATTCCTGATGCTGTTCATACGGATTTGTATGATCAGACAGACATTATTCCTTTTGACAAAATAACTGAGTTTTTTAATGATAATTTGAAGTAAATTTCAGACTTTGCATTATTTTCCTTCCATGTTATTATAGCAAGTATAATAACATGGAAGGAAATCAATCATAAAATACATGAATCAATTATCTAATACACAGAAGGCTCGGATAATAAGCTTGTTTATAATAGAAATATTATTATTTCTTAGTATTTTAGCGTATATGAACGAGGTACGAAATGCCAGCCCTCAAATAAACCATGTAGAAAATTTCAATGTAGATGGGTCAGACGTTTCGCCAATAGCCAATTTGTTTATATCCGGAGCAAATGGCATGCTGCAGGCAGCCGTCGAATTGTCAGCATTCCTTGGTATGATTATAATTTCTTTTCTATTGCTTGTTCCGTGGAGACTAATCGCACTACGGAAAAATGCAAAAATTGCAAACGACGAATTGGCTGTAAGTAAAAAATTACTATTGGCGTTTATTGCAATTACGCCAATAACAAATCTTATCATAACACATTTTACTTATCTGTTTTTCATTGCTGTTCTAACTTTGATACCAACGGTACTTTTATCAACGTTAAGTATTCTTCCTATGAAAAAGCGCATAAACAATAACAAGCAAAATTAGCGATATTCCTAAAGCAACTGATTACGTAAAAACCTATCAATGCATAACATTAATTATCAGTATCCATGCCAAACCATAGTATGTAACTACCGCAACAAGGTCATTGATTGTTGTAATCAACGGACCGGACGCTACGGCAGGATCTACCTTCAACTTCTTAAACATAAGCGGAATCAATGTTCCCGACAAACTTGAAAGTATCATTGCCAAAAGCAGTGCAATACCTATGCAGGCAGATATAGCAAACGCTGCAATTACCGCTTGATTTTTGAATGCAACTAAATACAAGCCAATAAATACAAAGGATAATATACCAAGTATCAATCCGTTGACCAATCCAATACGGGCTTCTTTTGTAACCAGGATAAGCTTTTGCTTTCCACTAATGTTTTCGTCCATGAGAATACGTATGGTAACAGCAAGCGACTGTGTTCCCACATTTCCCGCCATATCCAGAATAAGCGACTGGAAAGCTATAATCAGTGGCAGCTGTGCAACAACTCCTTCAAATACACCTACAACGCTGGAAACCGCCATTCCTAATGCAAGCAGAACCATCAACCAAGGCAAGCGCTTTTTGATGCTTTCCTTCAAAGGTTCTTTTAAATCTTCTTCTGCGGATAAACCAGCCAACTTTGCATAATCCTCGCCCATCTCATCGTCAACAAGCTCCATAACGTCCTGAGATGTCAGTACACCTATAAGCTTATTATCTGAGTCTAAAACAGGAATTGAATCCTCTGAATAATCCTTGATACGACTAAGACAATCATCAATTTGCTCATTGGCATAAACATAAGGATATGATGTCATAACAATCGCATCAAGTTGTGTGCCGTCACGTGCAATAATTAAATCTTTTAGGTCAATTGCGCCAAGAAAAGTTTCATTCTCATCGATGACATAAATGATGGAAATATTATCATTATCTGCTGCCTGTTCAATCAGAGAATGCATTGCCTGCCGCACACCGATTCCTGCATAAACTGCAACATAGTTTGTAGTCATTTTACGACCAATTTCATCTTCGCCAAAAGAATTAAGCAGTACAATTTCATGTTTTAGCTCATCGTCCATTAATTCCATTGCCGTTGTACGGTCTACTTTATCCATCTGGTGAAGACATTCTGCCAGTTCCGTAATTTCAAATTGAGAAAGTACACTAATTCTTTTTTGAATATTTATTTCGCCAATATACTCTATTTTGTTTTCAGCATACTCAAGTATGTCCGCAAGCGTATTTGCATTCAAAATATGATATAGCCTGCTGCGTTCTTCCTGACTAAGCAATTCTAATGCACCTGCAATATCCTTTTCATGATATGCAAGTATCCGTTCCTGCTTGATTTTAGGACTTAGATTACTACGAAGCACCTCAACAATCTCTATTTTATAGTCAGGATGCTGTATCGTTTCGAGCTCTCCGTTCAGAACATTGTCTTTTACACTCATTGCATTTTCCTCCTTTATTCATTGAACTTGCATATCGCAAGCCATAGATAAATAGGTGGCGCAACAAAGCAATCGGACAAAAAAGCATAAAAATACCATTGTCGCTCACAAACCTTAGGATTCTGCGCCCAACCTATCGATGCAGTATCGCTTTAGAACTAGACAATGGTCTTTACATATATATACACAACGAACTACTACAAATTATGGATACGACTGTAGTAGTACCTGTTATGATTATATGCAAAAACCTTGTCCATACTTCGACTACTACTATCTTCCATAATCTCACCTCGTTTATTAGAATATTTACAAGCATTCCATATATGAAATTGAAATGCACTTTCATTATAACAAATCTCTGGGATAAGTCAATGATAGCCGTTTTACCCATCCTCTGCGTCCGTTTCTTCCCACGGACGCATGAGCAATCTATCTGTCTCTAAAATCATTTGCTTGTCACCTTTCCTTCCGCCAAGCTTCGTTTCTCTCCTCAGATGTGGCGGTTGCTTTCGTTAATTGATACACAATCTCGCTGAAATATTTCGGAGAAAGCTGACCAAGTGTAAGCTTTTGTTCCTTTTCATTTGCGGAAGCCTTTTTATAAAACTCTGCATCGTACACGGTAACCTGCTCATTTTCGGCCGCCATATAGCTGTCGCCGACATAGGCACCGGAGAAATTAATCCTTGCTCCAATACCTGAAATCACATCTTCCTTGTAAAAAGAATAATACATACCGGCATCCTCTGTATCACCTTTATACCAGTTCATCGTCTGCAGCTTGCCGGAAAGTGAAATCGCAGCAAGCACCATACCGCCGAACCGCTCAAGTGTGTTGGCATGCTTTTCCTCCTCCGTCATGGCAAACATAGGACGACCCAACTGCTCGACGGACTGTGTAATCTCATAATCCGAAAGCTGCTCCTCCCATTTTGCCTTTGACTCTTCACTAAGTTCAATCGGATGAATCAATCCTATCATTCCGCTCTCAGGTAATTGATATTCCTCCTCATCCTCCGTATTAAAGCTTCCGTCCTCCATATACCGGAAGGTAGCAAGAACTGTACCGTCCTCTCCATATACACCCCATATAAGACTGATCGCGAACTGATGCATAATCGGATTTGCCACGAATAAAGCACGCCACTTGTCTGTCTGCCATTTTCGCTCGGTGGAAAGTGCAGCTTCCAGCCTGAGCTTTTGGTTTGCAACAGTTGCCTTCATCTGCTTTTTCATCTGTTTAAATTCAGCATATGACTCCGCCGCAAGCACCTCATTATCCCGCTTTCCCGGTGCAGGCATATTTTTCAGCTTCTTGTCATTTTCATCATATATTTCTATCTCCAACGCAGGTGTTATGTAAACTTTAAATTTCCGTTCCCCATAGTCGAAAATACGCTCATGCTGCTCATTGAAGCCAAGATCGGGAACGATGCGGTCAGCAAGCTCCTCCGTGGAAAGCCCTAATTGCTCCGCTGCAAATTCAAGTGCCTTTGATGCTGCAGCACGAACCTGCCTATACTTGTATCTACGTGCTATGCCATCCACCATCAGAAGTGCCGTAGGAGAGCTGTTCAACGCCAGTGCCTTAACCGCCTCTGCCGCAATAGCGCCTCTCGAATTTTTCGCCCACTCATCTATCTGATGCTTCATAATCTCTACAATCTGTGTCCCACCATGTATACCTGCCACATAAAGCACCCATTTTTTCTTTGCCTCGGCACCAAGCTGAACCCATTTATCAAACAGTTCTGTCACATACTGAGCCAGCTCAGACTGATTTAAACCATCCGTCAGCTTCAAAACTTCCTTATTGACACCCGGTACAGGCATGGCAGAATATGCGAGAAGAATTGCCTGCATGTATGTCTCATCCACTACCGTACTACTGTCAGGAGCATCCGCAGAGCTTTGCATGTGGACTTCGATAAACGGTGTCTCATATGCCCATGCAAGAGCCCTTTTCTTACCACCTTTATGTAACTCTTTGACGTACGAAGCTGCATCTTTTTCATCCGACGGGATTACATCTCCGCCCTTTTCCAAAACAGAACGGATGACACCTGCAACCTTGCTACTCTTCTCCTTGTCAAGTGCTGCGTTAAGCTCTGCCGTATAATCCCCTTTGCTTTGTCCAATCACAGTTGCCGCAAGCTCTCTTTCCGTAGCTTTTTTCGACGCAAGCTTCTCCAATACCTCAGGCATCCATGACTCACGCTCAGACAAAAGTTTAATCATTGTCTCCTTAACAACCTTAGAACTATCGCTGAAATATGCAAAAATCTGCTCCTTATACAAATCGCCCTTTTGTGCCAATATATCTATCGCCCATGCCCTGCTCACCGCAGAGCCAGTCGCAAAGGCGGCAATACATTCCTCCTCATTTGTCTGGAGATAATCGGAAAATACATCCTTGATAACATCCGCAAATGAATTCTTCAAATTAGTGGAATATATACTGTTCTCCATACCAGCGGCTACCTGCCACTGCCTTGCCACAGACATTCCTGCATCTGAAAGCCCTTTCAATAATTCCTTAAGGTGTTCCGCATTAAAATCACTCCAGCCATTTTTTGTAAAAAATCTCAGCATATCATCATAATATTTGCGCACACATTCCAACACGATGCATCGCTTATAAAAATCATCATGTCCTATCATGGAACCGTAATTCGAAATCCACCATGAATAACCCACAGAATACCGGCTTTTCACGGCAAGCTCCTTCTCCATACCATACAGCTTTTCCAAGCTGTCTCCATCCATCAGATAATTTTCAACTGCCGCCTTTTTTGACGCATCAATAGAATCAAGAATCTTCTCAACAAGCTGTTGCCTCATGCTATCCCGCTTGCCGCTATCCTCTTTATAATGCTTTTTATACAGCTGAGGTCTCTCTTTTTTAATCAGCTCGGACAACCTTCCGCTGACCTCAATGGATGCCGTATCTATTGCCTTCCTATACATATCAGGTTCATTGTCTGCAAACCGTAAAAGTACCTGGTCAAACCGATTTGACTTCCCACCACACCAGCAAATCAGCTTCACCGGATCAAGCAGTAAGTCTTCCTTACATGCCCAAACCCATTCTGTCAATTCTGTCAATTCATTCACATCTGCATGAACTAAACCCATTCTATCACGAATAGTCGTAACCACCTGATTATTACCTGCATGAAACGAATCACGAAACTCTAAGCTTACTCTCCAGATACATTCCATCGTTTCATTAAAATTTTTACCATATGCGCACAATCGGATAAAATTTCTGAACAGGCGGGATGCCTTAAAATTGGCAGCACAGCTTCCAAGCAAAATACGCGGAATACGTGCATAAGACGGTCCGTCATAAATGCGATATTTGCCCGTAAGAGCCTTGATATGGGCAGGGATGTCATCTTTATCCGGATTCTTTTTTACAAAGGAAGAAACCTTTTTCCTGTCCTCCTCCGTAATTGCCCGAAATACAGCACCACTGTTATATGCGATGAGATTCTCATAACGTTGAAACATCTCCGCCTGTTTTTGCGTGTAACTATTATGTGTCTGTTTTTTTGCAGACTCCTGTTTTGTCTGTGCCGCAAATACCTTTGAGAGTCCACCAAGTATTCCCCAGTTTTTACTTTGGCTTTTTTGTACTGTCTCTCCCGATTCACCCACCGATTTCTGATTTTTTCGGTTCAGATAGTAAAAATATGTATTATAGATTGCAAGTGCACCATTCGCATTTCCCTCTTTACATAAGGGAAGGGCACGTTCAAGAACTTCAAAGCTCTCACCAGCGGTTTCCCATATATATTTCATCTGTCTATAGGAGGCTATCCCTGATTCATTATAAAACTTGGCAAGCATAACAACCATCTTTTCCCGTGGCATCTTAGCGGCAAATTCCTCATCCTTACTCACTTCATAAAATTGGGAAATCGGGAACATGGCTGCTACACTATCGAAAAGGGCAAAGAGCACATTATACAGTTTGAAAACATCATCATATTTCTTCGTTTTCATTAGTCTGCCAAATATCTTTTCCATGTTCTGTGAAGTTTTGTTGTCAATCCTGTCTGCATCTATCTTCTTCGACTGCGGAATCCCAAAATCAGGCAGTTCAGACTCCCCCGAAAGATAGTCCTCCGCCATCTCAAGCTGCTTGGAATTCACACCTGCCTGTTCCAACAGCTCCATCACTTTTTCAACCCACATCTGTTTTTCGTTCTTCATACACACCTTCTCCTTCTTTACTTTTCATAATGGCCAAACTTCCAAGCCACTTCATCATATTTCACCTTAGATAATGCTTCTATAATATATAGATTCAGTCTGACAAATGTTGCGACAAGCTCCTCCGAGCCTTGTATTGTCATATCATGCTTTCGCTTCTCCAATTCCTCAGCCAGCCTTCCCAGCATCTCTCCACCATAATGCAAGCCATATTGGAGAACCGTCGTTTGAACCCGCCTGATATCCTCTATTGTCTGCGCCTGTACTGTAGTAAAACCACTCTGCAATATCTGCGTCATCAGATTCCTACAGTTTTCAAGGCAATCCTTTAATCCCTCAACCTCCGGATTGTCCATATTATTTGCTGATTTATCTTCCTCAGTATGTCCATTCTGTTCTTTCTTCTTGCCTACATTTTTTCTACTCAAAAATATATCTGCTTTTGTCGTCTGTTCCTCGTAATATTCAATTGGGTAAAGCTTCAACATTCCCTCACTAATATATACTTTTCCAAAGAAACATGCCGGTTTCTTTTTCTTTTTTTCAATTTGCTGATACAGCCGCTCCAGATATTTAATATTATAGCTTTCCTCGTTACTGTAATCAATATGTGCCTGAATTCTGTTTCCCCAAGCATCCTCCAGCATCATTAAAAATCGTTGTCTAACGGAATCAAAAAATGCTTCCGAAATCTTGTAAGGATAAATAAACACAAGCTGCTCATATCCATTTCGCTCCCATACAGAGGCGTTTGTTGGAAACTTTTCCGAAAACAGCTGTGAAAAATTGTTATAACTGTTTTTTTCTACTCCATCGAATGTAAAGGCTCTCGCTCCCACTATTTCCGCCTTTGCCTCTGATGTGGAAGACAGCCTGTTATCCTGATTAACCCGACATCCCGACAGATGGATACGGGACTGTGCAAGCTCCTGCATACTACAGTCAAGACCCCACGGAGCCGCCTCTTTACCTGTTATTCTGACAGCACGCTTCCCTTCATAATACAGTGGTCGTGCATTTGTATACGTGTACCATTTTCCTGTGTTCTCCTCCAAAAAGTATATGACCTCACCTTCATAGCCTGTCTGCGATTTGAAATGACGATATCCCATTCCCACTAAATCAAGGGGCTTGGATGGTACATATTCCGTTCTCATGCGCTCAGTTAACTTGTAAATTTCCCTGTCATCTGTAATATGTACGATATGATTTGCTTCACCGTACAGCTTGATTACATCAGAAAGAAGCTTCTCAATCCGAAACGATGCATGCCTTCCAAAATACAGCCGCAGTTGTTCCGACAATGTCCGAAAATCCTTCTCAAAATCCGCCAATCGCTCATTGTGGCACATAATTGCAAACCGCTCACATCCGGACACAAGCTCCGGCGACAGCCTTGCAAGCCCGGCAGATATCATCTCCTCCAGCATCTGTTTTATATTCTCTGCAAGGGTTATAATACCGTCCTTATTCAGCTTTTCCTCGCCCTCACTCATAATCAGTTCAGCTATATTTTCTATGCTGATTTTTTCCTTATATATCTGATAGCGGAGTATAGCCTCTGCTCTGTGAACACAAAACTCCTTTCGACCACATGAGCATGTAGAATATTCAATGGGAGCTAACAGCTTTACCTTTACCCCCTGATTTTCAAGCTCCACCGTTACAATAGAAGTCTCCGTTATGACAGCATGATTCTCCATTATTAAATGCTCATATATAGTTCGGAAAGAATTCATTCCCACCTGTTTTTTGATTGTTGAGAGAGGATAATCGAGCAGCTCAGAAAAATCCTCCGTCTGTTTCTCTGCTGAGGTTGAAAGCTCCCCCGCCTCTCTCGTTCGTTCTGAACAGGACATATTTTCGTCCTGCTTTACCTCTTCCGGTTCTGACTCAAATTCTCTCTTTACATAGAGAAATGCTGTAATGATATGTCTGCACATACTTCTTGACGGACAACTGCACGTACTCTCACCAAGCGGCATCACAAGTTTACAGGTCACATCATCCACCGTCACCGTAAGCCCGTCCTCCGTCTCATCACATATTTTAATATCCGCAGTTTCAATATCCTTATAAGCCCTTTTGACGATTCCTTTGTTGGTTAACCCTGTCAGATAATCGTCATCTATCCCACTCTGTCCGAGCATACGATACAATTCACTCATATTATCCTCCATTTGAAGCACACCGGTAAATTCATACTATTATCTCCACAACTCAGTAATGATTGAGCTTCAACCAATCTATACAGCTACAAATTCACGCTACTATCTCTGCCACCCAGTCAGCAAGCTGCTTCGGCGTCATTGCGGCTACATGTGCACCAAGCTGTGTCAAGAGTGCTGCTGCGCCCCTGTTGTAGTTTGGATTTGCTTCCATATCAAGAGCAGTAAGCACGATCATTTTACTTCCCGCCTCTATAATTCCTTTGCTGACCGCATACATGGTATTGGTATCTCCACCCTCGTACAAATCAGTAATAAGCACAACGATTGTCCGCTCAGGATTGTCAATCATTCCTTCACAATATCCCAGTGCACCACCGATATTTGTCCCGCCTCCAAGCTGAACTGACATAAGTGTCTCCACAGGATCATCTGCATACTCGCTCAAGTCCACCACATTTGTATCAAATATAACAAGTTTTGTGTCCAGCATTGGCAGCCCTGCAAATATACCTGCCATAACTGCACTGTGAATTACGGAATCAAGCATTGAGCCACTTTCATCTACTGCTATTATAACTCTCCATGTATTATATTTCTTTACTCTCGCATTGAAATATACCCGTTCCAGCACAAGCTTTTTGCGCTCACTGTCATAATGCTTAAGATTTTTTGTAATGGTTTTTTTAATATCGAGATTCCTGGATGATTTTACGGTGCTTGCCCTGTTTCGGTCAATACGTCCCACTATGGCTTGTTTTATATCCTGTCTCAGCTTTTCAGTCAGCTCCTCCACCACATGATGCACAATCTTTTTCGCTTCCGCAAGAACCTCCTGATTCATGCTTCCCTTCATCTGCAATATAGTCTTCAAAAGCTCCTGATTCGGCTCAAGCCTCTCAAGCACCTTCTTATCAGTCAAAAGCTCGGTCATCCCATACCTGTCAAGTGCCTGCTTTTCCATAATTTCCACAGTCTCCTTCGGAAACAGATTTCTTATTTTGTTAATCCACTCCGACACGGTAAGACTGCTTTGTCCGTCTCCGCCCGACTGCTGGCGCACACCCTCCTCCTCGCCGTATTCCCTTGCATACAGAAAATCCAATACGTCCTCCATATCCATGTAACGTATGCCGGAGCCATCCTCACCGAACGGAAGCTGTGCACCTGCATATTTGCCCAGCATAAGCCTCCATTTATTCAGTTGTTCTATATCCTGTCTATCATCCATAATATTTTATCAACCCCATAACATATTCATCCAACTGTGTTCCATAGCTGTACTGCTCCGGCGTTACATATGCAAGAGCATTAAACTCCTGCTTTTGAATTCCGTGCATATCTGCTATGGCACTACCGATTTTTTCAATCTCCGTCGGTGTAAAATAACTAAATGCAATTCGAAACTGTGGAAGCATTTTCATAAACTGCTCATTATCCACTCTGCCAATAAATTCATCTATAATCCTGATATAGTCGTCGCCTACAAGCAGCAAATCTCTCGCTGCAAAGAATAATCCACGAAATACACCTGCTGCCTCAAGCTGCTTTTCCCCTGTACCTGCCAGAAATCCTGCGCATTTTCTTCCAATCAAATCCGCATCCATGCATCCAATGCCATATAAAATTCCCATGCCACAGCCCAGCAGGCTTGGATTTATATGTTTTTTTTCAATTAGGGCATACAGCGCATCCACAAACATCTGCCTGTCTTCTCTGTATGCATCCTTTTCCATAATTGTAAACAATGTTTTGAGTGCTTCCATCGTCTCCGGCACATCTTTGTCCTTCATTTGTGCCATATGTGGAAGCTCAATCACAAGTTTTCTGTAGACAGTACGGATTAACCCCGTCACGTCAAGCTCACTGCGATAAAGTCCACTCAGCTCATCAACCATAATCAGATTTGAAAATGTCTTTACCAGTGAAAAGAAATCTCCATCCTCCAGAACAATTCTTTCCAATCTGGTAAATGCGTCTCCAAGCAGATTGCAAAGCCCCATCTCAAACATATGAATCAGACATTCGGATGCCTTAGCACTGCTGATATTCTTTTTAAGCTCTGCCCTTAGTTTGCTGACTGCTGCCTCAGGCAAAGTACCTCCATATACAGATGCCGATATCAAAGCGGATATCACCTGTGTACTCCATTTATAGCTCCATATTTCACGAATCAGATTTCTGTCTTTTCTTAGAGCAAGCCTCGGTCCCCGTACCAAAACGGCAAAGCCTGTATCCATATAATCCACCTGATGCAAAAACTCACTCAGCTGTCTATGCCTTTCCGATGCAAAAATATTCAACACAAGCTCTGTCTTAACAGTTTTCCCGACCTTGAGCCTGTACTTCCTGCAGTTCTCCTCAAAATCATACACAAGCGGCGGAACTTTCGCATTTTTACATAATTTCCCGATTGTATCACCTGTGAGCACTTTCCGAAGTGTCCGCATCGGCAAATCTGTCGCTTTTGTATACTCTCCCTTCACATAGGAGGACAACACACTATCCCACAGCTCATATGCCCCTATACACCGTTTTCCCCGCAGCTTTGCCAGATTTTCCGACATATTAAATGCACAAATTTCATCATATGTAGATGGTGAACCATTCTTCTTCCTCACCGACTTTCCTGTAGAAACCAGAAATTTTAACACTGTATCCCTATATACCTGGCTGGCATTTTCACAGGAGTTTTGCAATCCTTCCCACACAGCCTGATAAAAAGCAGGAAATGGCATACCACTCACATAACCGTTCAGTCCATCCGTTGCCTCCATGGAATAGGACATCAAATACACACCCTGATTTTCTTTTTTGATATTATGTAAACTGTGTTCTTTCTGCCCATACAAAAGTCCGTATGTGTGGAAACCGCCTGTCACAACAAGGATTTTTTGAAATTTCTCCTTCGCCTGTGCAATGTTCTGCCTCATGTATGCCTCTCGTGCAAGACATCCTTCCGCTAAAAGCTCACTTTCCCTTGAGGTCAGTCTTGAGAGGACACAATAATAAAGCATGTTGCCGATAAACTCCCGACTATCCAAAAACATGCCATCTATTTCAAAATATTTTTCCCACAGCTCGTCATAGCTTCTGAATCCCGACTTTTCCACCAGCCTTTTCATAAAGACACTCGTTGACAGATAATAATCATCGTTGTAATTATTTTTTTCTTCGTTTTTTCTTAATCCTCTGTTCTCCTCAGAGGCGGCAAGAATTTCCGCATATGGCAAATCAATAAATGCCGTATGTATGTTATTTTTCACCCCCGCCCTTACCGCAACCAGTTCAGGTGAATAGTCCAGAAACGGATAATAGCATCTATACTCCTCCGCCTCCTTACTGATGATGCCCTCACTATCCTTATACGAATAATAGACTGCAAATGGCGCCTCTGTCTCCTCATCCGTCATTACGGATATGAGCTCATTTGCCCCATCCGGTCCCTCAATCAAAATACAGTCCGGTTGATATTCCCAAATCACCTCCTGCAAATGATAAGCGCAGGCAGGACTGTGATGTCTAACCGGAAAATATACCACCTGATTGTCCAGTGAAAAGGCATCCTTGCATATACGTTCCATATCAAAGTCAACGATAACGTCTGAGAGTGCCCCATCTACTTCAGCCAGCGTCTCGCCTCGTAATATCTTTTCCATAATCCACCCTCTTTGCCACTCTTATCCTTGACAACCGTATTAAAATATCCTCTTATCTTCTCCAAATCATCTCTGTTCTCCTTGACAACAGCACCCACCAGATTTTGAACCAGACAATCCATACTAATTGTTCCGTCTCCGTAATAGTAAGCCGACATCATACTCTGGTAATATACGGACACAGCTTCCGCCGTACTCATAACGGAACCCGGCTTATCAATCTGATGCCCCATCGATGAAACCCCTTCTCTAAGCTCATGATAGGTGGATGCAAGAAGCTCTGCAACCTTCTCATCAGAGCTCATTTCAATTCCATTTTCCGCTGCAAGCTTTTCCACCTCATTTATAATAATCTGTTTCTCAAGTGCTGCCTCCCTGACAGGAAACACCGTTTCAAAATTGAAGCGCCGCTTCAATGCACTACTCATCTCATTCACGCCCTTATCCCGCGTGTTTGCTGTTCCAATCACATTAAAGCCCTGTTTCGCAAATACAACTCCATCCTCATGAAGCTCCGGTATTGTCAGAACCTTATCACTGAGTATACTGATTAAGCTGTCCTGCATTTCCGCAGGCATTCTTGTTATCTCCTCAAATCGGGTAATAATTCCCTCACGCATACCAATATAAAGGGGTGCAGGAACCAGTGCTTCGGGTACCGGACCCTTTTCAAGCAACAGAGCATAGTTCCATGAATATTTCATCATATCCTCTGTCGTTCCCGCTGTTCCCTGAACCGTATTCGTGCTGCTTCCACTGATTGCCGCCGATAAAAGCTCTGACAGCATTGTCTTTGCAGTTCCCGGTTCTCCCACCAGCATAAGTCCTCTGTTACCTGCCAATGTCACGATGCATCTCTCGACCAGCGTATCGTTTCCCAAATATTTTTTCTTTATATCATACGTTTTTCCGTTATATACAACCGGCTTATCCGACCCAAGAATAAATGTCTTTACTGCCTGAGGCGACATTTTCCAATTCATTGGCTTCTTTGCCGTATCATTCATCCTAAGTGCCTCAAGCTCCTCCCCATACGCAACCTCTACAGGCGGTTTAATCATATCCGCTTCTCTTGTACCCACAGCATATACCTCCTCTCAACCGCAAACTGCCAAATCGTTCGGGCAATTTTATGTTTGCATATTAGGTAAATTTTAACATAAAAAGAAAGCCGCATAAAGATATAATATTACTTTTGTGGCTTTCTTTACTTATATTGCTATGTGGTTAATTTTTAAATTTTTCCACACATATTGACTTTTAAATTGCATATGCTATACTATGAATAAGCTAACCTGTGAAGGATACGGCTGGGTTCCCGAATGGGAGTAGGTGAAAACCAAGAATTCCTTTGCCCCTGAGGTCAGCTTATTTTTTTGCCTTTTTTAGTCGGTCAACCATATTTTCAGGATCTTTTTGAATTTCCCCTACAATTAAATCTATTGCTCGCATGGAATATGTATATGACGGTTGCGCATACTGTCTGTGCACATAACAATACTCCTCATTTTCTTTAATACCATATACTTTATTAAATAAATCAAATATGTACTGATTCATATTAAAATCTATTCCAGCCAATTGCAATCTTCTTGTAATTTCCTTAATTGCTGTCTTCATTGTGTATTTATGTGTGTTATTTGGATCTTTAAGTTCCTTAATTATCTTCACACCAGTCTCTGCATTTTTATCCACATGTACAAATGATGTTGCCTGAGTTTTGTCCTTGGTAATAAAATGCAAATGTTCTATCTTAATTGCAAATGCCTGGTTATTCTCTGCAATCATAGGCTCTAACTGTTCATTTGTAAGAATTATCTTATTAGCAATTTCTTCTGGATATTTTGCGCGGATAATACCCTCATCCAATGCCTTCATGCTTACCGCCAAAGTCAAAAAATTCTGTGGAATAACTTCTGTCATATCAACGTTATGAAGCATCTGCATCTTTTCAACAAAATTTAAGATACAGGCTTGAAATAATGGAATATAAATCATCTCATATTCCTCTGTTACATAATGCGTACTCGTATTTCTAAGCTCAATTATCTTAGCCAGATTTCTTCGCAATGGTGATTTTTCATTCGTAAAAATCTTTTGCAGACAATTTTCTAACGTTATCGTCCTATCTTTATTGTCTTTATAATAGATGCTGTTTTCTCCAAATTTATTAATCATGTGTGCTTTTAACATTAGTTCCCACGCATTACATATAAAGAAACTAAAGCCTTCTACACGATACTTAATTGTTGGTTTATTATAAATCTCAATAGACATTACAAAAGCTTCTTTAGACTTTTCGATCAGTTTTTCCTGTATCATACAATTCTCCCCTGTATATTGTTTTTAATTTCTATTTATATTTAAATGTATTATTTTGTTCCCCTACATACCATTAAAGTAGCAATTGACTCTCAAAAAGATTTGATATCAAAATTTCATCACTTGTTTTTCCATTATCCTCCAAACTGTCATAAAGCTTACGGTTTAAAATATATAATGCAGCCATTGCATATAGTACATTCTTAAGATTTGCCTTTGTATAATTAGACCTGCCTGCTTCATTCTTTTCCATTCTTCTATGCTTTACATCATTATACGCCTGCCACCAATCTGATGTAGAATCTAAAAACTTTACCATCGGGGCAATATTCTTAATGTCGTATGGATATTTAGTATTTACTCTGTATTTCTTCAGATTAGGATACTGCTCTGTCAACGCATTAAGCTTATTCATTATTCCAAATGGAACCTTATCATCCTTCAGATGACAAAAAACCTCTGCGATAGAGTCCATTTCGCTACATATTACTAGCAGCAATTTCATATATTGATTTGAAAATGTGTTGTAATTATCTTTGTCTATAGACACATAATCATCTGTCTGAATCAAATCACGTTCCATAAGTTGATACTGCTTCCAATACACCTTTAAAAATTCATCTCTATTCAACCTCCGCACTCCTTTCGCCCGAATCATTTTTTTAATTTTCCTTGCCAACATATTTAAATCCAAGATAGTCCAATATTGATACAAAATATCTGTATGTAAAAATACATTTTTCATAGCTGTCATTTGTTTTTTCCAAAGCCGGCAAATAACTATTCTTACTTAATCTTATTGTCTGTGCACTTTTAGGATCCCATGCCCCGTTGTCATCGTAACGTTTCAGTATCTGATCCATTCCAATCAAAAATCCATACACGGCAAACCATGTACCATTTAATTCGGAAAAATAATCATCAATATAACAAAGTCTTCCTTTATCCTTATATTCAACTGTTTCATATAAAAAGCTCTCGACAAATGGCCACAAATACTTTCCTTCCTCTAAGTCAAAGCTTGAACATGGTACCTTTTTTATTACATATTCGCTATATTTATCTGAATATAACAGTCCTCTGTAATCATATAAAAGAGCCATAACAAATTCTTTGCAATCTGTATGTCCCTCATCATATAAACGCTTTGCTCTATCCAATTCTTCACTGGTCAACTCACGATACACTATCTTATTTTTTTTGCTTTCCAAAAAGCTTTCTGCCAAACCGTAGTCATCCGTTATCTGCATTTCACTAAAAGACGTTCTTACTGAATATATCATATTAAGTAATGTCTTAAATTCACTTTTCTTTTCATCATCAAACAATTCCCCCTCAAGTGGGAAATATACCTTGCAAAAGCCATCGCAAATGTTTTTGTCAAATTTTATAAAGAAATTTTCACTCTCTCCATCGCCAAAATCAACTGTCATTGTTTCATTTTCCTCATCTATATCGCATACCCAATTTTGGGTTACGCCCATATTTTTCACCTTCTTTTTCATCTTTTCAAAAACCTCCATAGGAGTTCTTGTTCGTTTTAATTTCAAAGTATAGAATATGGTATTTGACATTTTTACTTCTCCTCATTATTTGCACTTTTATTGATACGCTTACCTTTATCTTATAAATTACACATTTTCAATTCAACTTTCCTGTTTATTATAATATACACCACTCATCATAGTCAAAATATATTAAAATGGCAGATAAATTTTATTTCATTTACATAATTTTAATTAATTCCTCTCTTTTAAGCACAAAAAACTCCCTGCTACCGACACAGCTTTTGGTAACAGGGAGCCTCCATTTTTCCTAGTTATAAAATCTAAACACTATTTACTGTTTTCTATTATTAAGTGAATTATTACTTTCTCCACTTTTTAACCCTGCCAATCAGGAAAAACACGAATGCTGCAATAACAAGTCCCAGGGCATTAGCCATAAAATTATGCACACGGAGTACGTCATTCCACACATAATCTCCCGTAATCAGCTTGGTAATATAATTGCCTACTGCTGTCAATACCATAAACACTGCTATACAATCCCATATATTCCATTTGAAAAATGCTCTGAACAGCATTGGAATCCAAAGAATACCCAACCATAGCAGCATAATTGGAAAACCAAAACGAAAAATCCAAACGGTTCCTGCATCCATAAGATAATATCTGACAAGCTGTATAACGGAAAGCAGACAGAATGTTCCAATGCTTACTACAGCCATTGCGATATATCCCTTATTTTTTTTGCAGACTGAAAGTACATATACCAAAGCATCTGCAAATATAACGGCAGTCGTCACAATAAGAGACCATGTAATTCCTTTGTTTACTGCCAAATCCACTATCATACAGACAAGTATGGCAATAAAACAAAGACAACTCAAGCCATAAAATAAATACATATGCTTTGTTTTTTTCAAAAACCTTTTTACATCCTGAACCTCTGACGGCTGTGTTTCCTTTTCTAAATTAAAGGCCATACTATGATATACCCCATTACAATCTGTGCAATCTTCTAAATGTTTTTCGATGCTTTTTTGGGAAACATCACTTACCATTCCGTCCACATAAAGAGGAAGCAGGTCTTTTACAATCTCACAAGCTAATTCTCTGTCCATTCTATCATTCCTTTCAACAATTTTTGTTTTCCTCTATAATAAGTTACTCTTGCCCAATTTTCTGTTTTACCCACGATATCTGCAATCTCAGAAAATTGTAAATCGCCCGCAAGCCGAAGATACATCACTTCTCTCGTCGCATCATCCAAATTGTGCATCAGACGGAAAATCTCCAACTTTTCTAAATTATTCAGACTTTTATTTTCAACATTCTCACCTGAAGGTATTGTGTAGTCCAGCTCCACAGTTTTGTGTTTGTTTCTTTTTTCAAGCTCCTTATACCACAAATTTTTTGCAATCTGACATAGCCAGACGGAAACCTTACAATCACCTCTGAATTTGTCAATTCCCTTTATTGCCTGAAAAAATGTTTCCTGTGTTAATTCCTCGGCAAGTCCGGTATCATGTGTCAGCCCACATAGATATTTGTATTCCATTGTTGCATTTTGCCGGTATATTTCATCAATTTTTGCTTTCTCCATATTTTGCACCTCATATTGTTAGTTATTTTTAAGTGCAATTTGTTACAAATATTTTTTAGTTTTTTCAAGTTTCAGCTTTTCACTAATATTTTCTCAGTCTTTTTAACGCTCCCATCTGTTTGGGTGACAGCATTGCATTAAAACCATCCAAGCATCCACAGTAAAATAATGAGAACATATGGTAAAATAATAATTACACAATTAATCCGCAACAGCTCCTTGTAATTTTTTGCTTTTTCCAAACTTTTCTTTTTAATCAAAAAGTATGAGAAGAAATTAATAAATAAGCCAACAGATAATTGAAGCACTGCCAGTGCCAGAGTTAAATATTGATTATAATTAGATATCATGGACGAGCCTATTTGAATAATACAAATACACCAGCCTAATATTGAGTATATTGCATTTATGAGAACGATTAATAATTTTATTTTCATTTTATCTCCTATATATTAAATATGCGTAAAACTGTCAGGATTATATGAGTGTATACTAGCTGTTTATTATACTATATCAAGCAAATAACAAAGTCAAAACATGGTGTAATATTTTTTTACATAAAAGTATGGTGTAATCACACTTTGCCCGACATAAAATCTGCATAAATTCATCATCCTACTTTATTCACAACACTATTTCTTCAACCATTCCAAAGCTCTTCATCGATGCTCACAAACAATGTCAAAAAATGTCGAAAAGTATTGTTTCACCATATTTACTTACAAAAAGTATGATGCTATCATATCAGCGAGGGGAGTGATACTATGGATTTTCATCCAAAGCAATTTGGCATAGTACTAAAAAACGCACGATTAGACAATAAACTTACACAAGCAGAACTAGCCGAAATATTAGATATTTCTCTATCTTACTTAAAAGATCTGGAACGTTTTCGAAATAATCCAAGCTATGAGGTTTTTGAGAAAGTCATACGCTATTTCAATATTTCAGCGGACATGGTAATTTATCCAAACCAAAATTTATCCGATAACACATACCAGAAGATAGAGCGAATGCTGACTCGCTGCGATGAAAACCAGCTCAAGGTTATCCTTGCCACTACAGAAGCCCTGCTGTCTATAGACAAAAAACCTTTGGCAACCTAACTAATAGATCCGTACAGATTTTATTTTCCGGGTAAATCTTTAATTATCAGTTGCAATATAAATACGCATATGGTAGTATCTTATCAAAGCATTATTACAGTATTTCTTTCATGGGTAACACCTATTTCAGACATTCAAAGAAAAGGGCGCATCTGGCGCTGTAATTCGAGTCTAGCAAAACAAGTTACTTCGATGCTTTCTATCACAACGCATATCGGCAGAGAAGACGCTGTTTTGGAAATTGTCTGAACATAAGCTTTCCATTCACTTCTTCCTGCCACAAAAGGGGGAAATTGAAAATGGAAAAAGAACAAATAAACGGTTCTGATATTTTGCGTCCAAACAAAAAGTATAAGGACACAGTTTTCAGAATGTTATTTTCTGACAAGAAAGAACTGCTTACACTTTACAATGCAGTAAACGAAACAAACTACGATAATCCTGATGAACTGGAAATTACGACTTTGGAAAATGCAATTTACATGACTGTTAAAAATGATTTATCCTGTGTCATTGATATGCGGTTAAACATTTTTGAGCACCAGTCATCCATAAATCCGAATATGCCCTTACGGGATTTGGATTATGTATCACGGAGTTTCCGACGATTTTATGACAGACATGATATCTACTCAGAACGGCTTATTAAGCTTCCAAACCCAAAGTTTGTTGTATTTTACAATGGTGTACGAGAACAACCGGAACGCAGGGAATTTAAACTTTCAGATGCATATACACATCAGGAGGAAACTCCATGTCTTGAGCTTATTGTACTCCAGCTCAATATCAATCCGGGGTATAATGATGAATTAATGCAGAAGTGTCCTACCCTTAAGGAATATATGCTGTTTGTTGAGCGGATACGTACATACCGACAGGATACGGATATAAATACAGCTGTTAACCGTGCAGTTGACGAATGTATAAAGGAAAATATACTTTCTGATTTTTTAAGAAAGAATAAGAGGGAGGTTATAGCCATGGGTATAGATGAATATGATGCTGAGCTTCACGAAAAAACCTTGCTTGAAATCGGACGTGAGCAAGGTGCCCAACAAACAGCAGTAAGAATGTTAAAAGCAGGCAAACTATCCATGGAGGAAATCTCTATATATTCAGGGCTTTCTCTTGAACAAGTGTTACAATTAAAAGATGATCTCTAATATTTAAAAATTAAGTTTTCAAAAAGCAGCAGACAGTCAGGTTGTTATTTCCTTACTGTCTGCTGTTTTAAAATATATTGACTTGTAAGCACAACTTGGCTTTTATAAATAAGGATTTTCTGACTTTGCCAAAAGGCATTGAAACCGCCTGTCAACCTCTTCCTGTAAGGATTCAACCACCGCATTATATTCGTTATTTTTTAAATGCTTTGTTCTTCCCATCATGGAGAGCCAATCCAGTACCGGAATCTTTTTTCCGCTTTTGTGCGGATCATAGCTCAGAGTCGTGATTCCCCGTTCTACCTCATAAAGTGGGAAATAACAGCAATCGACTGCTGCCTCAATTACCTTTCGTTCCTTGTCAGGTGCATCATTCCAGTTTAAGGGACATGCAGAAATTGCTTTTACATAAGCACAGCCCTCTTTTTTTGCATAATCTGCTGCCTTTGCCGCCTTTTTGATAAAATCCACAGGATTGGATTCCGCCACTGTTGCCACATAAGGAATGTTGGCTGCCGCCATTAGCTGTGGCATATCCTTGTGGAAATACCGCTTTCCAAACTGACATCTTCCCACATGTGAAGTAGCACTTACAGCCCCTTTTGGTGTAGAGTAAGAAAACTGATATCCTGTATTCATATAACCACCATTATCATACTCAAACATAAGCAGTCTATGTCCCCGCATTGCCGTAGAGAGGGCAGAGCCCATACCGATATCCATACCACCATCCCCACTTACCATGATAAATACAATATCCCCACGCGGAAGCTCTCCTTTTTCCTGTTTTCTATAACAGATTTCGGCTAATCCGCTTAAGGTTGCAGCACCATTTTGAAAGAGATTATGCAGATAAGGTACCTTAAAGCTTGTCTTTGGATAAGGTGTTGTTACAATCATGCCACAGCCCGTCTGAAACAATAAGACAACAGGGTCTTCAATAGCTCTTAGAAGCATATTGATATTAACAGGAATACCGCAGCCCGGGCAAGCACCATGTCCCGGTGCAAGCCGTTTTGGCATGGCTGTCGTCTGATTAATCTGTCCTCCCGTAACCTGGTTGCTCTGCTGTAAAATTCTTGTCTTTTCTGCAGAAAGAGGGGCAAAAAACTGTTGCTTTTCCAATTCCGCTTGTTGGGAATTCCCCTTTTCCACACCATAATAAAACAAGTTGTCTGGACTTTCTTCTTCTGCCATATCAAACATAGTAATGGCATCCTCTACATAAAAATCTTTCCCACCAAGTCCATAAACAAGACTTTTTACTTTTCCCGCACAGCCATACTTCTGCATTACCGCACGTATTTCCATAGAAAAATTACCACCGACTCCACCGTAGCTGTCCTGCCTGTCGGCAATAAGAATATGGCTGGCATACCGAAGTATTTCTGCAAGCTCTTCTTCCGGAAAAGGACGCAGAGCCCCTAATGTAAGCACACCCACTTTTCTTCCCTGCTTCCTCAATCTATCCACCGCTACTGTAGCTGTATCAAAGGATGAACCGAGGAGCACCAGAAGTGTTTCCGCATCTTCGTGGCAGTAGCCTTCGCACCATTTATAGCTTCTGCCACAAAGGGTGCCGTATTCGTCAAACATCTTCGGCAGAACATTTTTTGCCTCCTCCATGGCAAGATGAAGCTGATAACGATTATTAATCAGATCAGGTTCATTCATATAAGACCCTATGGTAATAGGATGTTCCAAATCCAAAAATGGATATGGCTCATGCTTTTCCCCTATAAAATTCCTTACATCCTCATCATGTTCAAAACGCATACATCTTCGTTTCTGATGACTGGTAAAAAAGCCATCATAGGCTACCACTACAGGCAGCCTTACAGTCTCCGCCAGTTTGAGCGCCACAATATTGAAGTCATATACCTGTTGTGCGGAATGGGCAAATAATATAGGCCATCCAACATTTAACATGTACATGATATCACTGTGATCACCTTTTATGGAAAGCGGTCCCGAAACAGTCCTGCAAGCCACATTCATGACCATCGGAAATCTGGTTCCTGACTGGACAGGGAACTGCTCAAGGGCGTAAAGCAGCCCGTTAGCACTGGTTGCATTAATCACCCTTCCTCCCCCTACAGCTGCACCATAACAGATTCCCGCTGCACTATGTTCTCCTTCCGCGGCAATCATAATTAAATCCAGATTTCCTTCTGCTTTCATTAAATCCAGATTTTCTGCTATCTGTGTAGATGGTGTGATGGGATAATATCCCATTAAATCATAGCCTATCTGTTTGATTGCCATAGATGCCATTTCGTTTCCACTTGCAAACTCTATAATCTGTTTACATTCCTGCATGTCATACCTCCCCTC
Organism: uncultured Lachnospiraceae bacterium; assembly: GCA_947173945.1. Lineage (GTDB taxonomy): Bacteria > Bacillota > Clostridia > Lachnospirales > Lachnospiraceae > Coprococcus_C. The sequence continues at coordinate 87,054 of CAMWGV010000002.1, forward strand.
CCTTTATACGCTGCTCCGTCAGAAAGGCTTCCGAAGTAATATAACCATCATATCCCGCTTTTTCATAGTTGTCAGGATTTCGTAAAAGTTCCTGATTCGGCATAAAATATTTTTTGTGTGGATGCTCTGCCTCCACACCACGAACCAAAGCTTGTACCGGACATACAGTGACACATCTTAAGCAGCCTTTACAATGGTAATAATCCAATCCCTTATTGAGCATCATTTCTCTTCCCTTAAATTCCCCTTTTTGAAATTGGAATACCATATCGGGGCAGGTTGTATCACACAGCCCACAATTGATACATTTTTCCGGTATAAAAATTGGGAAATATCCCTGTCTGGAAGGTGACAAATCATTTACCACACTATTTCCGAAACAGGGATTGATTCCACCAATGGGGGCAGTTTCATAACCCCATATGGATTCTTCTTCATTTTTGTTTCCTTTCGGACTTTTGCTCCGGTCACTTTCAAAAGCAATATCCACTTCCTCATAGCCTCTCCTGATTCCTTCCATGTTTTGTGAAAGTGAAGCAGGATATTTTCTCCCAAGGGTGTCCTTACATATTGCATTCAGGTCTTCCAACTCCACAAAACCCATGACCTTGGCAATAGCACCCAGCATAACTACATTAATTCGGGATTTGGTTTCTATGGCTATCTTCTGGGCATCTAGAAAATAAACGCAGTGATAATCTTCCAACTCCAAAAGTTCCTGTCTGTCTTTTCCGTTTACCGTATTAACAATAATATCTGTATCGCTTCCACAGCCTTTCAAAACAGACGTGTCGGATAAAAGAGCATCATGGAATATCACTAGAAGATGAGGAGTTTTTATAGGCGAGTGCAGCTTAATATCTAAATCTGCAGAACTATAGCGGATAAAGCCTTTCACCGGTGTTCCCGTCTTTTCCGAACCATAGCTGGAAAAGCTGGCACTATTTAAGCCGAGATATTTAATACCAAGTTCCCCTAACATTTTTCCGCATAAATTGGCACCCAGTCCGCCAATGCTTTCCAGACGGATTTGATAATAGCCGTTTTCATCCGTAATCGGTAGTACAACCTTCTTTTCCACCTGTCTCCTCCTTATTTAATCCGCCTGCGCTTCAAAATACTCTTTTCCCATCATGCAAAGAGGACACAAATAGCCTTCCGGAACATCTTCCCATTTTGTTCCCGGTGCAATACCATGTTCCGGGTCTCCTACCTCTTCGTCATAAACATATCCACATACCGTACAAACATATTTCATACTATCAACCTTCTTTTCTTCAACTTCTTTTTATTCAGTATGACAATTTTTGTAAAAAGTATGCATTACACTTAGCCAGTAAAAAAGGAGGCTGTCGCACGAAGCATACTTAATAACATAAACATGTTTTTATTGGTATTTGACAGCATGAGTTGCCCACACGATACAGCTATACTGTAAACTAAAAACCGTTTGAAGACGTCGGTACTTGAGTTGGTGCTTGGGTATATTAGTACAGGTGGTTGAAAAACCCGCTCTCGCTCGTCTCAGACGTAACGGTACTAAAAATTGCCGGCTTAAGATATCCTAATATAAAATCGGGATACTTTGAGCCGACAATTTAAGTACCGACGTCTTCAAACGGTTTTTCAGCCACCTGTACTAATATACCCAAGCACCAACTCTTAGTACCGTTACGTCTGAAACGAACAAAAGTGGGTTTTTAGTTACAGTATACGCTGTATCGTGTGGGCAACCCATAAGCAACTGTTAAAAACATGTTTATGTTATTAAGTATGCTTCGTGCGACAGCCCCCAACCTTATAATTTAATAATTGTAATACAAGCTTGCTTCTATTCCCCAATATATTTCATTTTAATATTAAGAAAAGCTTCCTCTGTCGATAGTTCGGAATTGATATAATACTCAATTTTATTTTCTTCTTCAAATTTTTTTATCTCAATATCTTCGATTGTTTCTGTCCCTTTATATTTGATTATTCTGTAATATTCTCTATTCGAATGAAGTGCATCTTTATAAATAATCCAATATTCATCTTCTATTTGACGATATGTCATATCTCCCACCGGGTCAGCAATGTCTGGCCAAATGTATAATTGATTGTTTCTACAGTCTAAAAAGAAACCTCCTCCAAGTCCGTCTATCAGTTGTTCTTTTTCGCCATCATTATCTACATCGACTTGTTCGCCAATTCTAAAATAATTCAAATCATTGTCATCATATATCAAATCCTTATTCCATAATTCAGTTCCATCGCTTCTGTGTGCAGATATTTTGTTATTAAAAAAATCCTCAAAACAGCTTTCCGGTGAACCGTTAGTTTTTTCATTGGCACAACCGCAAAGAAAAAGAGAAAATAACACTAAAATACCAAATATTTTTTTCATATTACAAATCTCCTATTATTCCAAAATATCGACATGAAATACAATCCCAGCAACTATTTATTATTTTTCTTTCACAGGAATCCATACTTCCGAGTAATACTCTGAATCCTGCATTCCATCCTTAAAGTCTGCCGGATTGCTGTAATACTCGATATTATATCCCTCAGCAATCTCGTAGTTGCTTGCCGGAAGCCATTCGGTAAAAATTCTATGATTGGTTTCCTGTAAAGGACACGGCATTGCTCCACGACATGGAAAAACTGCCCACGTATGTGCCGGAATCTCATAAACCTCAAGGTTCTTTTTTTCTGCCTGTCCGGCAACAAAATCGTCTGCAATCATATAACGAAACTCATTGCCTGCCATTTCTTCATCAAAGCAGACTCCATACATTCCCATCACCGGTCTTTCCGCCGCTTGGATAAATACCTCATCCCAATATTTCGGAATGTTAGCATTCGCATTTTCATAAGAAAATTTCCGTGACACACCCATTACTTTAAAAGCTGATTTTTCTTCAATTCTGTATTCCATTATGCTACCTCCGTCTAATGATAGTTTAATATGTAATGGAGCAAATGATTTAAGTACTGCACCATTACGCCTTACATCAGTTGGCGTGCTGCCATGAAACCGCATAAATGCCTTTGTAAAACTGTCCGGTGAATCATAGCCATACTTCATTGCAAGATCAATTACTTTAATATCTGATGAGAGCAGCTCGTTTCCGGCAAGCGATAATCTTCTCATACGGATATATTCTCCAACGGTATACCCGCACAGCATGGAAAAGCCCTTTTGAAAGTAAAATGCGGATATATTCACTTCCATGGCTATCCTGCTGACCGTTAAATCTTCCGTAATGTTTTCCTCAATATACTCTATGGCATTTTCAATGATTTTAGCCCAGTCCATCCGGCAACCTCCAATCTGATTATGGCTTTAGTATACTGTTTTTACACAGAGGCGTCCCGACAATTCATGCTTTGTTTTGTCATAGTAGATGATTAGATTATTAACCCGTTTTCGAACAGACCCGATATCAGAATTTCATCACTCGTTTTTCCATTATCCTCCAGACTGTCATAAAGCGTACGGTTTAAAATATATAACGCTGCCATTGCATATAGTACACTCTTAAGATTTGCTTTTGTATAATTAGATCTACCAGCATCATTCGTTTCCATTCTTCTATGCTTTATATCATTATATGCCTGCCACCAATCGGATGCAGAATCACCCGAAAACTTCGCCATAGGAACAATGTTCTTAATATCATATGGGTATTTAGTACTTACCCTATAATTCTTCAGATTAGGATACTCCTCTGTCAACGCATTAAGCTTATTTACTATTCCCCATGGAACCTTATCTTCTCTCATTCGGCAAAGAACTTCTGCAATAGAGTCCATTTCACTACATATAACTAACAAAAGTTTCATATATTGATTTGAAAATGTATCATAATTCTCTTTGACTATCGATACATAATCATCTGTCTGAATCAAATCTCGCTCCATAAGCTGATACTGTTTCCAATATACTTTTAAAAATTTATCTCTGTCCAATTTGTCCAATTATCACACCCCCACATATCAAATAATATACCAATCTCTCATCCCGTTTTCCCTCTCCGTTTCCTTATCTGACAGTATTTTTCTGTAGTGCATATTATAACATAAAAATAATATATGTAATAGAGCGTCTTTCTCTTTTACAGGGTAAAAAACAAAATGTAATTATTTAAGTGCTACTGGGAAATTTTTGTTCCTTCATTATAGATTTCAATGCTGTCAATCTCGCAATTCAGCTTGATATTATCAGAGGACACGTTATTTGCAAGTTGGATAGCTTTATCTGTAAGCAACATTCTGATATTGCCACTCATAATTTCATCTTCGCTCAATCCATCAACATATTCCTGCATTTCTGTTTGAATTGTTCTTAATGCATTATCTCTTTCCTCTACAGTTAGCATTGACGGATTAGGGATTGTATATTTAATATAACAGGTACCCCAAAAGTTGAAATCATATATCGGCTCCTGTGCTAAAAAAATAAGTTCCTCACCAGGCAAAGGTTTTATAGGCTTTGTTTGTTTTTTTACACAAAAATTCATGCCAAATTCGTCACTTTTCTCTACGTTCTTAAAATATATTTCACTAACAGATGCAGAAAGTGTCAGCATAACAAAATCATAGTTTTCATCATCAGGTAAAATATCCTTTACGACTGTTTCATATACTTCTCCAAATTCCGGATAATCATTATCCAACACAGCATTAAAATCAGCTATACTCTGTTGTAAATAATTTTCTGTTTTATACGTCATTAACTTTGCATACGCAGTTTGGGATGTATCGTTTTTTTGTGAATTATTTTGTCCTGAACATCCTGACAGAACATGTACCATTAAAAGGGTGGCAAGAATAATTGATACAATTTTTTTCTTCATAATAAAATTTCCTTTCCATAAATAACCAGTGTGAATATTTCTCTTTCAACAAAAAGTCAGTATCAGTTAGTTAGAATATTTCTTTCATCCATACGCTCAAAATGCACTTGTTCTGCATTAATCGTAATTGTTATATTATCCGTGCTATATACCGATGCAATCCTTTGAAGTTCTGCCACAATATCACTTTCCTCCATTTTTAGTATGCTCTCAATATCTGTATCATTCCAAAATGCATGTACAGCATTGATCATACCCACAATTTGCCGGTCACGCTCACCGACCGTAATCGTTTCCGAGTCTGAAATACTGTAAAAAAATCGGTAATATAAACTACACCATGCCGTTCCATTTTTAGTTGTAATCTTTTGTGGAAGTTCTTCAGCATAGTAGGGATTACTCGGTTGTGTTCCAGTGTAAATACTTTGGACTGCTTTCCCATTTTCCATACCAGACAAAAATACAGTCAGTTTTACAAAAGAAAGCTCCTCGTCGCTTAAAGCGACTTGAAAATCATTCCAACCAGTATCTTCAGCAATTCTTTCCATTCTTTCGTGATTCTCATTTGCCCACGCTAATAAAGTATTGTTAAAATCCGCAAGCGACATATTCTGATAATTTTGTGTTTTCAAAGAAAGCAGGGAACGATAATCTTCTTCTGTACCGTTTGAATATCTACGCTGTTCCCTGGTATCCTCAAAATACCCATTTTCATCATTGTCATCTGGAGCAGATAAAGGGAAATATGCATAATCAATAGAAACATCGATTTTTTCTGTTTTTAATTGCTTGATAAGGTAATCTGTATCTGTTTGAATAGTGGCCAACATGGAATTTATGTTCTGTAATTCTTCTTTTGTTTTATCACTTACTATATCCTGCATGCCACTTATCACACTTAACCGTGTGGTATTGTACTCCCGTATAGTTAGCGTATCGGCATTCAAAATCGTCAGTGTAAAGACGTATTCCAATATAGCGTTATCTTCAAGATAGGGAAATCCGGATGTTGCATAGCCGCTGTAATCTCTCGATTTCCATTTCTCTCCGGTAAGTGGTTCCAACACATAAAACAGGAAAGCGGCTGTTTCATCAATGTCTTTCAACTCATATAAAGTTTCACTCTTTGAAACGCGTTCCAACAAATCTCTGTATTCTGCTGTGTCTGTCAGTTTTGCAACACGGTTCTGATAATCTGAAACTGTCATGTCCTCATAACCGTCAAATTGCAGAGCCAATAATTTTTGATAGTCCTCTTGACTAAAGGAACTGTCTGGAATATCCCCCTGTACCAACATACTAATAGGGGTGCCTGCACTTGATTTGCTGCTTTTTTGTAAATTATTCTGTCCTGAACACCCTGACAGCACATGTACCGTTAAAAGGGTGGCAAGAATAATTGATACGATTTTTTTCTTCATAATCAAATCTCCTCTCCATAAATAATTGATTTGTACGTTTATTTTTTCTGGGTACTACTTATAAGAATACAGACATTACATGAATTGATATTGTATTGAATATGTTTTTTATGTGGAGATGAAAAAGGCGGCAAAGCCCGCCGCCTATGAAGTATCTTCTAAAATTGTATAGAAATAATAACACCTTGAATTGTATTGGCAATTTTAATTTCCGCGTCATGCAAGTCAAGAATGGTTTTTACAATATATAAGCCCAAACCTGTACCGCCGGTTTGCCGATTTCGCGACTGGTCTACCCTATAAAATGCTTCAAATAATTTAGGAATATCCTCTTCCGGAATATGTACTCCCGTATTCTCTATTGTAAGGTTTATTTTTTCAGTATCTTTCCACAACTTCACGAATACATGGTTTCCTGCACCCGAATATGTTGCTGCATTTCCTAAAAGATTATCCAACACTTTTTGAAGCAGTTGTATATCACCTAAAATGTAAGTTTCAGGGGATATAGTTTTCTCAACTGTTAATTCTTTTTGCATAAATAAATCTTCATATGCTACAAGTCGGTCGCTTATGAGCTTACTAAGATTAAAATTACATTTGTTGCAATTATAGTCTGGCGTATCTAATCGTGATATTATCAATAACTCCTGAACCATTTTTTCTAAAGTGTCAGTCACATCCAAAGATTGTGCAAGATATGTTTCCCTGTCTTTATAGCGTCCCACTTGATGTAGCATACCTTGAAGCTGTCCTTTTATAATAGTAATGGGTGTTTTCAGTTCATGGGAAGCTGCTGAAAAAAACTTTGTCCGCTGTTTTTCAAGTCGTCTTTCTAAATCAATATCCGCTTGCAACTTTTGGTTGGCATCCTGCAATTCTGAAAGAGCAGACACAAGCTTCTCCGATAAATCATTTAAACTGTGAGAAAGAACACCTATTTCATCTGTACGGTTGGTAAGACAAAGCCCACTGAAATCCATATCAGCCATTTGCTTTGACAACTTACTAATTCTTTTTATTGGTTTCGTCATGTACCAAGTATAGAAAAAGGCGGCAATTACCGATACAACAAAAATAATTATGCTTAATATAGGAAGGGATTTTTGCAGTGCTTCAATAACCTGACTTTCCTTATTTGTATTTTTTGTCAAAAATAAAATATATTCATCTGTACTATCTGCAAAATATAGCTTATGTTCGCTTGTCCTTTCCATATTTTTATAATCTTCAATCTGTGCACCAGTCAAAGTATCTAAATCAGACAAAGTAATTTCCTCGCCAGTCAAAGTATCTAAATCAGGCAAAGCGATTTCCTCGCCAGAGCTTTTAAACAGGTGAAGAACAAACTCGTCATCATATTCTGATACAAATATATCATTATAAGCCAAAATAAGATATTTCGCTTCATCAAACGGTGTATAGTATGATTCAACGGTCAAACCATTTGCTATTTCTTCTGCTTCAGATAATTCATGTGAATAGATATATGGCGCAAAACGGACTATACACGAGTATGTTACGGTACAACAACTCACCATTAGTAGTAAAGTGATTAAAAATACTTTAACCGATAATTTACTTCTAATTCTCTTTATCAATTCTATATCCCACCCCTCTAATCGTTTCTATATAGTCAGCATCACCAAGTTTTTTTCGCAGGTTCTTAATATGCGTATCAATTATCCGTTCTTCACCGAAAAACTCATACTTCCAAAGTGTCTGCAAAAGATTTTGTCGTGTTAAAATCCTTCCTTTATGGGTCAGCAATTCCCACAGTATTTCAAACTCACGAGGAGTAAGATCAATATTTTCATCTCCCACAAAAGCTTTGTATCCATCTAAATCCAGTGTCAAATCTTTGTAACTCATAGTCCGATGTGCATCATTCTGCTTTGATGACCTGCGCAAAACAGCCGCAATTTTCCTTACTAAAACGGGCATAGAAAAAGGCTTTGTGATATAATCATCTGCTTGCAAATCCAGTCCCTTTATTTGACTTTCTTCCCCATCCAATGCAGTAAGCATAATAACAGGCACATCAGATTTTTTGCGAATAACCTCACAAACACCGTAACCATCAATTTTTGGAAGCATAATATCAAGCAGTACTAAATCAAAATCCTTTTCAGAATACTTTGCAAGAGCCTCTACACCATCGGCAGCTACTGTTATATCATAACCCGCATCTTTTAAAAAATCGTGTAGCAGTGCCTGTATATATAAATCGTCCTCTACAATTAAAATTTTTTGCATAGAGTCACCTCCTGATATGGAATGATAACATACTTTTTTGAATCTATTATGAAGATTTGAATTTTTATATAATTTTTCAATGAATTCTTTGTTTTATTCGCTTAATCGTATATGATGATATCCATAATAGTTGGGAGGGTTAATAAATTAACTTTTTCATGAGAATATAGAACTCTTCTATTCAACATTTGCAACTGTGGTTGAACCACCATTTCTAGCGGACCATTCAAGTGATGTTTGAAATTTATTTTTATTCATCAATCCTGCCAATTCTCTTGAAAATCACTACAAGGAATATGGTGGTGCCCACCAATCCTAAAGTACCAAAAATTGTGCCCAGAATAAAAGTAATATTGCTGGACGGTTCATAGTAATATTCAGGATTTGAAGGATCGATTTTCAACTCTGTATAATCGCCGATATTATACCTCGGAGGGTCAGAGCCTTCCTCGCTAATTACCGTATATTCGCGACCGTTATAATCATATCTGAACACAGGTTTATGGTAGTCGGATACAGTATGATATCCATCTGCGTCTTTTCTTTCACTGTGTGTTATTACTTCGTCAACAACAACTGCCGTTACCGTCTCTGTACATTTGCGCATTTTAACAATGGAATTCACAAACAGATTTATTCCAAGGAGCATCATTATGAAGCATGTAAGCAGAAAAAATATACTGATAAACGACGGTTTTCTTGATGAAAAATTCATGAATAACACATTCCTTTCTGTATTTCTTTCTTCATTATAACATGATACGTCAGGCTGTCAAACCTTGTTGAAAGATTTGGAGAAGGACATATGCAGAAGCTGTATGAAGAAGGGTTCTTTCATGAATTTTTTGCAGTAGATTTCTAAAAGTGACATACAGCTGTCATGTTTTCTATGTTATGCTATAAATATAAAACATTGGAGGTGTACATTATGGTTGAGTCAAGATGTGGGTTACTGTGCAGCGAATGCAGCTTTCGGGAATCAATGAATTGTAAGGGTTGCGCAAACATAGAGAAACCATTCTGGGCGGATCAATGTCCTGTTAAGTCCTGTTGTGAGGAAAAGGAACAAAAGCATTGCGGAGAATGTGATAATTTTGTCTGTTCACAGTTACATACCTTTGCTTACGACATGGAGCAAAGCGATAATGGTGCGAGAATTGCCCAGTGTAAGAAATGGGGTGAGAAATAATTAACCTCTATCTCACAGGCTCATAATTTATCTGGGCTTCCTCGTTTGTCGCCTCCAGCTTAAATATAACTGGTCTAAGTCCGTCATTGCAGCTACAGATTGCTACTCCCGGCTTCCTAATCCAATCACCGTAATAGAATACGTCATTTCCAGCACCATGTGCCAATGCAAAAACATACTGATAAATTGCTTTCCATGCTTCATCACAAAGACCATCCGGTTTTGCATAATCAGCATAGAATACCTGACCTACCTTCATCATTGGACAGGCTGTCAAACCTTCCGCTCCGTACTCCTTAGCAAGTTCTTCATCCAGAGTGGTTTTTAAAACAGTTATTTTAACTTTTTTCATGTTACTATTCCTCCTATATTATCGGTTCATCACCAAAAGATAATACCATATCCAACTGTTTCACATAATCATCCATATACATACGCCTATGCTCAATTAATGTGTAATACTGATTGCAGTCATTTTTTCCGGTTTCGACATTTGCTTAATCAGATAAGTAAACTATTTGCATCAAGCAGGAATTCCTTAACGCCCATCATCAAATAACCATTTTCATCATAACGAGGTTTCATACTCTTTTCGACAATGATTATTTTTTTGAAAGAATCCATTGTCCGCTCAAAGGACATCGTTTCCTGTTCATACTTCTCCTGACTGGGAATAGCATATGCAGATTGGATATAATATTTTTTACTTCCCAGTGAAGCTATAAAATCAATTTCCCTCTGCACACGTATTTCTTTACCGTCCGCATCCTTCTCCCTTGATTCAACAGTTCCTACATCTACCTGATATCCTCTGTACCTGAGTTCATTATAGATGATGTTCTCCATGATATGAGTTCCCTCAATCTGTCTAAAGGACAAACGAGCATTGCGAAGTCCCACATCTTCAAAATAAATTTTATAAGGAGTACCGATATATTTTCTTCCTTTAACATTATATCTTTTCACACGGGTAAGCATAAATGCCTCTTCCGCATATCCAATATATCTATCCACCGTTGCATCACAGGTAGTCGTTCCATGGACAGAATTCATTGTATATGCAATTTTTCTTGGATTAGTAAGTGTTGAGATACCAGAAGCAATTACATCCATTACCTCTCCAAGTGCAACCTCATCCTGTACAGAGTATCTGTTAATAATATCTCTCAAATATAAATTCTGCATTTGTGAACTCAGATAATTTGTCTTTTGCTCTTCCGTAGCCATAAGAGCCACTGCCGGAAGTCCACCATAAACCGAATAATCATCATACGCTTCACTTTTGTCACCCTTCTTAAAAACGTAATATTCAGAGAAAGACAATGGCAGTACATGAACTTCATCACCTCTCCCCTCAAACTCGGTCAATATGTCTTTCGATAAAAATTTGGAATTACTACCCGTCACATAAACATCGATATTATTCTTTCGAAGAAATCCATTCAGTACGGATTCAAAAGCACCAAGTTTCTGAACTTCATCAAGCAGCAGATAATGCATTCCTTCCCCACTTATCTGTGGCATTAACCAATTGATAAACTTGGAAGGGTCCACTTTACGGTTTTCTTTTTCATTATCAAGAACAATTGGATTCTCACCAATCCTTATTAAATCTTCAGCCGAATCAAACGCAAATTTAATAATATGATCCGATGCAATATTTTCATCAATCAAATGATTATAAAACAGAGTGTTCAATAAATAAGATTTCCCGCTTCTTCGAATTCCGGTAATTACCTTAATAAATCCGTTGTGTTTTCTAACAATAAGTCGGTCAAGATATACATCTCTTTTTATTTCCATAGCGACCTCCATCTAATATTTTTGCCGTTGTTGTCACTTTTCTAATATATTATACCCACCATAGAAAAATTACGCAACCATTTCATCTAATATTTTTGCCGTAATTGGCATTTTTTCTGCTCTTCTATTGCATTCTTTGACAATCTGTACCATTTCTTTATGTATGAATCCTCAAGCATAGTTTCGTTTGCTTCACAAAGTTTTACAAATAAATCCGTTAATCCATCCCAATCTTGAAAGCTGCCAGCATCATATAATTCCCATTGCAGTTGTTCTAAAGTCCAATTGTTTTTAATAGAATTATGGAGCATTGATGTTGAGACCCAATTTTCCTCTGAGTCAGCGCCACCAAGAGCAACAGGATAAATATGGTCTACAGTAGGTACAAATTCCCAGTATGCATTATGACATTCTTCCATTTTCCAATGTGCATGATAAGGAAACACATCAGGCATATAATATGATAAAACTTTTAGCAGTCCTGGATTGATAAGTTTTTGACCACTATATCTGTCTATAAAACCATCTCTAACAAACTGCGTCATCTTCTGTTTATCTGTATAATTTCTCCCTGTTGACGACAATTTATTAAATGGGTATTCCGTTTTAATTATGCTTTTTGCTCTTTCGATTTGACCGTTGAGGATTTCCTTAGCAACCATTTCAAGCGCATGTACTTTTTCCATTTCATCACCACCCACTACCTTACTTTTTCTTCTCCATATGTGCAATGCCCGTTGCATTCATCTGTGTAATCCACTTGGTTGGTGTCATTACAAAACGGTTTAACCCCGCTTCATTTTTAACCGCCTCGAATTGCACACGGTTAAAATCAGGATTATGCAGTTCTTCCTAAACCCCTAAAAATTCTATTGTATTTCGATTACGCATCCAATTTTGAATTACAAATCTTAGGTCATCCTCATTTCGATATTTTGCAATATCCGTCAATGAAATAAATTCACTTTCAAAATTTGCTGTATAAATGCCTATATCAATGCCTTTCGCATGAATCGTTTCCTTAATTATTTTCCCCATCGTTCCTCCTGTAATCATATTACAATTCATCAAACATATGTTCTTTATTAATTTTATCACAAATTTATTGTATTGCCAATTATTATTTTATTGAAGTTCATGCCTACAAATGCACGAAACCCTCTCGACCATGATGGTCGGGAGGGTCTTTTGTCGTTTTCTATAAAAGGATATATCTCAAGCTTTCAGATTTCCAAGGACATGAATAAAATGAATTATAATAAATGCACTACCCGTAATTAACAGTAACCAGTTTTTTCTCCACAGACCAATGCATATATAGTATAACGGTGGCATCAGAACTATAAAAAACATCATTACAAAAATTGATTGATGTCCGGTGAAATATAATCCCCATCCAAAAAAGTTTAGAAGTAGTACTGCAATGGCACAAATGAATCCAAGCTTATTTACACCTACTCCAATGCTAAAAACTGATACATCCCTTTGAACAACAAAAGTCATTAGAAATATGCAACATGAACCTAATACTTTCTCACAAATCTCCAAAACCATTGATGTTTCTTGCATATTCATAATCGGATTGCTTTCCATCTTAAATAAAGGCATTATTATGTATGGAATTTCCTGTACTACAAATAACATTAATCCCAATATCCAAAAGCCTAAATACTGGTCACCAAACAATTTTATCCATCTGAACATTTTGAGTTTCTCCTTTACTTAGAATGGTGTTCCGTGAATCTGTATTTTTTTTTCAATAGTTGAACGGTGCGATTTGTAATACTCCAACAAAAAAGTTTCTTTTATCCTTTTTATATCATTCAACTTGAAATCATTTAACCCATTTTCAAAACAAGCAAATATATGGTCTTCCGTTTTTAGTTTATCATCAAGTAATTCATACAAAGACGATCCTATCATGTAATCGAGATTTTTTATATTAACTTGGTCGAGCTCACATCTTTTTATCAGTTCAAATGTTTCATTGATGGTTACTTCAGTCTCCATCGGAGCACCAATGATAAAATTACCAACCGTAAAAATACCTATTGAATTAGCATACCGAATAATGTGGGGGACTCTATCTATATTTATGTTCTTTCTGTAAAAACGCAAGATTTCTGCGTCTCCACTTTCGATGCCAAAACTGATAATTCTAACATTACATTGGTTTGCTAAGTCCAAAAATTCTTCATCAACGTTTGCCCAACTGCTGATAAAAAATCGAAGATTATCATGTAAGTTTGCCTGTATAATTTTCTTCACTAATCTTTTAGCTCTGGAAAGATTGAATGTAAAGTTTTCATCAGTAATCCATACATTTTGAAAACCACTCGACTTGATGTTGCTTATTTCACCCAATACATAATCGTCAGAATGTGTAACATAGCAACACTGCCAACCTTTTCTTTGACAAAAGATGCAGGTGTTCTCGCAACCTTTTGATGTCTGCAAAAGTGTATTTTTTGCATTCTCCCGGTAATAAGGGATTTTCAAAAGCATATCTCGATTAACATACGGAAGTTCATCGTATGCTTTTATATGTGGGATTTGATTATTCTGCTCAAACTGATTGATACAATCAATAACATTGTTAATTTCATTTTCGGTAATTGTATGCTTGGCATTATCGAAATTACTTTTGGTTATATAACAATAATTCCCATAAGCTATCGTTGTGATGTATTGATTCAAAATATCAATGATTCTGGCTGCGTGTAAAATGTTCTGAGAACGCTTTAGGGCATAAGAATCACACTCTACGAGAGCAACATCAATATTCTCTCTGTGCACATATTCTATAAATTCACCCTCATCAAAAGATTCGCAGGAAAAATCTTTTATATGCACACGATGGTATTTAGATAAAACCGTAGCTATTGTCAGCATTTCATAAGAAAATCCAAATCGTGATTTTTTACGTTTATCCGGTTTTGGATAAATCATGAGAATGTTCATAACCTATACCTCCAAATATTTTTCCGCCTGAGATAATGCATATAACCCCCATGAGGCACCGTCTTCAATTTCATGATATGCCCATATTCCACTCTTTAACTGGGTTCTGCATAAATAATTATAAGCTCTCTCGATTGTTTCTTTATAGCCATCATCTTGCATACTAATTAGTGCAAGCAATGCAACCGCCGTACAATATACATTTTCCCCCGCAGGATGACTGAGCCATGGAGCGAATCCTCCGCTTGGTTCCTGTTGTGTGCTCAACCAAGCAGCTGTTTCATAAATAAGTCTTCTGTTTGTCTTTGGGGTACATTGGTTTTTATTAAAAGCTAAAATAGTATATGCTGCTTTATATGTCAAAGAATTTAACTCTAAACTCCATGTTTTCTCTAACCATTCCAGATTTTGCTCAGTTGCAATCTCTGGAATTAAATAAAGAGCAAGCCCAGTTACTGGGATTCGATGCATATCTCTCTTGCTTCTTCCGAAGCCTTCCTCATCGCCATTATTCGATACGAGCCATTCCATTGCTCGATTGCGCTTTTCTTTGTGTTGAGGGTAGAATTCCAAAAATTTGATATTCCACAGGGTGTCCGTATTACCGATAAATCCGCCATCATCTTTCTGAGAAGAAAGACATTTCTCAATAATTTTCTTTGGAATATCGTGCGGGGAAAGTCCTGACATAAGAAGCAACGCACAAGTTTTGGTTATACGTCGAATTTCGATATTCTTTCTAAACATCTCATTACACATATTCAGCAGCGACATTATCGCTCTATTCTCGTATTTAGACATTTTTATCCTCCAATTTTATTCTTGGGAAGAATCGTGTATCACTAATTCTATCTGCCCCAACAATCCATCGTACAAGTCTTTCAATTCCTAAGCCGAAGCCGCATCTGTCTGTTTTGATTTTTTTTACAGAATCAACGTACCATTGAATTGTTTCCGCTTTTGCAAGGTGAATTTTGTTTTGAAGCAAATCAACATCATTTGTTCGCTCACAGCCTTCACACAATTCTCCATATGACTCTGGGAGCAAGATATTCATTGCAATGCTTTTTCCATTTCCTTTTTTCTTGGAAGTCCATGTAGCAAACTTGGTAGGATAATCGACAATAATAACTATCTCTTTTAACTGCTTAGATAGTAAATAATCTATGTCGCTAATATCCCTGCATTTATCGTAATCGCCCTCGGATAGGTTCGATACAAAATCATCATATGTCATGATTCGAGGGGAGAGTTCATCCCTGAGCCGCATTATCCTTGCCATCAGATTCGACGATGCCTTTATAGAGGAGGATTCCAACAGTCGATTCAAAATAAACTCCAGATAAGATTGAATTAGCTCTATCATATCATCCAAGGAGCAGTTCAACATCTCTGCCTCTAAAATGTTAAACTCCACCAAATGATTTAGAGTATCTCTTTCGTCACGGAAGCATCTCGATATAGTAAATACCTTGTTGAACTCAGAAGCATACATACCCATAAATAATGCATTACTGGATGACAATGAATACTTCCCATTATACAAAGGAACATAAATCTCTGATTTTTTGTTTGCGATCGCCTCATGGAGAACAGGTGGTTCAACAAAAATAAAATCCCTGTCAAAAAAGAACTGATTTGTAAATCGCTCTACTTCGCTCCTTACAAGAACTGCTTGTCTTTTTTTATCTGTTATCGTCCAGTAATATGCATTATCTGTGTTCACGTTTATTCTCCGTTTCTTACCCAGTTAATAATTCTGGGTGCTTCAGGGTTTTCAGCTACATAGCCATTTTTACTTAACATATTTATCATTTTATAATTAGATGCATTTGTTTTCGCCATGTTTTTATGAAAAGCTCGATGGTAATAATCAAGCAGTTTAGTAGCGACACCTTTACCTCTACACTCCGGAAGAACCAGTATTTCTTCCAACAAAGAAAACCCTTCCGGTCGTCCACTTTCTCGCAAGAATCCTACGACTGTGTTCTTATGTACTGCAACATAACAATGTCTTTCACTTCTGACAATTTGTCTTATCAACGATGCTTTATTGTTGTATGCTAAGAATTTTTGGTCTTCACTACTTATTGAATTAAACATCTCCATTATGGAATCGACATCCGTCTTTTTTGCTCTGCGAACAAAAACATCATTTTTAAGATTCAACAATCTTTCTATGTTTCTATAAAAAATTAGTTCGCTATGTTCATGGTCTAAGTGTCGTTTAAGAACATTAAGCTCATCGGTGTAACTATATCTTTCGCCCATGCAATTTTTTCCAAACGGATAATCCGAAGCATAAATCACTCTGTCATATCCAAGAATTTCGCATACATTTATTATTGATTGTAAATCGCCAACGGTAGATAAATCCATATATAAATTCGGATATTTCCTTAAAGCCAATGCATTATCAACCGTCTGCTCACCGGTATACAGATGTCCTCTGCCCATATGCGCTAAGATAATATTGATATTCGGCGCATATCTAAATATTTGTTCGATTTGCTTAACTTTATTTGCAAATTTTGCATGGATGATAAGTGGGAGGTTAGCATCCTCAATTTGTTGCAGTTCCTTTTTTATACTTTTAATGTCAATGTCCTCATAAAGAAGATGTAATTTAACACCTTGAAAGCCTTTTTTTAAGTTTTCTTCTAAGTGCTCATCAATCCTACAAAAGGGTATTAGTCTATCTGGATAACTTTGGTATGCTTCAAAAACATAACTGTTTGTTTTTTCTGTATTAAAATCCTTGTGAGGAATCGGAAGAATAATAGCCTTATCGACCCCATTCATATCCATCAGTTCGATTATCTCATCATATGTGCAACACAAATCATACTTAAACTCACTATTTTCCTTATCGCAAAAAGATTGCATCCCTATATGCATATGTGCATCAATAAATTTCATTTCCTTGCCTCCTCCATGCACAGGAAAGGGGACTCTTTATGCAAGAGTACCCCTTTCTCATTACGATTTAGTTGCAATTACAATTTGTGCAACCGAAGCACCAATTACCTTCACTAAAATTTTCCCAAACATCTTTAGTGAAAAGCACTTCGTCTTCTTCTTGAATGATAGGTGCAGAATACTCTTTCATAGTTAAACCTCCTTCAAAATGTTTTTATCGACAGCAGTCTGTATCATTAAAGAACAGTCTGCAATCAATCGTTCTCTATCGACTGCATACTCTTTCTCAACAATTGAAACCATCGCTCCAACTGTCGATACTTCTCTAAACGAATCCAAAATCAAGTATGAAACCTCGTTTAGGCGATACTGATTGCCATTTTCAATATTTAATGCCCAGCATTTGCTGTCGATTTTTCTTAATACGATTTTGTCATTAATCTGAAATCTTTGTGTTAAATCCAACATTGAACGTCCTCCCCCATATAATCACCAGAAGTTGCATAAGCAATCGCTCTACAACCACCACAGCGTTCTACATTAACGCAGCCATGACATTTCCCTTTCAAATTATTCTTGTCTCTGATTTTCCATAGAACATCGCTATCATACCAAATTTTGAATATTCCATCTTCAAGAATATTGCCGATTGGTATTTCAAGGCGTCTACACGGTAATACTGTGCCATCCCATAAAATAGCCAAAGATGTCAATCCCACCGGACAAAAACCGCCTATTTTCTCATTGTTTGTGCAATCCAAGTGTGCCGTATTAATCCATAGCGGACGCAAACGTCTGACAGTAAGTTTTGAATTTACGTCATTCGCACGCACTGTAATTTCTTCATAAATAGCTTTGATTTCTTCTTTGCTGAGAACATCATCTAAGCTACTATGCCCACACGGGGTAACTCTTTCGACGGTTACTGCATTTATATTGCATTTCTCTGCAAAATCAATAATCTGTGAAGCATATTCCTTGTTCTGACGCATCAAAGTAAACATAAAGGATACTTCAATGTTATTAGCTTGAAGCTTTTTGATTACTTCCAAGACCTTACGAAATGTTCCTTTCCCCCTAACGCCATCATGGATTTCTTCAATCGGACCATCAAGAGAAATTTGAATTTGATGTAGCTTTTTCGATTGTATCAATGCAGCAATATGTTCTTCCGTAATGCAGGTTCCGTTTGTTAAAATATCAAACTGCTTAATTTCGTCCGATTTTTCCAGAAAGTCTACTAACGTAAGAATATGTGGACTTAAGAAAGGTTCTCCGCCGGTTAAAGATATTCTACCCAACATATTCCATTTTCTTAAAGCCATCGTGATTTGATTTCCAATTTGCAACAATTTATCTAATGGTAAATCTTCATAGTGGTAACCCTCTTGATAACAATGAGCACATCTCAAGTTACAGCTATTCATAAAATGCCATTGAAAATAGAATTCTTCTTTTTTCATATTTTCTACTAACTCCATTCGTGTATTTTGAATAAGACACTTTCGGAAAAACCAATATTTTTAACGAAAGCATTATTATACAATCCGCGTTCATAAAGTATCTTCGCCGTCTCATTCCTTAGAGAGAAGAAAGAAACCATTGCAATTAAAATAGATCTTGTTAGTTTTTTCTCCTTATGTTCCATATTAATAACAGATTGTCGAGATACACCTATTACTTTAGCAAAATCCTCTTGTCTCTGATTCAACGCATTTCTTAATTTAGGGAGGGTATCACACATCAAATCAATACACTCCATAATTCCACTATTATCCATATTCCACCTCTGTTTTTTTATAAAATATCATGCGAAATGTAAAAAGTAAATACATTTGAGCTGACTTTTCAAAAAATAATTTGTCAATGCTCTGTGAACACTTATTTTAATATTATGGCATAATTCTTTTCTAAGTATCTGTAAATATAATGTTTGTTCTGACCACAAATTAACCTTCCCTTATAGTAGTTTACGACTCATTCTGCCTACTGGGCGATGTTCCTCGCTAATGGAAGGAAGCCGACAGATGCAAAGCAGGAATTTGTCAATGACATATCTTGTCACTGGATAATTAGATAGTGACAAAATCATATTCTATTTTTCTTATAGTAAAAGCAGCGACCATCGACTATCAAACAATCGGTGATCGCTGCTACATATTCTGTTAATCAATTAGTCGATACTCTGGGATTCCTTAAATCATGCCAAGGTGTAGAAGCTCCTCCATAATTCCCACCTCTTTTTCCGGCGGACACTTAGGCTGTTTCGCATCCTCGTACTTCGGTTTATTATAGTTTTCTCGCTCAATGATACCATTCTTCTGTTTCACTTGAGCGATATACAAGCTGCTGACCTTGAACCCAGTATGCTCCAGCACATATGCCTTGATTTCCTCATAGGTAGCCCTACTCTCCGCAGCCGTCAAGCCAAGCTCATCCATCTGAAGCTTCACCTCAATATGATACTCGACATTCAGTTTGGACAATAGACACTACACATTCTATATGCCCCGTCCCCGGGAACTCATCTATCGCACACGCCCTCGTAACCTCATAACCCCTATTCGTTATTACTTCAAGGTCTCTTGCAAGTGAGGTTGGCTTGCAGCTTATATACACCATTTCATTTACGTTAAATGCCAAAATTTTTTCCAGTGCCTTAGGGTTTATTCCGTCTCTTGGTGGGTCTAATATGATAACGTCAGGCTTATCCTCCACCAAATCAATTGCCTTAAGAACATCCCCTGCAATAAATTCACAGTTATCAAGACCGTTGAGCTTCGCATTTTCCTTTGCTGCCTCCACAGCCTCCTCGACTATCTCTATTCCAATGACCTTTTTTGCAACAGGTGCCATCATTTGGGCAATCGTTCCCGTACCACTGTACAAGTCAAAAATGATTTTATCTTTCGCACCATTCATAATAGCCTTTTCATTTAATCTGTTACCCATGACGCTTCCCGACATGATGTACTCCCTCGCCTTGGAGTAAAGCACTTCACATCCCTTTGTATTTGTTTGGAAAAACGAAAACGGAGAAATCCTGAATTTCAGCCCCATAACTTCCTCGATAATATAATCTTTTCCAGTGAGAACATGCATTTTATCACATGCCACCACATCACCCAAAGAATCATTTTCCGTATATAAAACGCCTGCCACATTGCCGTCAAAGCCTGCATTATCTGCCAACATAACAAGCCCATCCGCAAACTCATGCAAAACGGTTTCCTTATCAAATCCATAATTCCCCCACTGGGTTGACGCAACAAGATTTACAAGAAATTCTCCTGTTGCAAAGGATTGCCGCACAACAAGATTACGGAGAATTCCCTCATGCCTCATCTTATGATAATAAGGCACTTCCCTGCTCTTAAAAAAATCCAAGGTAAAATCAAGTATTTTACCCCATTCCTTTTTTATAATACGGCAGTTACTTACCTGCAATATATCATGAAAGCTTCCTTTCTTATGAAGCCCTAAGCACAAAGGACCGTCCTTAAACTCGTCCCCAAAGGTAAACTCCATTTTGTTCCTGTATTCGTACCTCATTGGAGATGCAACTATACCCTCCCAAATATCCCCAACATATTTTCCGATAAGCTTTTTTACCATCTTTTCTTTTAATAAAAGCTGATTTTCATATGACATAGTCTGATAGGAGCATCCTCCACACATCCCAAAATAAGGACACTCCGGCGACTCATTTTCCATTGGAGATTTTTCCAGAACTTCAAGAAGCTTTCCCTCTGCCATTCCACTCTTTTTTTTCGTAATCATAAAACGCACTCTTTGACCCTCAAGTGCACCCTTTATAATCACCTTTCTATCCTCGTATGTAAGACTTCCCTTGTTAGGAAAATCGTAGCATGTTATTATCCCCTCGCATATATCGCCCTTTTTCAATTTGGCAGTTCCTCCGTCTTCTATATATGGTCAAATGTATAGGTTACATTATCGTCGTCATCCACTTCCATAATAATAAATGTTTTCTCATGACCTGACTGTCTCGGATACGTCAGGCTTCCCGGATTGAGCACAGTCACATCCCCTTCCTCATCCAAAAATGGCATATGGGTATGCCCGTACATAGCAATATCGCAATCATTTTCAAGTGCATAATATCTTATGGTATCAGGTCCAAAATAAACCCCATGCCGATGTCCATGAACGGCAAAAATCTTATGCCCGCCAATCTGAATAATAATTCTGTCATTAATCGGCAGTCCATAATCATTATTTCCTGCAACCATATAGGTAGGAACATGAGCCATACGTTCAAGCTCAAGATAATCATATCCGATATCTCCAAGATGAATCATACTATCAATCTTCCCCGCTTTTTTAATTGCCTTTTGAACATTCTCATTCTTTCCATGTGAATCACTGACAATCAGAACTCTTCTCATAACCCCTCCAATAAATCTGAGTCTATAACACTTCCTTTATCATCTGCAATGCCTTACCCCTATGGCTTATTTTATTTTTCTCTTCTGGGTCAAGCTGTGCTGTCGTCCTTCCATACTCCGGAACATAAAAGATAGGGTCATATCCAAATCCATTTTCGCCTGCCGGCTCATGTGCAATTGTTCCCTCAATGGTTCCACGCCTTGTTTCAACTCTGCCGTCAGGCCATGCAGCAGCTATTGCACACACAAATCTTGCTGTCCGCTCCTCCTCAGGAAGTCCCTCAAGCCTGTCCATGATTATTTTATTTTTTATGGAGTATGGTGTGTCAACGCCCTCAAATCTCGCTGAATAAATTCCCGGTGCTCCGTCCATTGCGTCCACCTCAAGTCCACTGTCGTCGGCAAGCACAAGACATCCTGCCACCTTGCTAATAGCGGTCGCCTTGATAATCGCATTTTCCTCAAATGTACTGCCATCCTCAACGATATCCACATCAATTCCAGCCTCCTTCATTGACATGATTTCGTACCCTGAATCAGCCAGAATCATTCTGATTTCCTTCATCTTATCCGCATTTCCTGTCGCAAAAATTAATCGTTCCATAGCTCTATACCTTTCCTAATAATTTTTCCATTACCTAGTATTTGTAAATGCCTTCAGGCAAAGATTGCACTTCTCCGTTTCCTCTGCACTATGCCACATTTCACCATAAAGACTTATATAGCCCTCACCATCATTTATATCAAAGTTTTCCGTTCTCTCATCATCCTCAATATTATATTCAATGGCAATAGGATGGATTGCCTTTGGTGTCTTAATTCTGACAACTACCGCAAATTTTGTATCATCATTGAGACTGATTGCCTCCGGAAGCTCCACGGTATAATATCCTGCATATTTCATACTTCCTGAAACAACAAACTCCTTGTCGGCAAATGAATCCGTATCCTGAAAATCCTTCACAACATAAATCTCGAACTCTGTATCCTTGTCAGTTGCATAAAATGACACAGCGGCCAGCTCCTCATTTTTTCCGGCAGTGTACACATTGGAAAAATATGCCTCCTGCTTACCAAATCCCATCTGACCAATCCAACCCAGCAAATCCGCCTGATAAATCTTATCGTAATTATCTGCATCGCCAACCCTTGTGTAAACAACTGACTTACGGCAAATATTTACATCCTCATAGGATACATAGAAAAATCCGTCATCACCAAAGCTGTCTCCCCAACTGTTTTTACATATAAATGCGCCATCATTTTCAGGCTCGATTGTAAAATTTTCTTTCGGGTAATTATCATCCCAACCAACTATAACCACATCGTGGTTTGGCTCCTCATCACCATCATAATAATATGTGCTGTGCTCCTCAGAATAGTAAGCGGAAACACT
The DNA here is from genome assembly GCA_947173945.1 of uncultured Lachnospiraceae bacterium. Lineage (GTDB taxonomy): Bacteria > Bacillota > Clostridia > Lachnospirales > Lachnospiraceae > Coprococcus_C. The sequence continues at coordinate 110,249 of CAMWGV010000002.1, forward strand.
GTCAACATACTCCATCTGCGAATACAGAGATGTCTCTATTCCGCCATATCTGAAAATGGCACTCTTGATTGTTTCCATTTCCCTGTCATTTATAACGAGAGCCTCCTCAAGATGCTTCACCGCCTCAAGTGACGGGTCTGTTACACCATCTCCGTATGGGTCGTCCCTCTCATATACAGGCCCCTGCCATGCCGCAAGGTAAGCAATACTCATTGTATGCTCTCCACCCTTGTTAAGGTCAAGATTGTAGCTGTTACAAAGCGTCATGTGATCCGTTGAAAACATATCGCTTTCTTCCGGAAGAAGTGTTGTCTCAAGTGCCCCCAAGGATGCAAATGCCCAGCAGGTACCGTATCTTCCCTGATCTCTCACCTCTGTAACTCTTTCATAATCTCTCATGTCGTAAGCTGCAGGCAGCTTTTTTTCCTCACTTACAAGAACCATATCCACCCACTGGTCTTCCACATGATACTCAATTCCATAGCTTAAATATTCCGCAATATCATCAAAGGGAATAAAAAGCGTGTTATCCTTGAACATAACCTTTGTTCCAAGCTTTATCGTATCATAATCATTTACGACCGCTTCATCGGAACCAATCTTCATGGTTATGGAGCAGTCACCCTTCATGACAAGCACCGTCCCATCACTGTACCTCAGTACAGAACATGATATCGGTCCCCGAAGGAAGTTTCCCTCCACCATAAGGTTCAGCTCATCACTGATATAAAAATCATAGCCCAGCTCCTTTACACTGACGCCCAAAACCGTAAATATCGTTTCATCACCATTTAACTTTTTCACAAGATCAATCTGAAACTCATCTGCACAGCTTTCAAATCGTTTGGATTTGTCAACCGTCACCACAGGATTTCTATTTACCAAATATGCAATTACAACTAGTGACAAAACTGTTGCCACTATAGTACATAGCTTCCTCATTTATTACACTCGCTTCCTCGGTGGTTTTGGACCCATAAATTGGTAAAAATATGCTTTAATCATACCATTGTATATCTTTCTGTTTTTGTCTGCCCGTCTGCCTATATATTTCTCTGCATCCTCATAGGATGTAATAAGATACATTGACCAGTCCTTAAGCTCTGCGAAACTTTTTCCGATTGTTTTGTAAAGCTCCGGCAATGCCTCTTTTTCCTCAAGCCGCTCTCCATACGGAGGGTTTGTTATTATAAATCCATAATGTTTCGGGTGCTTCAGCTCCCGCACATCTCTTGCCTGAAAATGTATATGCTTGTCTACCTCTGCTGCCTTTGCATTTGCCATGGCACACTTTACTGTTTCCGGGTCCAGGTCATACCCCTGTATGTTCATTTCAACATCATGCCTGATTATATCATGTGCCTCATCGTACGCATCATACCAACGTTTTTTTGAAACTACTTTCGTCCACGAATCAGCGGTAAACTCTCTGTTCATTCCCGGTGCAATATTGGCTCCTATCAGTGCCGCTTCAATTGGAAATGTTCCGCTTCCGCAGAACGGATCAACCAGTACCCGATCCTTGTTCCAAGGTGTCAGCATTATAAGTGCTGCAGCAAGCGTCTCAGATATAGGTGCTTTGGCAACAAGCTGCCTGTAGCCTCTCTTGTGCAGTGAGGTTCCGGTTGTATCAAGTCCGATTGTCACCATATCCTTGAAAATAAATACCCGGATTGGATATTCGTCCCCATCTTCCGCAAAACGGCTCACCTTATATGTCAGGCTCATTTTTTCCACAATTGCTTTTTTAACAATGGATTGAATTGCACTTCCTGAAAACAGAGTGCTCTTGTTTGTTGTTGCCTTTGTAACCCAGAATTTAGCATCCCTCGGAAGAATTTCTTCCCATGAAATTGCCTTCGTCCCCTCAAAAAGCTCATCAAAGGTGGTCGCTTTAAAGCTGCCCATCTTAAGCAAAATTCTCTCCGCTGTCCGGATAAATATGTTTGCCCTCGGAATAGCAGTCTCATCTCCTCTGAATGTAACTCGTCCATCCTCAACAGATACAACTTCATAGCCAAGGTCAATTATTTCCTTTTTCAAAACTGCCTCAAGACCAAAATGACAAGGGGCAATCAAATCATACATGTTGTCCATGTTTACCTCACATTGCTCGTTTAAAAATACAACTATACCTTTAACATTTTATAGACAGTATTAAAAGACGTCAAGTGATAATAATAACCTATTTTATATGGTAACTATTTCCTTCTTTTATGCATATTTAAGCATGTGCCCTTGTCACAACAGCTTCAGGCTCTACAAAAAACAAAGGTCCCAAGGACCATGCAACACAGGAGTCTGTTTCAGAATCACACCATGAAGCAGGTTCTAAGGACCACATTATTTAGGCACCGGCCTCCTAATGTTATCTTGACACACCCTTTGACGGCTTGGTCAGCGGTCCTCTGTATTCCCTCAGACCACCAATCGTGTTTATGACATTGAAGCCTCTTTCTGCCAGAAGCTTCGCCCCCATAGAGCTTTTACCTGAATTTTCACAGTACAACAAAAGTACCTTTGTCTTAGGCAGCGAATAATTGCCATTTTGTATATCTTCCAGAGGCAGATTAATAGCCATGGGAATATGTCCCCTGGCAAACTCTTCACTACTTCTTACGTCTACTATTATTCCTCCATAGTTCAGGGCTTCGTTTAATATGTTTCTGATATTAATATTGTGAAATCTCACCGTTTTCCGCCTCCTTTTTCTTACTTTAGTCTATTCAGAAAAAGGATATATGTGACATGGCAGAAAAACAGAGCTGTCGCACTAAGAAAATTTATATGCTGATAGAGAAGCACGTTTGAAACTTCCACTACTCATCCCGTACAAATATAGCCCTTGCACTAACATAAAAACCCGCTTTCGCTCGATTCAGACGTAGCGGTACTAAGAGTTGGCTACCGGAAATGCCTGCATAGGTGACACGAAAACCGTTTGAAGACGTCGGTACTTAAATTGCCGACACAATATATTTTTATATTGCATTATCTTAAGTCGGCAATTTTTAGTACCGCTACGTCTGAATCGAGCGAAAGCGGGTTTTCGTGTCACCTATGCAGGCATTCCCGGTAGCCAGCTCAAGTACCGACGTCTTCAAACGGTTTTTTGTTAGTGCAAGGGCTATATCCGTACGGGAAATTCATAGCATCGGGATGTTTAAAATGAATATATATCAGCATATAAATTTTCTTAGTGCGACAGCTGATTAATAGAAAAAGCCACCGACATATGCCGATGGCTTTGGGATCAGTAATTACCTAGAACAGTTATAGTCATTGCTCTCGCTGTTGTTCTTCTGGCTGTTGCTCTGAGTGTTCTTCTGACTATTGTTCTTCTGGTTGTTCTGATTGCTCTGGTTATTCTGACCATTGCTTGTAGTATTCTTTGTGTTGTTTGACTGATTATTCTGTGCCATAACGTCCTCCTAATTAGGGGTTTCCCCAACATATTTGTTCTATCTGATATTCAGATGTGACATACTAAATTATGTCCATAAATAAATCGTTTTATTCAGACGTTGACACATTTTAATTATTTTTGAAGTCTTGCAAGAAGTTCCTTACGCTTCTCCTCATTTCCCGGCTTTCCTAAAAGTGCAAACATGTTCTTCTTGTAGCTTTCAACACCAGGCTGGTTAAATGGATTTACGCCAAGTACATATCCGCTCATTCCACATGCAAATTCAAACACATAGAAAAGCTCTCCGAGGGAAGCCTCGTCAATTTTTTCCATATTTACAAGAATATTTGGAACACCACCATCAACATGAGCGAGAATGGTTCCATTCATGGCACATTTATTAATGAAATCAACAGACTTGCCTGTTAAGTAATTCAGACCATCAAGGTCAACAGGCTCCTCCTCCATAATAACCTCAAGCTTTGGATTTAACACATTTATAACTGTCTCAAAGTGGTTCTTCGTACCCTCCTGAATAAACTGTCCAAGTGAATGAAGGTCTGTTGTAAAATCAACAGCGGTAGGGAATATACCCTTTCCGTCCTTTCCTTCGCTCTCGCCGTAAAGCTGCTTCCACCACTCAGAAACATAATGAAGACAAGGCTCATAATTTGCAAGAATCTCCATTCCAAGTCCCTTGTTATGGAGCACATTTCTGACTGCTGCATACTTCATTGCATCGTTTCCATCAAAATCATTTGCAAGGCAGTATTCTCTTGCATTTGCAGCACCTGCCATAAGTGCATCTATATCTGCTCCGCTTGCTGCTATAGGAAGAAGTCCTACAGGAGTAAGAACAGAGAAACGTCCTCCAACATCATCCGGTACTACAAATGTCTCATATCCTTCCTCAGTTGCAAGTGTCTTAAGAGCACCCTTTGCCGCATCTGTAGTAGCATATATTCTCTTTGCAGCCTCAGCCTTGCCATACTTAGCTTCAAGCTTTTTCTTGAAAATTCGGAATGCAATTGCAGGCTCTGTTGTTGTACCTGACTTTGAAATAACATTTACGGAAAAATCCTTATCTCCTATAACATCCATAAGCTGTGAAAGATACGTACTGCTTATATTATTTCCACAATAATAAATTTCAGGAGTTTTTCTGATCTCCTTGCTCACACAATTATAAAATCCGTGTCTTAATGCCTCGATTGCAGCTCTTGCTCCAAGATAGGAACCGCCGATTCCTATTACAATAAGAACATCGGAATCACTCTGAATCTTTGCTGCTGCCTTTTTAATTCTTGCGAACTCATCCTTATCATAATTTACAGGCAGATCAATCCATCCAAGGAAATCATTTCCCTCACCTGTCTTTTCAAGAAGAGTCTTCTTAGCAGCTACAACCTTCTCGGACATTGCCTCAACTTCAGCCTTAGAAGCCATAAACTCTGTGTTACTAAAATCAAATTTAATTGTCTGTGCCATCTTTCTTCTCCTTATTATTATCCTCTTTTTCCGTTATGCCACTCCCATAAATCTGCTTAAATTTATATGCATTTTTTGGTTTGCGGCTCATGTAAGCTATTATACCTTTGTTGCCAATTTTTTACAAGGCGAAATTAGGACATTAGCATACTTGTTTTCACTTCTATTTTGACACATTTTATTTTTCGTAAAATCTTTATTCTGCTTCCATAAAATAAATCCTGGAACCAAAATCAGGGAAATGTCTCACCTCATTACTATATCCTGTTGCAGCAAATGCCTGCTTTAGCTTTACTCCTCCATACATCAACGTATCTCCGTATGCATAGCAATCCTCTATCTCCCCATCCATCTTCACAAACTTTGCAACCATATCATGTATCAGTGAATCCTGCTTTATATGAATTGGTGAAACCGTATTTACAAGATCACCGAATTCCTTAACATTGTATTTAAGTTCACGATTATAAAAATGGTATTTTAATTCAGGAGACAGTCCCTTTGCCTTGTAATACTCAAACTGTGTATTCGGAACAACCAGCTTCTGCATGACAAAGCCCACCGCCTTTTTTTGATTTGGCGACACGCAGGTCCACTCAGTTATGTTACCCTTTGATTGCCGAATACAGCTTTCTGCTGTGTTTGTATTACCTGCAAATGTTCTTCCGCGGTAAAACGAGCCTGTCTGCAGCACCTCTCTCCACTTTTTGTACAATTCAATTTGTTTCCTTACTGCTTCCAACTCTTCTTTCTTCATGTCACAGAAATTACATTCATATCCGCAAATGCCGAAAGCTGCCACATTAAATCGTGTCTCCAATGGTGTATTCCGAAGGGTTTGATGATTCGGACAGGAAGAAACATGCGCACTGATTGTTGACATCGGATAGCCGTAACTATATCCTGTCTGAATTTCAGTCCTGCAAAGTGCATCTGTATCGTCACTCGCCCAAATTTGCGGAAAATAGCACAAAATGCCAAGGTCAAAACGGTTTCCGCCCGCCGCACAGCCCTCAAACAAAATGTGCGGAAAACGCTCCGTCAGCTCCTTCATACAGCGGTAAAGTCCCATAACATAGCGGTGTGCCACCTCACCCTGACGTTCCGGAGGCAATGCTGCTGAAAAATAATCGGTAAATGTACGGTTCATATCCCATTTCACATACGAAATATCAGCAGAGGAAAATACCTTGCTCATCTGTTCTATAATGTAATCCTGAACCTCTTTTCTGGTAAGATCCAGAATTCTCTGATTTCTTCCCTCCGAATGTGGCTTCTGGGGAATTGCAAGCGCCCAATCGGGATGCTGCTCATACAGCCTGCTGTTGACATTTACCATTTCCGGCTCTACCCATATGCCAAACAGAAGTCCCATTTCTTTTATTTTTGTGGCAAGCCCCTTTAATCCGTTCGGAAGCTTTTTACGGTTGGCTTCCCAATCACCAAGTGCCTGTGTATCATCATCTCTCGTTCCGAACCAACCATCGTCCATAACAAAAAGCTCGATACCCACCTGTTTCCCTGCCTTTGCCAGAGAAAGCAGCTTTCTCTCATTAATATCAAAATACGATGCCTCCCAGCTATTAAGCAGAACCGGCCTGATTTTATGCTTCCATGTGCCCCGCACAATGTGCTCCCTCACAAATTCATGCATGTGCTGGCTCATTTCATTAAATCCCTTATGGGAATAGCTCATAACCGCTTCCGGGGTCTCAAAGCTTTCACCTTCCCCTATCAGATAGCAAAATGACTGCGGATTTATTCCGATTGCAATTCTTGTCTTCCCATATCCGCTTACCTCAACCGCCTCATAATGATTGCCGCTGTAAATTAAATTAAAACCATAGCAATCGCCGAAATCCTCAGAAGTTTCATCCTTGCTCAACATGACAAAAGGATTGGAACGACTGGAGGAGGTTCCCGTATAAGATGCATTTACATGTTTTCCTGAAAGCATTTTAATGTCCGTGCGTTTCATCTCTCTTGCCCATGCTCCCGTAAAAGTGGTAAATACATATTCCGATGTATCAAAATCCATCTGGGCACTCATAAGTCTTGCCAGTTTTATCTCCTCATGACTTTCATTAATCAGCTTCGCACTTCTTGTAATCACGTCGCAGTCCTCATAAACATAATAGTGAAGCTCAAGTGTGAGACTGTACTGTTTATCCTTTAACGTAACACAGAGGTGGTCTACCTTTCCCGTGTCATCATAAGACCCCGGCAACGTCTGATATTCCTCTTTTCCTTTGGTGATTTCTGCATTCTCAAACAAGAAATCCGAAGTATAGCTGCCATCGGCGTGAATCACTTCCACAAATGGCTCCCTGATATCGCCCTTGCCGTAGGAGGACATCTCAAGCCGGATATCCTCCAAAGAAAAAACTGTATTTTCCTGCGTATATGCGTTGGTATTTCCCGGCATAAACGCATGCTTTTCCGTCAATGCGGAAGCAAATTCCTTTTCCGGCACGGTAATCTTTCTCCCATAATAAAGATGCTCCAGATGACCGGTCTGCATTACCTGAAAGCAGTATGATGTATTTTTTGTTTCAAGAATAAAACATTGCTGATATCTCTGAATCACTCAAATCACCCCTTACGCGGTTTCTTTTGCACGATTTGCCTTTACCTGTGCTGCAATTTCCTCAACCTTTTCTTCCGTAAGAATAAATTTTTTGCGGAACAAAAATACTGCAATCAACAGTCCGATAATCGGAATTACCGTCATGGTCATTCGCAAACCAATTACGGAAGCACCTGTTGCGGTTGCAACTGCATCCGTGTCATCACTGAGATTACATACGCTCAGACAGATGGATGCAATCAGTGCCGCTATACCGGAGGCAAGCTTAACAACAAATGTCTGCATAGAGAAAATAACGCTTTCATCTCTCCGGTTATTTTTCAACTCGCCATAGTCAACTGTATTTGCCAGAAATACGGTTACAAGAACCGTAAGCATTCCGTTTGCGGCAAAGATAAAAAATCCCGGAATAAACAGTAACGTTACATTTGACATATTTACAAAAGCAAGGGTAAGCAATGCCAGATATCCTACAATTGCCATTGCAAAGCTGATATAAAATACCTTAATTGCACTAAATACTTTACGTAACAATGGGAATAAAAGCATCATGGAAATAATCTGCACCGCACCGCCAAAGGTATTAAATAGTGTATATGCATTTTCCCAATCTTTCCCTCCAAAATCATATTTGAAAAAGTAAATAACCAAGTTTGAGGTAGTATAAACAGCGCAATTAATCAGCACAATTGTAATTACCACTGCCATCGCCTGATCATTTTCAATCAATGCCTTAAACATTTGACCGACAGATGGAGACTCAACATCTACGGTAGATTTTTCTTTAATATTAATGCAGGTGCATAAAATACATACGACAAAAATAGCGGCTACAATAATCGCAAACAACCGGAATCCGAGACGCTCATTCCCCTGTCCCAGCACAGAGACACATTTTACGGTAATAATCGTAATGATAGCGGAACCGACACCTGCACAGGAACGTGCCAGTGTTGAAAGTCCCTCACGCTCTTTTCCGCCTTCCGTAAATGCAGGTATCATGGACCAATAAGGAATATCCATCATTGTATAGGTAACACCCCACACAATATAGATGACTGCAGCATAAGCGATAAGCCCGCTTCCGTTCAGCGAAGGCGGAGCAGAAAACATCAGAACCAGAACCGCTGCATTCAATATTGTTCCAATTAAAAGCCATGGGCGGAATTTTCCCCATTTTGTCTTTGTCTTTGCAACCAACACTCCCATAATAGGGTCATTAAAGGCATCGAAAACACGTGCCGCCATCAAAATGATTCCCATTGCAATTGCACTCATTCCTAAAATATCCTGATAATAATATAGGATATAGCTTGCAGAAAACATATAAACCATATCTTTTCCGATGGCTCCCAAGCCATATGATATCTTTTCTTTGACTGTTAATTTCATAATGCAATCCTTCTCCCTTACTTATTTTTTTTCGCCATTGCCAGCTCTACCACCTTGTAAGCTCCATTGTAAATCCCTGCTTCTTTATTTTTAATAATATTTGTGCACATATTTTCCAGCAAACCATTTTCTTCCATAAATAATTTAATCATCTGCAGGGTATGTGGTATATCGCTGCATTCCAGTGTTCCATCCCCAATTTCTGCCGAATGGATTGCACCCCACTGTTCATGACCGCCGACACGCTTGATAAACAGCTTAGGCACCGGATAGAAGGCAAGCTCACTCGGCTTTGTGACAAGCACGTCACAGCTTCTCATCAAAAGGTTGGTACAGTAAACTGCCTCAAATATATTTTCATGCCAGAATGCATGTACTCCGTACGTTTCACCTGTCAATGCCTTCTCCGCAAACTTCTGTGTTTTATCCCACTCATTAAAGTGCTCTCTGGATACCCGTCCAAGCTTCGGAATTTCCTTAAGCAAATCCTCCCATACATTTCGGTAATCTCCCACATTCACATAGAGAACGGCCTTTTTAGCATATATTTCCGGCAAGAGTGACCGAATAATGGCTGAAAATATCTCTTTCTGTGCTCCCGCACCGCCAATTGTAAGCAAAAACCGCATCGGCTTTTTTTCTTCCCTTCGCTTTATACGTCTCTCACAGTCCGCCTCAATATTACTTACCAGCTCATGGTCGATATAATGCCCTACATACATCAAATCATCATCCGGCATCGGCTTCAGAACGTCATTTCCCTGCATTCCATTTAATATACGATACCCCTGATATGCATAATTTGTCTGAACCGTATGCAGACTTCCCTCTGCAAAATGAAGCGCCATCGGCCAATTATCAGGAATTGCATTGACAACATACTTCATTCCCGCATGAATCGCTGCCTGTGCCGGCCATACATGCGTTGCAACAACAGGAATTTCTTTCGGTACATTACCATAAACAGGAGCCATCAGTTCTGCATTTTTCTGGTCAGAAGCATTATAGCTCAGTTTACGGAATCCTTCATAATTCATCGGCTCCCACACCAGCTTGTTGAACAGTCTGCTTTTACCTGAAATTCTGGAGCCCAGCGAATATAAATCATTCTGTGCACTGATTACCTTGGTACAGGTTGTCTGGCGGTAAGAATTCAAATCCATCCAGTAAGGAATATAACCCATGGATTTTGCCGCTGATGCAATTGCCATGGAAATTCGGTAGTGACCAAATCCCATACGGATATTTCCCACGATAATTCCCTTTTCTGTATCAAATGATGCGTTTTCAGCCTCCGGACCTCCGGCTTCCCCAAGCAGAACATTCATCACCCCCAAGGAATCTCCGATATATGCGTTCTTCTCAATTGATATCGGATAATTAGCGTTGGTATCATCTCCAAATTTTTTGATATTCCTTTCCTTTGTTCTGACAGCTTTTCGGTAAACCTTCTCATTTATTGGGTTTCCGAAAATACTCTTTGATTTTTCACTCATGTTCCTTCTCCTCCTACCATTTATTATATTTTTCGTTTTCCGTTTTCACGGTAAATTCAAGTTCAACCGGTTCTGTCTGCAATGTCCGTATTTTTAACCTTGCAGTCCCTGTTTCTCCTGTCGTCCTGATATAGGTGCCACCCATACCACCATAAAGACCGACGACTGCAGGTCCGACAATTGTTATTGGTCCTTCCGCTTCGAGCATCATTGGTTCTTGATAAAAATTAACCTGATTGCCATTCTCATCCAATATTCTGACCCTTATTGCCGCTACATCGTAGCTCTCTTCCTCCACAAGCTCACAGTGGTCCACTTTTGCCTCCATTTTCAGGGAAGTCATCGGCTGCTTTTTAATGCTTTTTACAACCTCACCATTCTTTACCGCATCAAAACGATACGATGTAGAAGTACCTCCCCAGTCTCCAATGTATCGGTTATAAAGCACCACTGCCTGTTCAGGCTTCATATGATAGAAAACCATCATCTTAATTGCAGTTATATATACTGACTTTGGCAAATTAGAAAATCCGTATCTCGCTGTCGCATTCAATGCATCCTTAATTCCCTTTGCCTGGGCTGGCTTGAAGTTTTCATTTTTTTCAATTGCATCTCCGATAAAATCATCCAATAAAATCGGGCCATGCTTTAAATACTTATACGGAGAATCATTGTTTGTATACTCTTTAATAAATACGTCATTCTTATACATGCGGACACTGTCGGCATTCGTTAAAATATAAGTGTCTCCACGGACACATCCCGGATGTTCTCCGATATCCATGGAAGAGCTTAAGGAAAGTACCGGCACCTCCTCCTGCTGACATGCATAGACATCTGCCGCAAGCTTAGGATTCCGGAACATATCCAAGACCCCGTGATAGCATATTCTGTCCCCGCTTCCAAAATCCTTATGTGTATTATAGTCAAACATGCACCAGCCAAAGCTTCCTGCAATATCCTCCTCCTTTGCAACTGCATCAAGCACATTTGCATGTCGTATTGCATGTTCTGCCCTGTGGTCCTCCCAGTCAAAGGATTTGGTCGGATACATATGTCCGTTATATTCACTGATTAAATACGGCTTATTCACGTCTGACGTGACATCTGCTTTTCTATCACAGCCCTTTGTCTTTCCGTTATGAAGAAAATCATTGTATGTGTAGACATCCTCCAAAAGGCTGCTCTTCTTATTCGCTCTTACACCGCCTGTAGGTCTTGATGAATCCAGCTCATGGGCTGCTTCATTTGTCCGTTTATAGAATTCGTCATCATCCTGCGATTCATTAATTCGGACTCCCCAAAGAATAATTGAGGTGTGGTTACGATACTGCCGTACCATGTCACGTACATTTTCTACTGCCTGCTTTTTCCACTCCTCATCACCAATATGCTGCCACCCCGGTATTTCCGTAAAAACCAAAAGTCCAAGCTCATCGCATCGGTTCAAAAAATAGTGTGACTGCGGATAGTGCGAGGTTCGTACCGCATTTACTCCCAGTTCCTTTTTTAATATATCTGCATCCAGTATCTGCATGGACTTTGGCATCGCATACCCTACATATGGGTAGCTCTGGTGGCGGTTCAATCCACGGATTTTCAACTTTTTATCATTCAGATAAAAACCGTCTGTACGAAACTCCGCCTTACGAAAACCAAATATTACTGTCTTTTGATCCAGAACATCTCCGCCCTGCTTCAGTTCTGTTTTTATCTCATAAAGATTAGGATGATTCGTGTCCCACAATTCCGTCTGTTCTATTCTGAACCGAACTGTGTTGGTTAAATCGCCTATTGCTTCCTCACCCAAAATCTGATACTCTTCGTCACCCTTTTTCTTTATATATTGGCATACGGTAAGTCCCTCTGCCTTCTCATTCAGGGTGATTTCAGAAATCACATCTGCACTTCCCGTATCCATGCTTCTAATTTCCGACCTGACAAACACATCCTGCAAATAAATCCGATTGTTAATATCCAGATATACATCCCTATAAATTCCGCCATAAGTCATGTAATCTATAACAAATCCAAACGGCGGTATGTTGAGAGTCTCACGGCTGTCTACCTTTATAACCAGCACATTATCTTCTCCATAGCGAAGCTTTTCCGTCAAATCAACGGAAAATGCCGTATAGCCGCATGAATGTCCGCCAAGCTTCTCCCCGTTCAAAAACACCTCACTCTCATGAGCTGCTCCGTCAATCGTGAGAATAATGTTCTGCCCTCTCCATGCTTCAGGCGCTGTAATTACTCTTCTGTATCCGCTCACGGTCTGATAAAGATGTTCATCAAAATAATGCAGCGGCAATTCCTTACAGGTATGCGGAAGGCGAACTGCCGTCATCTCTTTTAATGCAAAGTCCGCATCAAAAATTTCTTCACTGAAATGTTCCGTAAAAAGCCAGTCATTGTTTAAATAAATTCTTTCCCGAATACTACACACCTCTCTTCTTATTTAATAATTCCGTTCATTAAGATATCAACCACTTCATCCAAGGCATCTGCATAAGAAATATTGCTCTGTATCAAAATATCCCTTTGGAAAAATTGCTCCAGGGTTGATTCAAGCATCATTTTTAAAATTGGAATCTTAATCGGGCGTATGCTGCCTTCCGCAATCCCTTTCTCAATCAGCGCAATGGTATTCTCCCATCCTGTCTCGAGACGATGTTCAATCTGCTTGTAAATCTGGGGATATTTCTCCTTCATAAGATAAAGCTGGCGAAAATCAACTTCCTTATATACGTCCGGAAGCACCCCTAAAATCATTCGCACCTTTTCGACGGTATCCAGCTCCTCATTCTCAACAATCTCCATCTCACTTTTCTTTATCACATCGAACAGGTAATCTACCATTGCAAGAAACATGGCATTCTTATCGTGGAATACCGTATATATTGTCTTCTTGCTTATTTTTAACGAAGCAGCAATATCGTCCATGGTAAACTTCAGACCCTTCTCGTTAAACACCTGAAGCGTTCCTTCTAAAATTGCTTCTTTCAATTGCATTTTTCTTCTCCTGCCTTACGTTTTCAAACATCTCGGAAACTGATTTTTAAATTCTAGTTTCCTCTATTATATATCCCTGTACGAAAAGCCACAAGAAACTAATTAAACAAAAATAGTTTCCATTTTTTGTCTACTTTATACAAAAAAGTCATGAAAAACTAAGTTCTTTTCATGACTTCTTCAACTGCTTTTTCCTCTGATACATTCGTGCGTCTGCACGTTTCATTGTATCTCTCAAATTTTTATCCTGTCCCTGGTTAAACACGGCATATCCGGAGGAAACTTCCATACGCAAATCATATCCCACGACATGAAGTGCCTTCATCCGGCTTTCCATTTTTTCCCGTGCGTTTATAAATTCCTCCTCTGTCAGGCCTTTCACAATACCGCAAAATTCATCTCCTCCAACACGGTATACATTCCCCCATTGGCCAAAAATATCCTGAATCACTTCACTGCCGATAATGATATAATAGTCTCCCATATCATGTCCGTACACATCATTAAACATTTTCAAATCATTCAGGTCACACATTACGATTCCCATGTTCCTGCTGTTTTTAGAAGACACTTTAACAATGTCCTTTTCAAATTCGGCACGGTTACGCAGCTTTGTCATAGGGTCAATGGATGCCTCCTGCTTAATCAATGCGGCCTGCTTGCCCATTACAATCAAGCTGATAAAATCCATAAGTGATGCGATTGTAACCGCCAAAACATACCCAAAATATCCAATACGGCTATACAAGGCGATATCAGGGTTATTGCTGAAATAAAATCTGTACATATCAATCATGGATGTCACTGCAACAACCACAATGAAAATACTGTGTACAACATATGTAACCTTGCGGTCTTCGATATTATCCCAATTTTTCCTTCTGAAAAACAGCTTCGGAATCGCTGTTACCATGATATAGATACCTGATATAAACAATATACCATGTGTCAAAAACACGGTGTCTGCATAATCCATAATTCCTGTAAGCTGTAAGAAGCCGGAAACCCAAAACTCCACAAAGGAAAATGCAATCAACCCACGCAACAGCTTTGAATTCCCATTGTGGAATGTATAATTCACAAACATAAGGAACGGCACAACCGCCATTTTCAGACATATGTAAGAAATCCAACTGAACATCAGTAATCTGTTAAAGAAAAACGAATATACATTTGTCTCAATTGCAGACCATGTTCCAATAAAAACAGCAAATAATGCCAGCCATGAAAGTCCTCTATTCAATTGGAGGCGTTTACCTGCGATATTGCATATCAGCAACAGGAATAGCCCTACTATAACTCCTATCAGGCTGATTAACAGCAAAAAAGATTCGCTGCGCAAATAATGCAGCGTAATTGACATTTTCGTTCCATGATAGAGCACGGGAATGTTTACCTTATTTTTCTTATAGCACTGGACAATGCGAATGGAAAGCTCCTTACCTGCATCCTCAGATGTAAGTTCAATAAACTGCCAGCCATTTCCCGGAGTTTTACTGTTCACATTTTCATTGGGTGCAAACCGAAGGATTTCTTCCCCATCCAAATATACATAAATCTGTTGCTGAAAGGAAAAAAATCCGATTGTATCCACACCCTGCACTGTCCGATTCAGCCTAATGTCATTTTGCCCATTGGTCGAAATAATTTGCGGGAGTTTGTCATAGCTTCGAACCTCATCTCCCACATGGATCTGCCATCCCTCCCGAAATGCTTCGCATCCGTCAGCATACTGAAAATTGCCGGTAAACATGCCAGATAACAGCGTATTTGTTATCAGGAGCAAAACAAGTATACAAATAACTTGGGCACCATACACTCTCGTTGTTTTCATATAGCACTTCCTTATTTTTGTGTTTCTTTTCGTTCATCTGCACAATAGTTTTCAACCATGCAAATAAATTCCTCTGCTACAACTAACTGCCGCTCTGTTTCTTCGCAGCTTGCAATATAAAAATCATCATAATCACTGGCATCTTCATGCTGCTTCATATAGAATGACTCCTTCTCTTTGGATATTTGCATAGAATGGATAATTTACGACCCATTTCTTAAAGTGCATTTCGCTTTTGGCAATGGGTTTTATATCAAGATCATAATCCAAATTAAAATCATATGTCATATAAGACAACCTTTGTCCATATGCCTTTAAATCCAAATCTGACATATCCAATAAAATCATAATATCAATATCTGAATCTGATTTGAAATCACCTCTGGCATATGAGCCATATAAAATAATCTGCCGCAAATGCGAACCATATATTTTTTTCAATTCGACTATATACTGTTCCATATAGCTTTGCATAGGTTGTGACATATATGTTCCTCCCTAAATAAATTCAAATAGTATATGTATCCTTATTATATTCCATCATTAAAACAAAAACAATTACCTAGTTGACATCATTTACCATACTATTATTTATTTTAACCTTTATTGGCAGCATTATCCCATTCAAACTCTCTAAGTCTTTCATTAACCCTTTTTTCTTCATTTTGGTTGAACATATAAAATCATAACTACCGGCTTAGCCGGTAGTTTGTTCTGCCCCTATAAGGGGCTGTT
>CAMWGV010000003.1 GCA_947173945.1 uncultured Lachnospiraceae bacterium
GATTATTGATGATGAGGACAAAAAACAGCAAATTTTAATGCAACTAAAAAATATAAATACTTCACATTTTGAAAATAATCTAGTATAATACTGTAGTTAAGGTGGGTATTATGCGAAAAAATGTATTATTGCTAAGCCTTATATTACTGCTTGCGATTGTTTGTGGTTGTGGAAATTCAGACAAAATCAAGGTTTATGATAACACAGAGATTATGCCGGATGCACATGAGGAATCGACAATGACAGCGGTTGTTACAAGGCTGGAAACCGATAGCGACATTATTGAATTTATGGATTGCTATTCGGGAAAACACACGGAACTTTCATATCATGGTGGCGTGAGCATCACTAACACCTACGGCAAGGATATTGGCCTTATAGGGCTTACCTGCGGTAGTGTAGTTGATGTTGTGTATTATTATGATACAGGGCGACTGGTTAGTATTTCCATGAATGAGAATGCACTCAATATTGATGATGTCAGTAAGCTCAGTGTTGACAAAGAAAATTTAAAGGCTGTTTACAAGGGTAAGTCATACGAAATGTATGATTATGCTGTAGCGTTTGATGAGAACGAACCTCTGGATATTATGGAGGTTAATACCGAGGATAAGGTACGTCTTAGTATTTTCAATGGTAAGCTGATTTCAATTACTGTTCAGGAAGGACATGGATATGTGAGGCTATACAATCATGACACCTATATTGGCGGCATGGTAGAAATGGGCAATGATGTAATAGTCCCTGTCACAAGTGATATGCTTGTTGCAGTGCGTGAGGGTCATTATACTCTTATCATAAGCAAAAATGGTTACAGCAACAGCAAAAATATTACTGTTATGAAAGGTGATGAAACAAGAGTCGATATCAGCTCTATTGCGGTACCGACGGGAACAGTAACAATTAACGTAACGCCTTCGGACGCAAAGGTATATATAGATGACAAGCTGGACGAGGATCATATTTTTTCGGCACCATATGGTTCGTATAAATTGAAAATAGAAGCAGAAGGATACAAAACGTTTAGAGGAAGCTTTGATATAACCGAGCCAGTAAAAAGCTATACGTTTAAGCTGAAAGAGAACAAGGATGCAACTACCGAGGCAACAACGGAGAGTACATCCACTACTACAGAAAGCGCAACAAAAGGAGATTCGACGTCAGAAAAGGGTACGGAGTCTTCAGGAAAAACAACAGAAAAGACGACGGAAAAAGTTGAGACAGACAATAAGATTACAATTAAGTCGCCTGTGGGAGTAGGTGTGTATCTAGATGGAGAATATATGGGTGAAGCACCTGCAACATTCCCAAAAACAGTGGGAACGCACACGATTACCCTTTACAAAAAGGGTTATTTAATAAAGAGTTATACTATACAATCGACTGATAATGGTAAGGATGATGAATACAGTTTTGCGGCTCTTACATCAGTTCTTAACATGAATGAATAAATTTAAGGAGGCACATCATGGACTACATGAAGGTATACGAAGAATGGACGACCAATCCGTTTTTCAGTGAGGAGACCAGACAGGAGCTTCTGGCAATAAAAGACAACGATAAGGAAATAAGGGAACGTTTTTATGCTGACCTTGAATTTGGAACAGCCGGATTGAGAGGTATTATCGGTGCTGGTATAAATAGAATGAATGATTATGTGGTGGCAAAGGCTACACAGGGGCTTGCAAACTACATTATTCATAGAAAGAAGCAGTCAAAGGGTGTAGTAATTGCCTTCGATTCCAGAAGATGTTCTCCGGAATTTGCTGACGTGGCTGCTCTGTGCCTTGCTGCAAATGGTATAAAGGCATATGTGTTCGAGTCGCTTAGACCTACTCCGGAGCTTTCCTTCGCTGTAAGATATTTTGGATGTATTGCAGGCATAAATATAACAGCAAGCCATAATCCACCTGAATATAACGGATATAAGGTGTATTGGGAGGATGGTGCACAGATAACACCTCCGCATGATGCAGGTATCATGAAGGAAGTTAAGATGATTACAGTACAGGATGCCAAGACTATGCCTAAGCAGGAGGCAATCCATGAGGGACTGTATGAGATTGTTGGAAAAGAAGTTGATGATGCATATATTGCTGAGCTGAAGAAGCTTGTTATACATCAGGATTGTATAGATAAATATGGAAGTGAGCTTAAAATAGTTTATACTCCGCTTCACGGAACAGGAAATATACCGGCAAGAAGAATACTTCGTGAACTGGGTTTTCAGAATGTATATGTTGTGCCTGAACAGGAGCTTCCAGATGGAGAATTCCCTACAGTCAGCTATCCGAACCCTGAGGCAGAAGAGGCATTTGAGCTTGCACTGAAGCTTGCAAAGGAAAGGGATGCAGATCTCGTGCTTGCAACTGATCCTGATGCAGACAGACTTGGAGTTTATGTAAAGGACAAGGTTGGCGAGTACCATTGTCTTACCGGAAATATGTCAGGAAGTCTTCTGGCTGATTATGAGCTTGGGCAGATAAAGGCAACAAGAGGGCTGCCGGAGGATGGAGCATTAATAAAGACAATTGTAACCACAAATCTTGCTAATTCGGTTGCAGAACACTATGGTGTAAAGGTTATTGAGGTTCTTACTGGTTTTAAGTTTATAGGACAGCAGATACTTGGTTTTGAGCAAAAGAGGTCAGGAACATATCTGTTTGGTTTTGAGGAGAGCTATGGATGTCTGATAGGAACCCATGCAAGGGATAAGGATGCAATCGTAGCAACTATGGCACTTTGTGAGGCAGCAGCTTACTACAAATCAAAAGATATGACATTGTGGGATGCAATGATAGATATGTACGACAAGTATGGCTATCATGTAGATGATATAAAAACAATAACATTAAAAGGTGTAGACGGGCTTGAAAAAATAAAGAGTATCATGGAAATTCTCAAGCATAATACGCCAAAGGAAATAGCAGGACATGAGGTACTTTGGGCAAGGAATTATGATGATGATACCGCAACAAACATGAGAACAAAGGCGGTACTTCCTACAGGTCTGCCAAAGTCAAATGTTGTATATTATGATTTGGCAGATGAAGCATGGCTGTGTGTAAGACCATCAGGAACAGAGCCAAAGATAAAGTTCTACTATGGAGTAGTCGGAACAAGCTTAGAAAATGCACAGGAGCTGTCAGCCAAATTCGGTGAAGCAGTAATGAAAATGATTGAAAACATGCTCTAATGAGACATGCACAACAAAACAAACACATCCCTATGCGTGCTTGCACAGGCATAGGGATGTGTTTGTTTTGTTGTATATGGCGAAGCCATACACCGAGCGAAGCGAGGTGCATGGCTCATTAGAGAGATAAGCCGAGCGAAGCGAGGTGCATAGCTTGTCAGAGAGATAAGCCGAGCGAAGCGAGGTGCATAGCTCATTAGAGAGATAAGCCGAGCGAAGCGAGGTGCATAACTCATTAGAAAGATTAACTTTTCAATATATATTTCTCGGCTTCTTCAGGAGACAGGTTAAATTTATTTACAAGATCTTCTGCAATTTTGCTATCTGAGAAACCATTTTTCTTAAGAAGAGAAATAGGTGTTAACCATGAAAGAAATACTAAGTAATGCTTTGAAAAAGTGCTGTCATATGCGTATAAAAAATACAACATGTTTTTTATGAATTAATTCTCTTAAGATAAATCATCTTACAAAAAATAACAATTGCGGATATTTGATATATATATTATTATAAATGTATATAATTTTTATGTTAGAGTATTTTGCTTTTAATAGATGAAAGGAGAATATGTATGAAAAATTTCAAGAAAAAAACTGCCGCTTTTCTTGCTGCGGTTATGATATTTGGATGTAATCCTGTACTTGGGGATGTTTCCTATGCAATGGAAGAAGCAGTTACATATGAAACAGATGTGATTGTAGAAGAAGACATTGATTTACAGCAGGCATCTGTTGTTGACTATAATCTAAATGAAACAGCAACCTTTAAGGGAAGAACGATTGAGCAGGTTGCACGATTATATTCCGACGCAAAGTATTCAGGAGATACGTATGATAATGGACAAAGTGTTACATATTACACTACTCCTGCATCTACAAAGGCTCCGTATGAGGCAGGCGTTCTTACGGCAGATACGCACAAGACAATGACTGAAATGACGAATTTTTACCGTTGGCTTGTAGGTGTAAGACCTTTAACTGTTGAGTCCAGCCATTCAGAGTTACTTCAGTCTGAGGCTCTTATTAGAAACTTTGAATTTGCGCATTATGTAAGTGATTCATCCAAGCCTGCTGATATGAGCGATGAAATATGGAATGCAGGCTCTGGATGTAACCATAACATACTTGCAATGGGTTATACACCATTGGGAGCTATAACAGGCTGGATGAATGAAGGATACAATCTCAACAGAAAAGCATGGGATACTACAGGACACAGATATGCACTGATAGCCGAAAATTTAACAGATGTACAGTTTGGATATTCGGGAAGTATTGCTATAGGTAAGGATGTTGCCAGGGGAAATGACAGTTCATATGAAGGAATCTATACGTTCCCTGCACCGGGAATTATGCCAAATGATCTGGTTAATCCTATAGGATCAGTATGGGGTGTTGATTATAACACAAGCCTGAGCTATGATGACGCAGGTGATGTTGCTGTTACAATAACCAACCTTACATCAGGAGAAAGTGTTACAAGGACGGTGGCTGACAACACTCTTAAGATTGCGAAAGGCAATATACTGATTGTGCAGCCGGAAGACTACAATGAAACTACCAGACGCTATGAGGCTTCCTATAAGGTTGTAGTCAGTGGCTTGAAAGAAGCTTCAACGGGAAATCCGGCACAGATAAGTTACACCATTGATTTTGTGGATGTCAGACCATATATGGATTCTTATGTGGAAAAAGTGACATTTCCATATTCGGAATATGGTGTATATTCAACATTGAATGATACAGAAAGCTTAAAAAAGATTGGTATAACGTTGCCGAAAACCCTCACGATTACTGCAGAGAACGGATGTGAATATGAGGTTCCTGTCACAGGAGAATGGACACTCGATGAGGCAAACAGTTGCTGGATTAACAAGGGTGATGCCTCCGCATTGCCTGACAATATAACTGATAAAAAAAGCGTATTAGACAAGGTGACCTTTGACTACAAGATTATTACGGAATCGGGATATCGATATAGTACTTTGAGAATTTCTCCGGCTTCTCCTAAGGAAGGGGCACAGGGAACAATGTCTGTTTACAGATATATAAGCAATTATGGACATAGTAAGATATTCCGCCTTAATGAAACCGAGGCTGGAGGTTATACTTCCGTTGAAATGTTTGATTCGGCTACAGCAACTAATTTGTCTGAATCAGGAGTAACACATATCTACAGCATTGACAGCTTTGATGTTAGTGACAGCGGAGAATATATATCTATATATTTTAACGACAGCTGGAAGTCAACAGCATATGTTTCAACTTCAATCCCGAAGCTGGAAATTAACCATACATATGCTTCAGAAGTGACAAAGAAACCAAGCTGTGCAGAGGAAGGAATTACAACTTACACATGCAAGGTATGTAATGATACATACACAGAGACCATTGAAAAGCTTACTACCCATAAGTATGAATCAGAGATTATAAAACTGCCTTCTGTAGATGAGCAGGGAGAGATATGCTATACATGTACAGTTTGTGGTGACACATACACGGAGTATATGGATACAATCAGTAATATAGCTGATTGCGATATAACACTTTCCCAAAACTCTTACACATATACGGGAAAAGATTATTGCCCAGATGTTACTATAAAGGATGGCAATATAAAGCTTACACAGGACGTTGATTACACTGTTTCATACAGTGATAACAGGAATGCAGGCACGGCTGCGGTATTAATTTCCGGTAAGGGAGAGTATGCAGGTAAAACAACGAAGTATTTCAATATACAAAAGGCTGACCAGAATTTGAAGATATTAAGCATTGACGGAAAGATATTTGACGGACAGCCAATTGCTGAACCAGTTACAGATGATGTGGCAGAGCAGGGGACAATCTCATATCTGTACAGTGATAAAGAAAACGGAACATACATTAAGGGACTGCCGGAAAATGCAGGAATCTGGTATGTAAAGGCCGCTATGACTGAAACGGATAATTATAAGAGTGCATTGTCAGATGCAGAGGTTGTCAGTATTGATAAAGCAACGCAAGAGACCTTTGCAATAACGAATAAACCTGAAAGTGTCACATATGGTGATGCGTCTTTTTCATTAATAACTACAGGAGGAAGTGGAGATGGAGCTGTTACATGGAAGATTACAGAGGGGACAGCTTCAGCTGCTGTGAATTCAGTTACGGGAGAGGTTTCGGTAAGGCATGCCGGAAGTGTGACGTTGACTGCAACAAAATCAGGTGGTACAAATTATAAGGATGTAACGGATACGTATAAATTTAATATTGAAAAGAAGCCAATTACTGTTAAGGCAAAGGATACGAGTATTGTATATGGTGAAAAGGCTGTTACATTTACATGTGAGTACAATGAAGCAGATTTTGTTGGAGAAGATACTGTCAGTGAGCTTAATGTTTCATTAAGCAGTGGCACAACATCAAAATCTGGTGTGGGAAGCTATGATATTACTGGTAAATCAACAAAAGGTGATTATGATGTTACGGTTCTGCCTGGAACGCTGACTATAACTCCAAGAAAGCTCAGTGTAAAGGGTGTTATAATAGAGAAAAAATATTTTGATGAGACTACAGATGTAGTGGTAACAGACGTATTGTTTGACAATATTCTGGAAGGCGACAGCTTTGTTAACAAGGTAGATTATAATGTAAGTGCGTCATTTTTAGCTGCTGATATAGGAACAAAAGAAATATCAGGAACTATAACACTTAAGGATACGAAACTTACGGAAAATTATATTTTGGAGAATTCCGAATTTTCCTGTCAGGTATCTGAAGGAATTAGAAAACGCAAGCCTTCCTATAATCTGCCAACGCAAATTGCGGCGGTGTATGGAAATACGCTTGCATCAGTAAAGCTTCCAAAAGATGCAAACGGAACGTGGAGTTGGGCAAATAGCAAAGAAAATGTAGGTAACGTGGGAAACAATGAATTTAAGGCTGTATTTACTCCTTATGATACGGAAAATTACAGCAGTGTTGAGGAGACAGTGAAGGTTAATGTTAAGCCTGTGGCACTTAAGTCGGGAGCTAAGGTTAAATTATCTGCCACATCTTATAATTACACAGGTGCATACAAAAAGCCTTCCGTTAAATCAGTAGTATTTAATGGAAAGACACTCACTTACGGAACTGATTACACGGTTTCGTACACGAATAATGGAAAAAACAAGAATGTCGGAAGCTATAGTGTTATAATAACAGGCAAAGGAAACTATACCGGTACGGTGAAGGCAACATACAAAATAACAGTTTCAAAGGGTAAGACCTATACTGTAAGTGGAAAGAAATATAAGGTGACTAATGCTGCCACAAACGGAACGGGAACAGTATCGCTGGTAGGTACGACCACAAGTAAATCAAAGCTTACATCTCTTACTGTTGGAAATACCGTAAAAATAGGCGGAAAGAAATTTAATATAACATCAATAGGCGCAAATGCATTTAAGGGATTTAAAAAGCTTACAAAGGTAACTGTGGGAAGCAATATAAACAGCATAGGTTCAAATGCGTTTTATGGATGTTCAAAGCTTAAGACAGTAACAATCAAATCAAAGCGGCTTAAGACTGTTGGCAAAAAGGCACTGTATGGAATATATAAGAAAGCAGTCATTAAGGTCCCGACAAGTAAATATAAGGCATATAAGAAGCTTTTTAAATCTTCAACAGGGTTTAAAAACAGTATGAAAATGGCAAAACAAAAATAATAAATTCATAAAAGAATGGGGATATATGACTTATGAAAAAAAGATTATTGGTAATGTTTATGGCAATAATATTGTTAGTAAATAACAATGGAATTATGGCTGTGGCGGCAGACAAAAAGGAATATAAAAGTGGAGACTACACATACACCCTTTCTAATAATACTGCAACCATTACAAAATATGCAGGAAGCAAAAAGGTAGTCAATATACCTAAAAGTCTGGATGGATATAAGGTCGTTGCCATTGGAGATCATGCATTCTGGAATTGCAGTAAGGTTACCGAGGTGACCATTCCATCAGGAGTGAAAAAAATTGGTAAACTTGCATTCTGGGAATGTAAGAAACTGAAAAAAATTAAACTTCCGGCAACACTTACTTATATCGGTGATGGGGCATTTATGGAATGTAACAGCCTTGAAGCAATAAAAATTTGCTCCAAAGCAACTTATATTGGGGAATATGCATTTTGTGAGTGTTACAGTTTAAAGAAGTTTACCGTTCCTGCAAATGTTACTATTATACGGGAAGGAACATTTTCCATGTGTTCCTCACTTGTATATGTAAATGTTCCTGCAGGCGTAAAAAATATAAGAAAAAATGCGTTTGAATTCTGTCCGAAGCTTAAAAGAATATATTATGCAGGAACCAAAAAAAAGTGGGACAGTATATCAATTAAGGACAGCACAGTAAAGAAACTTGGAATTTTTTATAATGGAAAAAGACAGGCAATAAAAATAACAAAAATCAGGCTGAGTGCCAGTTCGAAAACGGTGAAAGCAGGAAAAAGTATCACGATAAATGCTAAGATTAGCCCTACGAATGCTACTTATCAGGCACTTAACTGGAAGTCTAGCAATACAAAGTATGCTACAGTAAATTCAAATGGAAAGGTAACGACTAAGAAGGCAGGAAAAGGGCATACAGTAACGATAACTGCAACATCAAAGGATACAGGCAGGAAGAAAGCTACGTACAAGATTAAAATTCAATAGGGAAAAAGCGGAGACGGCGGGATTCGAACCCGCGTGCCGGTTTCCCGGCTAACTGATTTCGAGTCAGCCCCGTTATGACCACTTCGATACGTCTCCATGGATTTTTGACCTTAGGTAACCATAATTTCACTTCGTTTAATTATGGTTCACGCACATTCGCCAAATGTCTGCTTTGCAGCCGCTTGGCTCATTGTGTCCGCGTACATTATACCATAAATTATAGATTGCACAATAGCTTTTTATTTTAGGAGAAGAACATGAAAAATAAATTTATTTCCATGGAAGGACCTGATGGCTCCGGAAAAACCACACAGATTGAACTCCTTAAGGAGTATTTAGAGAAAAAAGGATATGAAATACTCGTTACAAGGGAGCCTGGGGGAACTAAGATAAGCGAGGCGGTACGCAACATTATTCTGGATAAATCATATGTGGAAATGGATTATATGACAGAAGCACTATTATATGCCGCTGCAAGGGCACAGCTTGTTGCAGAGGTTATAAAGCCTGCACTCGACGAGGGTAAGTTTGTAATTAGTGACAGGTTTGTGGATTCATCTGCAGTATATCAAGGGATGGCAAGAGGACTTGGCGTAGAAGCTGTATACAAGATAAATGAATTTGCCATACAAAATGTTATGCCGGATATTACGGTACACCTTGACCTGCCCGCAGCAGTCGGAATCACAAGGAAGAAAAACCAGGCTGAACTTGACCGTATGGAGCTTGAGACATTAAGCTTCCATGAAAGTGTGGCAGATGGCTATAGGGAACTGGCAAAAATGTCACCTGACCGCATATATACCATAGATGCAACGCAGTCTGCAGAAGATATACATAAGCTTATTTTGAAAAAGCTGGAGAGCATGCTTTAATGATATTTATTATTTTTTCTAGTAAAATGTCTGTTGGGATGCTATAATCATTTAGGTGAGATGTTTTTAGCAGTGGATTATTCCCGTTCATTGGACGATATATATTTTAGTATTGTATCAATGAACATAAACAATGAAAGGAGGGGTAAATATGGATATAAAGGTTGACCAGCTTCAACAGCTTACACAGATGGAGGCACCGAAATCAACGGGTGCTAAGAGTGAAGATTTCAAATTTACCCTAATAAGGAATATTGAGGAAGACCATTTGCAGGAAAAGCTTTCTGCTCTTATGAAGGATATAGAGGAGCAGGGTGCACGTATAGCCAAACACATGGACATAAAGGACATGAAGAAATACCGCTCTTCAGTCAAGGAATTTATGAACGAGATAGTATCACGTTCCCATGAGTTTTCAAGAGAAAATTTTCTGGATAGACGGGGAAGGCACCGTGTATACGGAATTATAAGGCAGGTTGATAAAAATCTTGATGAGCTTGCGGAGGAGCTTCTCAAGGAAGAAAAGGATAATCTTGCAATACTTGGCAAGATAGATGATATCAGAGGTATGCTGATTGATATATCAACATAATAATTGATAGGAGGTGTGGCTTATGATTTTTAAGCATATAGTTGGACACGAGGATATAATACGACATTTTAAGGGCAGCATAGAGATGGGTAAAGTAAGCCACGCTTATATTATCAATGGTGAAGTTGATAGCGGTAAGAAGATGCTTGCCAGAGTGTATGCAAGAACACTTCAGTGTGAGGAGGGTGGCACAGAGCCGTGTGGCAAGTGTCAATCGTGTATTCAGGCTGAAACAATGAATCATCCTGACATTATAACAGTGACTCATGAAAAACCGGATGTTATATCCGTTGAGGAAATAAGGCAACAGCTTGTAGAATCGATAGGAATAAAACCTTATAAAAGTAAATACAAGATTTATATTGTGCCAGATGCGCAGCTTATGAATGTTCAGGCACAAAATGCACTGTTAAAAACAATAGAGGAGCCACCTGAGTACGGAATTATCATGCTTCTTACATCAAATATGGATAAGCTTCTGCCAACGGTAAGCTCAAGATGTATGATTTTGAATACAAAGCCTATCAGAGAGCGTGATATGCTGGAATACCTTGTCAAAGAGCTTGGACTTACGGAAGAGAGAGCGTATTTTTGTCTGGATTTTGCACAGGGTAATTTGGGTAAGGCAATTAAGCTTGCCAAAAATGAAGAGTACAGTGCGATTGTTGACTCAGTAGTAAATGTTCTCAAAAAAATACATGAGTTGGATGTGGATGACTTGACCACAGCAGTTTCGCATATTGAGCAGTTTAAACTTTCTATAGACGATTACATGGATTTGATGATGATGTGGTATAGGGATGTACTTATGCTCAAGGTTACGGGCAACATAGATAAGCTTCTGTTTAAGCAGGAGTATTCTATTATGAAAAAGCAGGCTGGTGTAATGTCATTTCAGAACATAGAGGAAAAGATAAATGCAATTGCCCGTGCCAAAGAAAGAATAATGGTTCATGCTAATTTTGACGTGACCATGGAGCTTTTATTGCTCACATTAAAGGAGAATTAAAATGAAGGAAGTTATAGGTGTCCGTTTCAGGGAAAACGGTAAGATATATTTTTTCAGCCCGTTAAATTACAGAGTTGAACCGGGAAAGTATGTTATTGTGGAAACTGCAAGGGGCGTAGAATATGGAAAGGTTGTACTTGGCATACGGGAGATTGATGAGACACAGATGTCATCACCTCTCAAATCCATAATAAGGCTGGCGGATGATAAGGATGCTGCCAAGTATGCGGAAAATAAAGAAAAGAGTAAAAAGGCATTTGATATATGTCTCGACAAAATAAAAAAACACAATCTTGAAATGAAGCTTATTGATGCGGAATATACATTTGATAACAATAAGGTGCTTTTTTATTTTACGGCTGACGGAAGAATAGATTTCAGAGAACTTGTAAAGGATTTGGCATCTGTTTTTAAGACGAGAATCGAGCTTAGGCAGATAGGAGTCAGGGATGAGACAAAAATAGTAGGTGGGATAGGCATATGTGGACGGGAGCTTTGTTGTCACAAGCATTTATCTGAATTTATCCCGGTTTCCATCAAGATGGCCAAGGAGCAGAATTTATCCCTGAATCCTACAAAAATATCCGGTGTATGTGGACGTCTTATGTGCTGTCTCAAGCATGAGGAGGATACTTATGAGTATTTAAATAGTAAGCTTCCAAATGTGGGTGATTTTGTTAAGACAATAGATGGAAAGAAGGGCGAGGTTGCATCTGTCAATGTTTTAAGACAGAATGTTAAGCTTATTGTTACATTAGAAGACGACACAAAGGAAATTGAAGTATACAAAATAGATGAATTAAAATTCAAACCAAAGAGAAGAAAAACGGATAATGATATTAGTGATGATGAGCTTAAGAAGCTTGAGGCACTTGAACGCAAGGAAGGAAAGTCAAAGCTGGATGATGAGTAGTGAGAAACGACCACCAGAGGACAAGCTGCTTAAGGATGGTGAAAGGATAGATGACCTGCAGTGCAGGGGATATAGAATTATTCAAAATCCGTCCACATTTTGTTTTGGAATGGACGCTGTGCTTTTGTCGGATTTTGCGTCAGGAAAAGGCAAGGACAGTGTTATTGACCTCGGTACAGGAACAGGTGTAATTCCCATGCTTATGGAAGCACAGGGGAAGGGAGAACATTTTATCGGACTTGAACTTCAGGAGTACAGTGCAGATATGGCATCCCGGAGTGTCATTTTAAATGGGCTTTCATCAAAAATTGATATTGTAAACGGGGATATAAAAGATGTGGCTGCCTTATATAAGACAGCCTCTTTTGACGTGGTTACATCAAATCCCCCATATATAAACCAAAATCATGGACTTGAAAATGAGACGTCGCCATTAAATATAGCACGACATGAGATAAATGTTACATTGGAGGATGTTGTAAAGGCGGCCGCTTATCTGCTTAAGGAAGGTGGTAGCTTTGCAATGGTACATAAGCCATTTCGGTTGGCAGAAATATTTCATGTTTTGATGTCATACAGACTGGAACCGAAAAGAATGTGCATGGTTCAGCCAAGTGTTGACAAGGAGCCTAACATGGTTTTAATTGAATCTGTAAAGGGTGGACGCTCCATGATAAAAATTGAACCGACCCTTATTGTGTATGGGCAAGACGGAGGTTATACTGACGAGCTTTTAAAAAGATATAGCCATTAAATTGCTATAACGGGATAGGAGGAAAAATGGGAACTCTGTATTTGGTTGCAACACCGATAGGTAATCTTGAGGATATGACATATAGAGCAGTAAGAATACTGAAGGAAGTAAGTCTGATTGCTGCTGAGGATACACGCAACAGTATAAAGTTGCTGAATCATTTTGAAATAAAGACACCCATGACAAGCTATCATGAGCATAATAAGTATGAAAAGGCGGATGAGCTTATGAAAAAGCTAATGTCAGGTGAAGATATAGCGGTAATAACGGATGCCGGAACACCGGGAATTTCTGACCCCGGTGAGGAGCTTGTAAAAAAATGCTATGAAATAGGAATATCTGTAGTGCCTGTGCCCGGAGCCTGTGCTGTTGTAAACGGACTTGTTGCATCAGGGCAGCCCACAAGGAGATTTGCATTTGAGGCATTCCTGCCTGCAGATAAAAAGGAAAGACGGATAATTTTGGAGGAGCTTGCGAAAGAAACTAGAACAATGGTTATATATGAGGCCCCTCACAGACTCAGAAAGACTTTGGCAGAGCTTATCGAATATCTGGGAGACAGAGAGCTTACTGTGTGTAAGGAAATTACAAAAAAACATGAAACATTTTTTAAAACAACTATAGTTCACGCTGAAGCATATTTTGGAGAAAATGAACCAAAGGGTGAATATTTGCTTGTGATAAAAGGGAAAACCCATGAAGAGATAGCAGCGGAAGCAATTAAAAAGTGGGAAAATACCGACGTTTGTGAGCATATTAACATGTATATTAATCAGGGAATGGACAAAAAAGAAGCCACCAAACAGGTGGCCAAGGATCGCGGGGTATCGAAACGCGATATATATGAATATGCTAAGCTGATATAAGGCTATTCAACGTCAGTATTAAAATATGAACGGAGAACAGGGTCATTCATAACCCAGAAACGGATGGCTTCTATATTTTCAGATACTGAATCCATGGCTTTAAATACATCCTGAAGGTCATGGATTTCTGTTTTATCTATAACACCATCCTGTGTAATATTTACGAGTATCTTTGACAGGTCGCTCATGCACTGTGTGGAGCTTAAAAATCGGAGTACGAGACGCTCTATGGAATCAGGTTCCGTGTGTTTTATCTGCTCCTCAAGATTGCGAATACCGATAGGGCAAATGTTGTTACAAAAATCAGTACATAAATGTGGGGCGTTATATGCGGTTGACATAATATCAACTTCCTCGGCATAAGGCTCAATCTGACCAAGTTCAATACGTGCTAAACGGCTTCGTTCTATTCCCAGCTTTAGAGCAGCTTTTTCGCGGCTTGTATATATACTATTCTCCTTAGCAGCTTTTATACGAGAAATATAATATATGTTATCTGTTGCTTTTGATGCTTTTCGTCCCATACTACAAATCTCCTTATACGAACAATTTCTACATGCATGAGGTAGCCCTGAAAATATATAATATATAAATAGTATGTCTGATATAAATATAATTATTAGGGCATGCCACAAGGCATATTATATCATATAAAGTATTTGCCTAAAAGAGAAATGGATGGCTTAAATTGTAGTCTAATGTCGAAAAAATGATTTTTAGCCTATGTTTGCCGGTAATTGCCAGGCGTCTGCAGCCTCTGCATTTTTCTGGGCTTCTTTCATGTACATTTGTGAAAGGTATTTGTCCGTGTTTTCATATTTAGCGGCAAGCTTGGTACAACATTTGGCAAGCCCTATTAATGGCAGATCTCCAGAGCTTCTGATGTATATGATACTCTCTGTCTCCGAGTGTGCATTTTCAAACCACACATGTGCCTCTTCGTAATCCTCTTTGTCGAAAAAGTAGTAGCCAAGTTCCATGCATATTTCGGAGCATGGAGTTGTAACCATATCCTTAAGACAAAGTTTGAAAAATCCGTCAATATCACCATTTAATCTATAACATCGTGCAAGGACGCATGCGGCTTCCTTATACTCATCCGCACTTCGGAAGCTATCCTTAATTGTGTCTTCAAATACATGCCTGGCGGCTTCAAAATCGTTGTCATCTCCAGCAATAAAAAGTTCTTTTGCATACATGCTGTGAAGCTTCTTGGAAAATGGTTTTCCTGAGTCAAAGCATTTGAGCAGTGCTTTCATATCCCGCTTGGAATGATTTCCCTCAGCCATGTGCTGTATCTCGATATCGCTGTCATATATTACGGGGTCAAGAATTACAGTTTCATGTATAGGGTCTGTCCATGTGAACGTGCGGAGCCTTTTATACAGTTTAGGTCTGAGCTCCATTTTAAAGTTGTAGGTTGTATTATTTTCCATCATATTCAGGTATTTCATTTGGACAATGTCAATTTCCGGTAACAAAATTTCTTTTATTTGTTTAAAACGTGCTTGATTTGTCTCGTCAATTATCTCATCAGCATCGGCAGAGTAAATGTACTCGCAGCCTGCTTTTGAAAAAGCAAAGTTTCTTGCTGCCGAAAAATCATCAACCCATTTGAAGTCATATATTTTATCTGTATATTTTGCGGCTATATCTTTTGTGTCATCCATGGAACCTGTATCAACAATGATAATTTCATCTGCAATACCTGTCAGGCTGTCAAGGCACCTTCCAAGTCTGTGTTCCTCATTTTTTACAATCATGCAAACGGAAATAGTAATCATGGGCTTATTCCTCCGTATAAAAGTTTATAATTAATGTACAATATTTTATCACCTTTTTAAAGAGTATTGTTAAATAAACTCTTGCCAAATTAAAAAAAAGTGGTACTCTATAACATAATAAGCGGATGACTGTAGATTGAGGAAATGAAAGGAAAGAACAATGAGCGAAAAAAAGAAAAATATACAGACGATACTGGGTATTATAACTTTTACGGTTATTCTTATATACCTGCTGAATCATCTGGGGATAATATTCAGTCTTTTGGGAGGACTTGTTTCGTTGTTGACCCCGTTTTTACTGGGATGTGCAATTGCATTTATTATAAATATTCCAATGAGTGGTATTGAGGCAGCACTTTTTAAAAACGAAAATGGCGGACTGTATAAATTCAAACGTATCATCAGTATGATAATCACATACATTTTGGCAATTTTGGTAGTGGGTCTTGTTATATTTGTTGTTGTGCCGGAGGTTGCGTCCACTGTTGATACAATACGTCTGAAGCTGCCGGGAATGATTGATGAAATAATTGGATGGGTGCAGCGGTATTCAGAAAAATATCCTGACATTACGAGTCAGATTACAAAGGAAATAAGTAACATAGAAATAAAATGGGAACAGCTTGGAGCGATGTTTAAGGATAATGGCACAACAATCCTTACAAAGACATTTTCAATTTTTTCATCTATTATAAGTGGTGTTGTAAACACATTTATAGGACTGGTTTTTTCCATGTATATACTTGTGGAAAAGGAGAAACTCGGAAAACAGGCCAAAATGATTTGCTATTCTGCATTTAAAGAGGGTACTGCAGACGAGCTTTTAGTGTTTGGAAAATTAGCAGCAACTACATTTGCAAAGTTCTTTACAGGACAGTTCAGAGAGGGAATTATCTTGGGAACCATGTTTGCCGTCGTAATGGCTATAATTGGACTGCCATATCCTGTTACGATAGGAGTGCTGATTGCATTTACTGCGCTTATACCTATATTTGGTGCGTTTATCGGATTGTTTATTGGTGCGTTTCTCATACTGATTGAGTCGCCAAAGCTTGTGATTTGGTTTGTTGTATTGTTCTTTGTATTGCAGTTTATTGAAAATTACTTTATATACCCGAAACTTGTGGGAGGAGATATCGGACTTTCCGCCATATGGGTTCTCCTTGCAGTTTTGGTTGGTGGAAACCTTATGGGCGTTGTGGGAATGTTCATATTTATTCCACTTGTTTCAGTTATATATGCTTATGTGAGAAGTATCGTTTATAGAAAGCTTAAGAAGAAAAGTATCGACGTTGACAGCAAATCAGTTCCTGATGATGCTGTACCGTTGATGGAGGGACGTAGAAGAATGTTTGCACGAAAGGCAAAAGAAAAACAGAAGGAAAGTCAGCAGAACGAAAAAAAGGAAAATGATGAGGAAAAATAACTGAGGAAAAATAACTGAGGAGCGATAAAAATGTACAGATATATACCGAAACTGGTTTTATACAGAGATTTGGGTGAAAACAGTATACTTAAGGAAATAGCAGCAATATTATGTGACAAGGCGAAGGGTGAAGAGAGTGATGAGGAACTTATCAGTAGAATATATCAGCAGATAAAAAGGCTTCTTGACCTTGCAACAAGCTATGGCTTTGACAAAAATTTATGGCAGGATTATCTGGCATATATACTGATTACAAATGAAAATTCATTTACACTGACCTGTGAAAAGGTAGGTGCCAAGGATGGCTCCGTAAACAGATTTGCAAAAAATGATTACGAAATATTTATGAAGCTGTTTCATTATGATTTCAGTGAGATTGAGGCAGAGCTTGGAATAGACTGTTTTTCCACGATAACAAATTATAAATCACTGCATAAAAAGGAACAGATGTACAACAAAAATGTAAGTGATAAGGTTCGTTATATAAGTGACAGTATCCGTGTTGCCAAAAACGTGGAACAGGTATTTGATATTATGACAGGCTTTTATGAGAAGTACGGTGTTGGAATGTTTGGTCTGAATAAGGCATTCCGAATCAGTCATGAGGAGGGCAGACCAATTTCATTTATTGCCATAAATAACACAGAGCAGGTTGCGTTGGATGATCTGGTTGGATATGAGATTCAAAAAAAGAAGCTTGTAGACAATACAGAAGCATTTGTTGCAGGAAAAAGAGCAAACAATGCTTTATTGTTCGGAGACAGCGGAACGGGAAAATCTACATGCATAAAGGCAATTATTAATCAGTATTATGAACAGGGACTTAGGATGATAGAGCTTTATAAGCATCAGTTTAAGGACCTGTCAACTATCATATCACATATTAAAAACAGAAATTACAAGTTTATTATATATATGGATGACTTGTCTTTTGAGGAGTTTGAAATCGAATATAAATATCTGAAGGCGGTCATAGAGGGCGGGCTTGAGACGAAGCCGGATAATGTTCTTATATATGCAACATCAAACCGAAGACATTTAATTAAAGAGACGTGGAACGACAGATCAGATTATAATACGGAACTTCACCAGTCGGATACGATGCAGGAGAAGCTTTCCTTAGTTAATAGGTTTGGTGTGACAATAAGCTTTTCAAAGCCTTCCAAAAAGGAATTTAACAATATTGTGACGACACTTGCAAAGAGATATCCGGAGTTGTCTGTTTCTGAGGAGGAACTTCTGCTGGAGGCAAATAAATGGGAGATGTCACATGGAGGAGTTTCAGGGCGTACAGCCCAGCAGTTTATAAATTACCTGCTTGGTATATATACTTGATATTTCAGGGGCTATTTGATATTATTTAACTTGGTTACTATAATCGGACCGGACAGGGATGTAATGCCTTTTGCGGTTTTTACGAGAGCAGAAAGCTTATCTGATTGTTTTCGTTCTGCATAAATGTTTCCAAGAGACGTGAATGTAGAAGTTATATCAGATTCGATTGATACTGCATATTCAAGAAAAACAACTGCAAGATCAATTTGTTCGGAAGCTATAAGCTCGTTACCGATTTTGTCAAGCAGTCGGATTAAGGATGTAAAATTTGTGTCAAAGTATGTAAGGTCTTCAAGATTTGCAGCACCATACATCAGCTTCAAGTCGGTATTCGAATATTTGGACAGATTTATAATCTTTTCATTTGACAATGAAGTAAGACTATCAGCAGAGTCTGACATTCCAAGAGACCTTAATTTGTATAGTGGAAGCTTGTCTAATGGTATTTGTAAATAGTCAAGGCTGGATATATCCTGACGTCTTGTGAAATTTGCAGAGTGTTCACGGGACCAGAACTTCTTTGCTTCCCTATCTTGACGACGATCTGATTTTGCTGCAGTTCTAAGGACTGTCAGTGAAAATGACATAACAAAAATGAAAAACAGTAAACCCATATAAATAAATCCTTTCGGAGGTAAAAGTATGATTAATTTTAATAACAAGAAAAAACAGCGTTTAATTTCAGGCATTATTGCAGGGTTACTTGTGTTTGCAATGATTATAGGCCTTTTGGTCAGCAGTTTTCTCTAAAAAGAATAACATAGTATATATAAATTTTCAAGAAGGATGAAAGCTGTATGGAACAAGGCTCACTTGGCGAACTCTATCTTACACGTTCGGTCACAAAGCATATCAGAAAGAAAAATAAGGCGGTGGCATTCGGAGCGGCAGTTGGCAATGATTATGCGAGAGTAAGGCTCAATGGGGATCTTATATGCACGGAGGCTGTTGCGGCAGATCCGTTCATTGGATGGACGAAAGCATTTAATAATCTTGCTGTTTCAGGAGCTGTTCCGGTTGGTGTGAGGATTGTTCTGCTTTTGCCGCCTGATGTTACGGAAAAAGAAATAAAAGACTGTATGAGCAGCTTGAATGCTCTTGCTGATCAGGCATGTGTGCAGATACTCGGAGGACATTCACAGGTGTCTTCGGCATATGCTGTACCAAGTGTTTGTGTACAAGTGTATGGCGGGGCAGGCACATTTTGCCCATGCAGGGAGAAAATTCAAGAGGGCTTTGATATCATTATGACAGGACATACAGGTCTTATGGGTGCCAGCCTCATAGCACGAAAATGCAGAGATGAACTGTCACGTAGATTCGCTCAAAGCTATATAGATGGTATGCTTGCACAGGAGGCTGATTACAGCGTGTTTCCTGCGGCAAAAGCTTTGGCAGAGCGTGGGGCCTGTTATATGCATGATGTTTCCTGCGGAGGAGTGTATGGTGCTCTTTGGCAACTTGGAGCAGGAATAAAAAGAGGAATCACAATTGATAATTTTAACATTCCGATTAAACAGGAGACGGTTGAGCTTTGTGAATTTTATAATATAAATCCTTATATGCTGGATGGAACAGGTGCTCTGCTTGCTGTTGTGGAGAATGGACAGACAGCGGTAGAGGAGCTTGGCAGGGTTGGGATAATGTCATGCACAATCGGAAGTGTTACTTCCGAGAAAGAAAGAGTTGTAACAATTGGTGGGGATAAAAGATTTTTAGAACCGCCAAATGGTGATGAAATATATAAGGTGCTAAATATACTATAGAGAATGACACGTCAGCATTACAGCAGGCATGTTAATATATATTTTAAGAAAGAAGGAAAGTCATGAATATTGAGATTTTGAAGCTCTTGGAAACTGACAGTAAAATGACGGCATGTGACATAGCCAAAATGCTTGGGCTTGATGAGGCGGCAGTGGAAGCGGACATTAAGGCTATGGAGGAAGACAAAATCATTTGCGGATACCATACAATGATTGACTGGGATAAGGTTGCGGAGGAAAAGGTAACTGCACTTATTGAGGTTAAGGTGACACCGCAGAGAGGACAGGGCTTTGATAGAATAGCAGAGAGAATATATAATTTTGAAGAGGTTAACGCTGTGTATCTCATGGCAGGAGCCTTTGATATTACGGTAATACTTCAGGGAACAAGCCTTAAGGAGGTTTCTAGATTTGTATCTGAGAAGCTTTCAACGATGGATGCGATTATAAGTACCTCCACACATTTTGTTCTCAAGAAATATAAGGATCACGGTATAATTTTTGACGCAGTAAAGCAGGATGAAAGGTTGGTTATTGCACCATGAGAAATCCATTATCAAAAACAGTAACAAATATAAAGCCGTCAGGCATAAGAAAATTTTTCGATATAGTAAGTGAGATGCCCAATGCTATATCCTTAGGTGTTGGTGAGCCTGACTTTGACACCCCGTGGCACATAAGGGATGAAGGCTTATATTCTCTTGAAAAAGGGAGAACATTTTACACATCAAACTCAGGACTTCTAGAACTTAGGGAAGAAATATGTAAATGGTATAAGAGAAAGTATGATGTGGATTATGATTTCAAACATGAGGCACTTATTACGGTAGGTGGAAGCGAGGGTATAGACATAGCACTTCGTGCCATGCTTGACCCGGGCGATGAGGTAATCATTCCAGAGCCATGTTATGTATCGTATGTGCCATGTGTTGAGCTTGCAGGTGGTGTGCCTGTAACGATTGCATTAAAGAATGAAAATGAATTTAGGCTCACACCGGAGGAGCTTCTTTCTGCTATAACAGATAAGACCAAGGTTCTTATCCTTGCATTCCCAAGTAATCCGACTGGAGCAATCATGACAAAAAAAGACCTTGAGCCTATCGCCGACATATGTAAGGAAAAGGATATTATTGTCATATCAGATGAGATATATTCAGAGCTTACATATGGTGGAGAGAAACATTGTACAATTGGTTCTCTGCCGGATATGAAAGAGAGAACTATCATAATAAATGGATTTTCTAAGGCATATGCCATGACAGGGTGGAGATTGGGTTATGCACTTGCACCTCATGTAATTGCAGAGCAGATGACGAAAATTCACCAGTTTGCAATTATGTGTGCACCTACTACAAGCCAGTATGCCGCCATTGCAGCAATAAAGGATGGAGACAAGGATATTGAGAGAATGCGGGAATCCTATGATAAGAGGCGTCATTTTCTTCTTGCAACATTTAAGGAGATGGGTCTTCCGTGCTTTGAGCCTAAGGGAGCCTTTTACATGTTCCCATGCATAAAGGAGTTTGGGCTTACAAGTGACGAATTTGCCACAAAACTTCTTGAGGAGGAGGAGCTTGCGGTAGTTCCGGGAACTGCATTTGGTGACTGCGGAGAGGGCTTTCTTCGTATATCCTACGCATATTCCATTGATGAATTAAAGGAAGCCATGGGAAGAATCAATAATTTTATAACGAGGCTTAGGAATAAATAAATGCTTAATATAGTTTTATTAGAGCCTGAGATGCCCGCAAATACAGGTAATATTGGACGTACCTGTGTTGCAGCGGGTGCAAGGCTTCATCTGATTGAGCCTATGGGCTTTCTTATAAACGACAAAATGCTTAAGCGTGCCGGTTTGGACTATTGGCACAAGCTTGACGTGATTACTTATATTAATTACGAGGACTTCCTTGAAAAAAATCAAGGCGCGAAAATATATATGGCAACCACAAAATCCAAGCAGAAATATACGGATGTTTCCTATGAGGAGGACGCATATATAATGTTTGGCAAGGAAAGTGCAGGCATACCCGAGGAGCTTTTGCTTGGCAATAAGGAAAACTGTGTGCGTATTCCAATGATGCCGGAGGAGCGCTCCCTTAATCTTTCCAATTCCGTTGCCATTGTTTTGTATGAGGCGTTAAGGCAACAGGGATTTCCGTGCCTTGAGGGGCAAGGACAGCTTCACAGGTATGAGTGGTAAATGTAATTTAACGGCAAGTAATATAAAATTATTATGAACGTAATGTTATGAGTAAGGATTATTATGAATTTGAAAAAGAAAATGGAGATGTGGGATTTCTCGCAGGAGTTGTTGATGTTCTGTCCGATAATCTTTCTATGATGTGCGATTCTGTATATGCAATGGAGGCTGATATTTTCTTTGCAGAAAACAACGATTTTTCAGCGTTAAGCAGGGCAGTTCAAAACAGATTTCGTAGCTATAATAACAGCGATTTTCGTGTTGATGATGAGCAGATTGATGCTATTAATTTTTCATCGGAAGATTATGAGAAAACCACAATTGATGCACTACATAAAATGTTTGCTAAATATTCTTCAAACGCTCAGCTTGACAAAAATATTGATGAGTTTTTTCAATCGTTGAATTGGTATTTGGGAAAACCGGCTTGCTGTTATGTTCCAAAGAACCGAAACGATAACAATGCTGTTCTTTTTGGCAATGTATATCTCTATGAAGCTTTTGATTACCTGTTTATCGCTTATGATAGCTTTTTTGTTCTGTTTGTGTTCGGAACAGTAGAATAAATTTATCTCACACAAATCGTTATAGAACCGTAAAAAGGAAAAAATAATGACAGATATTGACTGGCTTGGAAAGCCGTATTATTCTTTAGATGCATATTTTAAGCACACCTATGGTGAAAAGTGCTATAAGCTTGCAGTTGATGCAGGCTTTACATGTCCAAACAGGGACGGAAGCCTT
This sequence comes from uncultured Lachnospiraceae bacterium, assembly GCA_947173945.1. Lineage (GTDB taxonomy): Bacteria > Bacillota > Clostridia > Lachnospirales > Lachnospiraceae > Coprococcus_C. The sequence goes on from CAMWGV010000003.1 coordinate 23,146, forward strand.
GACACCCGTGGGTGTGTTTTTTGCAGTGCAGGAGGAAGTGGTGATTTTGCTGTCGGTCTGTCTGATGCACTTGCCTCAATTGATGAATTATCCGAAAAAAAACTGGTAATATATTTTCAGGCATTTACAAATACCTATGGTAACGTGGATGATATGAGAAGACTTTTTACATCAGCACTTACTCATGAGCATATTATTGGAATATCAATAGCAACAAGACCGGATTGTCTTGGATCGGATGTGCTTTTGCTTCTGGAGGAGTTAAAGCTGCAGTTTGCAGAAAAATTTATCTGGCTTGAGCTTGGATTACAGACAATTCATCAGGAAACAGCCCAATATATAAGGCGGCATTATGATTTATATGTTTATAATGATGCAGTAAAAAATCTTAAAGCATTGAAAATTCCCTTTATCACCCACATAATACTTGGGCTTCCGGGAGAAACGAAAGATATGATGCTCGAGACGGTGAGATATGTAAGTGATATTTCCAAAACGGAAGAAAATGAGCCCAATGGCATTAAACTGCAGCTGCTTCATGTTTTAAACGGAACCGATATGGCGGATGATTATATTGCAGGAAGCTTTAAGGTGCTTCTTCAGGATGAATATATAGAATTGGCAATAAAGTGTCTGCGGAATATAGACCAAAGCATTGTAATTCACAGAATTACGGGGGATGGCCCCAAGAAAATACTGATTGCACCTAAGTGGTCAGCAAATAAAAGAGCAGTGTTAAATTCCTTCCACAAGAGGATGAAAGAGCTTGGTGCAAGGCAGGGAGACGAATTACATCAGCATGCCCAGAATAATACTTGCGATGATTCCGGCAAGTGAAGCGAGAAGAGCGCTTGCCAGTGTCCAACGGGTTTTTGTAACTCCGACTGCCAGAAAATAAACGGACATTGTATAAAAAATTGTTTCTGTGCTGCTCATAAGTACAGAAACCGTATTTCCAATGACCGAATCCGGTCCGTATGTCTTAAAAATATCTAAAACCATTCCTGTTGCTGCGGAGGAGGAAAACAGCCGCACTATGGATATAGGAAATACTTCGGGATGTATTCTGAATATATTAGCAAGAGGGGTAAATATGCTGCACAAGGCTGAGAGGCCACCGGAGCTCCTGAAAATGCCCACGGCCACCAGAAGTCCTACAAGTGTTGGGGCAATATCAATAACGAGTTTAAACCCCTCGCGTACACCATCCAAAAATACCTCATAAACTTGAACTTTATGTGATATTCCGTAAAAAACTATATAACCGATTATGAGAGGAATGGCATATTTTGATACATATAGCAGGAACTGCATTACAACCTCCATATTATTCTTGAAAAAAAGAATAAAATATTATATCATTACACTATATGTTCTAGTGGGAAAAAAATATACGTAAAGGGGATATGATATGAGATTAGTTACACGTTCAGATTTCGATGGATTGGCATGTGGAGCTTTGCTTAAGGAAGCGGGAATAATTGATCATTGGACTTTTGCACATCCGAAGGATTTACAGGATGGTCTTGTCCCTATTGACGAGAATGACTGCCTTGCAAATGTACCGTATGTCGAGGGCTGTGGTCTTTGGTTTGACCATCATTCAAGTGAGTTTGAGAGAAACCAGCTTGAGGGCAAATATAAAGGTGAGAGCAGAATTACACCATCGTGCGCCAGGATTATATATGAATATTATGGCGGCAAGGAAAGATTTCCACAATTTGATGACATGATGGAAGCTGTTGATAAAGTTGATTCCGGAAACCTTACCGTGGATGAAATACTGAATCCGCAGGGTTGGATTCTTGTAGGATTTCTTATGGACCCAAGAACAGGACTTGGAAGATGGAGAAATTTTACCATTCCAAACTACAAGCTTATGGAGGAGCTTATTGACGCATGTCGTACTATGTCCACAGAAGAGATATTAAATCTTCCGGATGTAGTCGAAAGAATTGAGGTATACAGAGAACAGACTGAAAAGTTCAGAGAGATGGTATTGGCTCATACAAGGGTTGAGAAGGATGTAATCATTTCGGATTTAAGAGGAGTAACACCAATTTATACGGGAAACAGGTTTTATATATACAGCCTCTATCCGGAACAAAATATTTCTATCTGGATTGTAAACGGTAAGGGTGGACATGGCTGCTCTGCTGCTGTTGGTTACAGCATAATTAACAAGACTTCAAATGTTGATGTTGGAAGTCTCATGCTTAAATATGGCGGTGGCGGACACAAAAAGGTTGGAACCTGCCAGTTTTCAGATGATGACATGGACGAGAAGCTTCCGAAGCTTATTGACGAGATTGTCAACTACAAAGAAAAATAATATGGCTTACATAATGTAAAACAACGCGAAAAGCAAAAGCGTGTTTGGAGACCGTTGTACGGAGAAAAATTCTACTACAATACATTTTTTCTTCGTGCGGCGGTCTCCCTTTTTTACAAATTGTATATTTTTAGAATACAATTTGTCGCTTTACATATTTAAAAACTCTGTGTTATAGTATCATTGTGTTCGAGAGATAGTGTTCGGCTATCTTGGGATCACATTCTAATTTTCAATTGAATATTCATATTTATTACCTATTTTAATTTTAGAACAGCTACGAAAGTGAGGAGTGATAAAAATAGTATTTGCATTTCTGGCAGTTTTGTCAGGGCTGGCTGTTATATATGACATAAAAACCTTTTGCATACCAAACAGGCTGACAGGCTGCGGCTGCATTTGCGGACTTACATACAGTCTTATTGCGAAAGGGGCAGACGGTATAATTAACAGCATTGCAGGAATTGTGCTTCCTATAGTTATATTTATGGTTTTGTATGTGTTAAATGTCATAGGGGCAGGAGACATAAAGCTGTTTGCGGCAATCGGATCATTCATATGTTACAGGGTATTTATCATAGTAGCGGTTTCGTTTGTCTTAGCAGCGGTATATGGAATAGTGTTGTGTCTGAGAAAAGGAGGGATTTTTATGAATAGGACAAAAATACATATGTCTGTTCCGATTTTCATTGCCACTATGGTATATGGCATCTGTTCATTGCTTTAAAAGGGTTATTTGCCAAAGCTTTGGGAGGTGTATATGTATCATTATAAAATTGGTATATGCGGAGGAGATTTTCATTACAATTTAAAGCTCATGGAATATTTAAATGGTCATGAAGATATTCCACTGAAGGCGGCAGTGTTTTCAACGGAAGCAGCAGTGGAGGAATATACTCAAGGTAATAATCTGGATATGTTGCTGGTAGGTGGAGAGAAGCCTGAAACAGAGCGTGACATACCAATCGCTTTCCTGTTGGAGCAAAGAAATGTGGGAGATGGAATATATAAGTATCAAAGCGCAGATACAATAGGGAAATCGATTATGGATATGCTTGGTAGAAGAAGCTGTGTAAAAGAGTCATCGTGGATTTGTATTTATTCACCTATAGGGCGGTGTGGAAAAACGACCCTTGCAAAATGCATTTGTAAATATCTTACAGGAAGTCTTTACATAGATTTGGAGGATTATATAAGCTGCATGCCCAGGGAGGATGAACTTAAGGATGGAGAGCTTTTTATGTACTACCTCGCATCGGAAAGCGAGGAAATCATTAAGCTCCTAAAGAGACTTGGGGTATCGGAAAAAAACAGGGAAGGGTATATCAGGCTTATCGGAACAATTACATATCTTGACAGACAAATAAACTTCAAAATGCTGAGTTGGCTAAAGGCACTTATGGAACAGGAGAAATTCTTCAAAAATGTAGTTGTGGATATGGGAACGACTTCACTCACAAGCCTTCAAATGCTGGATATATTTGACCGTGTGATTGTTCCGTATAAAGGGGATGAGACAAGCATGTGTAAACTCAATAATTTTAAAAGATTGATAAAAGAAAGAATGGGTAAGGAGGTGGAAAAAAAGATGAAATATATTGAATTAACATCAAGTGATATTGCGGAGGAGGATATAGGCAAGCTTATACTTTGAATTTTAAGACCGTGGGGAGGTGGGAATAGGTGTGGATAATACCGGATTAAAGGAAAAACTGAAAAGCAAGATAATGCTTGATATTGATATGACTGCTACGCTTACAGACAAGGATATTGGACAGGTGATAGATAGATGCATCATTGAGGAGAGTACAAAAACCTATATTCCTTTAAAGGAGAAGGTAAGACTCAGGGTGGAGCTTTTCAATTCGCTCAGAAAGCTGGATATACTTACAGAGCTTCTTGAGGATGATGAAATCAGTGAGATTATGGTTAATGGAGCGAATAATATATTTGTAGAAAAAAAAGGGAGGCTTTTAAGGACAGATAAGCATTTTGAAAGTGAGGACAAGTTACATACGGTTATACAACAAATAGTTGCAGGATGTAACAGGAGGATAAATGAATCAAGTCCTATAGTTGATGCAAGACTGCCGGATGGTTCAAGAGTTAACGTTGTTCAAAATCCAGTGTCACTCGGTGGACCGGTTCTGACAATACGGAAGTTTCCTCATAACGAAATCACAATGGAACGCCTTGTACAAATGGGTTCCATAGATAAAAGAGTTGCAGATATATTAAGTCTTTTGGTTCGTGCAGGATACAACATATTTATTTCGGGAGGAACAGGTTCGGGAAAAACAACATTTTTAAATGCACTGTCAGATTTCATTCCTAAAGATGAAAGGATTGTAACTATAGAGGATTCGGCAGAACTGCAAATTCAGGGCGTGGAAAATCTGGTGCGCCTTGAAGCAAAGGGGGCCAACATTGAGGGTGACAATGAAATTACAATAAGAAATCTGATTAAGGCAAGTCTTCGGATGAGGCCTGACAGAATTATAGTTGGGGAGGTGAGAGATGAGGCAGCTATAGATATGCTTGCAGCAATGGGAACAGGTCATGATGGAAGCTTAAGCACAGGACATGCAAATTCAGCAAGAGATATGGTAAGCCGACTGGAGACGATGGTTCTTATGGGAATGGATATACCTCTTACTGCTGTGAGGATGCAAATAGCTTCCGCTGTAGATATTATTATCCATTTGGGTAGGCTCAGAGATAAGACAAGGCGGGTTATTGACATAGAGGAGGTGTGTAAAATGTTTGATGGCAATGTAAATTTAAACAAGCTATTTGAGTTTGTTGAGCTTTCAGAAGGGGATGCCAGAGTGAAAGGTAGTATGAAAAAGGTAAATGATTTGATTAACACTTCAAAGCTTATGAGTGCAGGACTGATTAATCAATATAGGGAGGTATGGAGTGAAATATAAGCTTTACACACCGGGGGTAGGCTGGTACATAGTGGAGCTTGTAAGGCTTGGTGCTATAGGTGTAATATGCAGCTTTTTGTTTTATGACAAATGGTGGGGAGTGCTTTTGTTGCAGCCATATTTGATATATCTGCACAAAAAAAGACTGGTTTTATTTAAAAATGATAAAAAAAGAAGCTTGCGTGAGGATTTTAAAAATGTGGTGGTTGGATTATCGGCGGCTTTATCAGCAGGGTATTCTATAGAAAATGCATTTTCCTATGTACTGGATGAGCTTGAGAGTGCAGAGGAACAAAATTATATGGAAGATGAGCTTAAACTCATGTTAAATAAAATTTCCTGTGGAAGTGGTATCGATGAGGTTATGAGAGAGTTGGGGGATAAGAGCGAAATATCGGAAATAAGTCAATTATCAAGCCTGCTGGCTATAGGAAAAAAATATGGAGGAAATATTATTCATATTTTCAGGCAGTTTGCCTCTAGCATGGCAGAAAAAAGTTCTATAGAGCTTGAGATAAACACAATGATTGCAGCTAAAAAGCTGGAAGGAAAAATAATGACTGTTATGCCATTTATGATTATGTTATATCTTCGGATTACGGGAGTATCCTATTCGGATATCTTATATAAAAGTCTGTTTGGGCATGTTTTTATGACGGTATGTCTTGGTATAACAGCCGGTATGACACTTGCAATCGATAGAATCACCACAATAACCGTGTAGTGCCTGCAATTATTAAGTTAAATCAACATGGAGGAACAATATGATTACAGTAAACATATTAGTGCTTGTTTTGTATATATTTCTTGTTATTATAAGCAGGCATCATTTCAGTAAATATAAGGGAGGCGTGAAGAAATCTAAATTTGTCAGGAAGCACGTTGTTTGCCCATTGCCAGTTACGAAAAAGCGGGTGGTGCTATGTCTGATTTTCTTCTTTATATTTAATCTCCTGTCACTTGCTGCTGCGATAGTGGACAGAAAGGGGGATGACAGCAGCAATCTTATATCAAGGGACGGATATGGCGGAAAGACGAAGGAATATGAAATAAACATGGATTATCAAGGGGACAACACCAAGCTAAATTATGAGGTTTTGCCTTTGGAATATACAGCTTCAGAATTTTATGAGGAAAGTGAAAAGCTGTTTAGAGAGTATGAGAATGAGCTTGTAGGTGATAACACAGATTTGATGCATGTTTATTATGACATATGTATTCCGGAGGAGCGTCAGAAGCATTTTGAGCTTACATGGATGATAAGTGAGCCTGATATCGTTGCCTCAACCGGACAGGTGCACAGGGAAAAGCTTGATGTGAAAAAGTATGTTACGCTTACTGCCATATTGGAATATGGAGATTATATAAATAGTCACGAATATACTCTTGGAATTGAACCTATGGGTGAACCGGGAGTTCTGGAGAAGGTGCAGGAGGAACTTGACAATTTAGAGAAAGAGAATCGTAACCAAAGGGAGATACAAATTCCGGATGAAATATCCGGAGTTAAGATATCATTACAGCAGGAAACAAACAATACATCTGTTCAAATTTTTACGTTTGGTTTTATTTTTTGTATTATTTTTGCACTTGGAGAAGCTGTAGATAAACGCAAAAGAATCAGTGATAGAAATAGGGTGCTAATGGATTTGTATCCTGAGTTTGTAAATAGTTTATGGCTTTTTCTGAGTGCAGGTTTGACGGTGAAATCAGGGATATGTCGGATGATTAAAATGAATAAAGAAAAGAATGTTTTAGTTTTAGAGATGGAGCATGCAATTAATCAAATTGACTCCGGCTTAGATGAGTGTACGGCTTATGAGGAACTGGGACAAAGATTAGGACCCGTGGCCTACAGACGGCTTATGCATCAGATAAGCAGAAATTTAAAAATAGGAACGAAGGATCTGCTTAAGCTTATGGAAAATGAAGTCATCGTCTCGATGGAAATAAAAAAAGAAAATGTGAAGAAAAAGGGGGAGGAAGCTTCCACGAAGCTTTTAATTCCTATGGTTGTAATGCTTCTTGTTGTGATGCTCATAATAGTTACTCCGGTTCTGGTGAGCTTATAACTAAGAAAAAATGGAGGTACACGTTATGATAAAAAGGTTTATGGTGGACGAAGATGGTATGGGTGTTGTGGAGGTCATTTTAATTATGGTAGTTCTGATTGCCATGGTCGCTATATTTCAAAAGCAGATTAAGGCATTGGTTATGAATATCTGGAGATCCATAAATTCAGATGCCAGTGATATATACTCATAAATGCCTTATAAAACTCACAACATTGGATAAATAAAGGTAATAGGAGGAATAGGAGGAGAACATGAAAAATAGTGGACAGATAACAGTGTTTTTATGTCTGATTATGAGCGGAATACTTTTGGTCGCTATGACTGTTATAAGTATAATTAACAGATTGTCAGCGGAAGAAAAGGCGGCTATAGCAACGAAAGGAGTGATATCAGATATAAAGGCTGAATACAACACTTACATATTTGAACATTATCATGTTCTCCTTTTTGATAAAACGTTAGGAGGATTAAGTGAAGCTGACATCGAGCAAAGACTTGAAAATAATATATCCGGAAGGCTGGGCAAAAGCTTTGCCATAGAACAGGCTGTGGTTAGTGATTATACATATATATGGCAGAATGAATGTGCCGAGTTAAAAAAGCAGATTGAGGATTATACAAAATATGCAGTCATAAAAAATGAGGCAGATAAGATTATGGAAAAAGTAGGAGAGGGAAACGATACGTTGCCGGATGAGGTTGTTAATGATATAGAAGCAAGGGACAAGGAACAACGTGAGGCTAAAGAAAAAATAAAGAAGGAGGAAATAAACCAAATAAAAGAGCAGGAAACAAAACAGGATGAAAACAAAGATACATCTGAGCAGAGCAAACAAAACGAGAACAAAGAAAATGAGAATAAAGAGGGAGGTAGTGTAAAAGATCCGAGAAATTTTACGAAATCAATAAATAACGTTGGATTGCTTTGGTTCGTAATTCCGGAGGACATGGAGATCAGTGCTGCTCAAATTAATCTGGATGAATGCATTTCCAACAAAAGGAAAGGGAACATTCGGGATATGGTAAACATCAATATGGAATTTGATGATTGCAAGGATATGGTTAAGGATATGAAATCCGAGGAGGGCTGGAAGGATGGTCTGTTGTCATCAGCATGCGGTCTGGCATACAGTGTGGAGGTTTTTAACTGTGCTGTTAACACAGATATAAATGACAGTTCTGTTTTAAGCTATGAGCTTGAATATCTTGTGAGTGGTAAAAATACTGACCGAAAAAATTTGGAAAAAACCGTGGCTAGAATCGTTTTACTGCGTTTCCCTCAAAATTATGTGTATCTTATTTCTGATGGCGCAAGAATGAAAAAGGTAATGAAAATCGCAAGGAGCCTTGCAGTTAAGACCAAAATACCTGCATCGGTTTACAAGGTTCTGATAGCAGGGTGTTGGTCATATGTGGAGGGGATTGCAGACGTAAGGGTGTTGATGAAGGGTGAAAAAATACCTTTTATGAAAAGCAATGAAAGCTGGATAACGGATATAAATCATTTGGGTGAAAGCATATATGAGGGCAAAGGGCATGAGGATGGAACCTGTTATGAGGATTATATTATGATGCTCCTTGCTATAAATATGAATCGGACATATTTTAGGATGCTGGACCTCATGGATATGAATGCAAGCGTTGAAGACACTGATTTTGATATTGAAAATGGGGCAACAGGCCTGAGGGTGGATTTTAAAATGACATATGGAGAAAAAGAATATAGTATCAGGCAGCAGGGAGGTTATTAATGTCATTTGTCCTAACGTTTCCTGTCCTGCCATCTTAAAAAAATCCTCTCCGGGTGCAAACTATACGAAGGGCAGGGGCGTTAGGACAGATGACATAAAAGGATGTATGAAAAAGTTTAAGAATAATAAAGGAAACACAGTTGTTGAGGCTACTCTTATACTTCCGATATTTTTGTTTGCCATGTTGGCATTGTATAGCTTTTGTCAATGTAAAATTGCAGAAAATCTGATATTTGAAGCGGCATCGGAAACAGCGGAATATCTGGCAGAGTATTCTTATATAGGGAATGGAAATAAGCTGATAACAGAGTATCGGTTTAAAAAATATCTGGACAATGAAGAACTTGTGGGAAGATATGTAACAGGTGGAATATCAGGAGTGGATTTTTCCGGTTCAAATTATTTGGATGATAATTACAATGTTGTCCTTCATGTGAGCTATAAGCTGAATATCAAAGTGCCTTTTTTTGATAAGTTTAATGAAAGAAAAAAATATACGATTACGCAGCGTGCATATATAGGCAATAAAAATAATTCAGAGCAAAACGAATATGAGAGTGAGACATATGTGTATGTTACGGATAACAGGGATGTATATCATTTGAGCAGAAGTTGTACGCATCTGTCGTTGTCTGTTTCAAATGTAAGCAGGAAAATTGCAGGTGACAGGGGATTGCGGCCTTGTGAATTTTGCGGAGATGACTATACAAGTTTTGTTTACATAACACAGACAGGAAATGCATATCATTCAGACAGAACCTGCGGTGGTCTTAAAAGGACAGTTTACAAGGTCAGCATAAGGGAGATTGGAAAGCTGCCGCCATGTATGAGATGTGGAGGAACAATTAAATGAAAAAAACATTCAAATGGGGAATTTGTAACAGTGGAAGCACTACAGTGGAAATGTGTCTTGTTATGCCGATTGTGTTCATTGTTATTGTATTATGCATAGCGCTTTTAGTAAATTCATCTGTTGATATGAAGGCTCAGCAAATGGCATACAGCACAATATATACATACGATGTTGATATGGACAATAAGGATATAAATATAGAAAACAGATGGAAGCTTTATACGGAAAAAGGATTCGTCAAAGCAGAGCCGAAGGACATAAGGGGAATATTAGGATATAGTAATCAGATTGTTTTATACTGTACGGAATACAACAAATGTACGGAACGATTAAGGAGATGGCAGGCTTATGGAGATATATTTCAGGAGTAGTGATTTGGAAAATTATGTGGATATAAAAATAGGGAGTCTGAAAGAGCTTAAAGAATCTTCATCAGGTTACAAGCTGCCTATGATTGAAGAAAATAACATACCATATATGCTTAGACCTTCAAGCGGTGAAATAGATGGTGAGATATGGCTCAAATACCTGACAGGTACATCTTATATTTTAGAACGTGTACTTTATAAGCTCAGACTGGATGGAGCCATGCTCAGACTTATATTTTCACAGATATGTGAGTGTATAGTGAGTCTTGAAAAATATCTTCTTGACGCAGAAGACCTTGTATTGGAACCACAATATATTTTGTATAGGGCAGATGTAAGGAATATAGGGCTTATATATGTTCCCGGATACAGTAGGGATATAAAGACACAGATAAGACTTTTACTTGAGACACTTATGAAAAGGTTTGATCATCGGGACAGACCGGGTCTTGTATATATGTATGGGCTTTATGACATGATTTGCAGAGATACCGTATCTCTTGGACAATTCAGGGAGGAAGTACTGAAAGAAATAAAGGATGTAGAATGTATATTACCGGATAAAAAAACCAAACATAAGGAGGAGGCTAAGATTACAGGGCTTGTTCCACTGACAAATGGTGCACTTTCATCTATAGAGCTTAATGACTATAGTGATACGATTGTTATAGGACGTGGAAAACGGGAGTCAGATTACAGGTTGACCACCAATCAGATAAGCCGTATTCATGCATGTATATATAAACAGGGTGATGAAATAATAATTAAAGATGCGGATTCTACAAACGGAACATTTCTAAACTACGAACGTTTAGGACCGGGAGAAGGTCGAATATTGCGGCAGGGAGACGTAATATCATTTGCCAATGAGGAATTCTTCGTTAAATAGCCTTTACTAAAAAGGCTATTTTTGTTATATTAAAGTATATGTGACTAATTTTAAGAGGTGGATAAAGTGAAAGTTAATGTATATTACGGTGGCAGAGGCTTGCTTGAGGATCCGACATTGTTCGTTATAGACAAGGTTATACAGGTACTTGAGGAGCTTCGTGTTGAAGTAACCAGATATAATATGTACGAGGATAAAAGTGGTATTGCTACGCTTCCTAATACACTTAAGGATTGTGATGGTGTTATACTTGCAGTAAGCCTTGAGTGGTTTGGTATAGGAGGTTATATGCAACAGTTCTTAGATATGTGTTGGCTTTATGGAGATAAGGAAAAAATTTCCAATCTGTATATGTTGCCTATTGTTATTGCTACGGCATATGGAGAACAGGAAGCAGAGATGTCACTTCGCAAGGCATGGGATGTTCTTGGCGGTATATCCATGAACGGTCTTGCCTCCTATGTGGACAGCCATGAGGTATTTGAGCGTAATCCGGCATATCTTGCACTTATAGAAAAGACGGCGGAAAACCTTTACAGAAGTATTAACAAGAAGGCAGTTAAGCTGCCTACAAGTAATATTGCAGTAAAAAATAATATAATAAAAACGAACAATATCAAGCTTACACCTCAGGAGAGCGAGCAGTTATCCAAGTTTGTTGCGGATGACGGCTATGTTAAAAAACAAAAAGAAGATATTGAGGAGCTGGCAGCAATGTTTAAGCAGATGCTTGGCGGTGAGGGACAGCAGGAACGGGCATATGAAGATGATTTCATAGAAGCATTTCATACCCATTATCATCCGGAAAAGGATTTTGCTGCAAAATATGTTATTATAATTTCTGATTTGGGTAAAAATCTTATTATTGATGCAGGAAATGAGCTTTACTGTGAATATGGCGAAATGCAGGATTCCGATGTAAAGATGAAGTTAAACAGTGACCTTATGAAGAAAATTCTTGCAGGCAGGCTTACATTCCAAAAGGGCTTTATGTCTGGTGAGATTACAGCAAAAGGAAACTTTAAGACACTTAGAATGTTAGACCAAATATTTAAATTTGAAAAATAGACGTTGAGAGTGGGGTTGCCATATGTCTTACATGGCGTTATACAGAAAGTGGCGTCCTGATGAATTTCAGGAGGTAAAAGGGCAGGAGCATATTGTTACTACCCTGAAAAATCAAATAAAAAATGATAGGATAGGTCATGCATATCTTTTTTGTGGGACAAGAGGAACCGGTAAAACGACTGTGGCAAAGCTTATGGCAAAGGCAGTAAACTGTGAGCATCCCGTAGACGGAAGCCCATGTAATGAATGTGAGAGCTGCAAAGCCATTTCGGCAGGCAATTCCATGAATGTGATTGAAATTGATGCGGCATCAAATAATGGTGTCGACAATATCAGGCAGATTAATGGTGCAGTTCAATATTCACCAACTCAGGGAAAATATCTGGTTTACATTATAGACGAGGTTCATATGCTGTCTAAGGGGGCATTTAATGCTCTTCTTAAAACTCTTGAAGAACCACCGGAGTATGTAATATTTATTCTGGCAACAACAGAAGCACACATGATTCCGGCTACTATTATGTCGCGGTGTCAGAGGTACGATTTTAGAAGAATATCAATTGAGACAATAACCGACAGGTTAACCCAGCTTATAGAACGGGAAAATGTCGAAGCTACCAGAGATGCATTGGAATATGTCGCAAAGGCGGCAGATGGCTCCATGAGAGATGCGTTAAGTATACTGGATCAGTGTATTGCCTTCAATCTGGGAGAAAAGCTTACCTATGACAAGGTACTTGAGACGGTTGGGGCTGTGGATATTGACATATATATAAAGCTTATCAACGCTATTTTAACAGGAGATACACTCACTGCCATAGATATTGTGGATGATGCTGTATGGAATGGAAAGGATTTGACACAAATTGTAAATGAGTTTACCGGCTTCATAAGAAATATACTTGTTCTTAAGCTGAATCCTAAAATGACTGTGGATGTTACATCGGAGAATGTTCCTGTGCTCATAGAGTTAGGCGACAAGCTGTCAGAGGGATATTTGATTAATTATATAAATATACTTCAGGAGGCAGGCACAAAAATAAACCGGTCCACAACAAAAAAAATAGTGTTAGAGGTTGCTGTCATAAAAATGATAAAGCCCCAGATGCAGCAGGGATATGATGCGATGATAAAGAGGATTGAGGAGCTTGAGGAGAAGCTTTCGGCTGTTGAATCAGGAGCGGACAGACAGATTGTGCATGTGACGGAAAATGTGGCAGGGATGGAAAAAACGGTAACAGAGTATGCCGTATCAGAATCAACAGATAGTGACGAAGACAGCAAAACGGATTCCGGTGAAGATACACAGAGTCAAAAGGTACTTAAAAACTATCAAGAAAAATATAAGGACGCAGATTACAAGGAAATTATGAGAATTGTTTCCGCATGGCGGGATATTAAAACATCGCTTATGAGAATGGAGAGAACATATCTTGATATGGCGAGTATTGTCCCGGGGGAAACAGCGGGTACAATCGATTTGGTAATTACGGATAGCCCTGAAAATTTTCTCGCCATTCAGTATTTTAAGGAACAGTCAAATTTAGATGCCCTTGCGGATACTATAGCGGAGTTTACAGAGAGAAATGTTAAGGTTGCTGTGAGGACAATAAAGCAAAAGGATTACCAAAACTCTGATATAAAAGATTGGGATTTGTCAAAGATACATTTTAATAATATAGAATTTAAATATTAGGAGGAAAACAACATGGCAAAAAGAGGAGGGTTTCCCGGAGGAGGCATGATGCCGGGAAATATGAACAATCTGATGAAGCAGGCTCAGAAAATGCAGAAGCAGATGGAAGAAACGACAAAAGAGCTGGAGGAAAAGGAATACGAGTCAACAGCAGGAGGCGGAGTCGTTAAGGTTAAGATAAATGGAAAGAAAGAAATCACAGAGCTTCACCTTGATGAAGAAGTTGTAGATAAGGACGATATAGAAATGCTGGAAGACCTTGTTATGGCAGCGGTAAATGAAGCAATAAGGATGCAGAGTGAAGATGAAAAGGCTCAAATGGGCAAAATAACCGGCGGTATAGGCGGAGGATTTCCTTTCTGATGGATGTATATGGAGGACAGGTTAATAAGCTGATATCCGAATTGTCGGGATTGCCCGGTATAGGAGGAAAAACAGCGCAAAGGCTTGCATTTTACATTATAAATATGCCGGAAGACAGAGCCAGAAATCTGGCGCATGCAATTGTAGATGCAAAAACAAACATTAAATATTGTAAAACATGTTATACTATAACAGATAGGGAAGAATGCCCGATATGTGCGTCTGAAAAGAGGAATCATAAACTCATTATGGTTGTAGAGTCTCCAAGAGACTTAGCAGCATATGAGAGAACTGCCCGTTATGACGGGGTATATCACGTTCTGCATGGTGTTATTAATCCGGCGCTTGGAATAGGTGTGGGAGATATAAGACTTAAGGAGCTTATAGTGAGACTTGAGCAGCAGGATGTTGAGGAGTTGATTATAGCTACAAATTCCAGTGTTGAGGGCGAGGCAACAGCTATGTACATATCCAAGCTTATAAAACCTTCGGGTATAAAAACCACAAGAATAGCAAGTGGTGTTCCGGTGGGAGGAGATTTGGAATGTATTGATGAGGTGACGCTTCTTCGTGCATTGGAAGGAAGAATAACTATATAGTCTTGGCATTTAAGGTCAAAAGAAAGTGAGGTATGTACTATGAAGAGAATTGGTATGTTGACGAGCGGTGGAGATTGTCAGGCACTTAATGCAACTATGCGTGGAGTTGTTAAAGGTCTTTACGGATGCTTTAAGGAAGTTGAAGTGTATGGTTTCCTTGAAGGGTACAAGGGCCTTATGTACGGAAATTACAAGAAACTTTCAGCTGAGGACTTTTCAGGAATATTGACAAAAGGTGGTACGATTCTTGGAAGCTCAAGACAGCCATTTAAGATGATGAATGTTCCTACAGAGGATGGTCTTGACAAGGTTAAGGCAATGAAAGAAACTTACAAGAAGCTCAAGCTTGATTGTCTTGTTGTATTAGGTGGAAACGGTTCACAGAAAACGGCAAACCTTCTGAGTGAGGAGGGCTTGAATGTAGTAGGTCTTCCAAAAACAATAGACAATGATATATGGGGAACCGATATGACATTTGGTTTCCAAAGTGCAGTTGATATTGCAACACAGGCAATTGATTGTATTCATACAACAGCAGCATCACATAACAGAATATTTATCATTGAGGTTATGGGACATAAGGTTGGATGGATTACGCTTCACGCAGGCATTGCTTCAGGTGCAGATGTAATACTGATTCCTGAGATACCATACGATATCAAGAAGGTGTGTAAGGCACTTGATAAGCGTTCAAAAGCAGGAAAAGGATTTTCGATTCTTGCAGTGGCAGAGGGAGCAATATCCAAGGATGTTGCCAGCCTTTCAAAGAAAGAAAGAAAAGCGGCTATCGCAGCGGCAGCAGAAAAATATCCGTCAGTTGCATACCAGATTGCTGACCAGATAAAGGAATACAGTGGTGCAGATATAAGAGTAACAGTACCGGGTCATACCCAAAGAGGCGGAAGCCCTGTTCCTTATGATAGAGTTATTTCAAGCCGTTTTGGTGCAAAGGCGGCAGAGCTTATACGGGATGAGGATTACGGAAAGCTTGTTGTAATGAGAAATAATGAGGTTGATGCAATACCTCTTTCAGAGTCAGCAGGAAAACTGAAATATGTTTCACCGGAAGACAGCATTGTGAAAAATGCAAAGATGCTGGGTATCTCATTTGGAGACTAAAATGCCTCACATAACATCATATATCAGCATATACTAAGGTAAAACAAAAGCAATCGGAAGACTGACATAAGTTTTCCGATTGTATTTTTGAGGTATATATGGATAATATGTTTAGTGAAAGAATGGGTATTTTAAGACTCCAGGCTGTGGACGAAAGAGAACTGGAGGAGGATAGAGAGTACCTGCTTCAGATGTATCCTGCCAAAGCAAGAATTATTATGGTTATGGTACAGGATGAATGCGACAGAATGGAATATGAGGGGAGTCCTATGCTTATGACTTACCCTGACAAGGAAACTATGCTTGGCATAGCGAGAAAAATATATAATAAAGTCAGTTATGAGGAAAATCCTGAGCTTAGATATTTGATAGAAGTTCTTGTATGTAATGAATATCAGGTCAGGAGAAGCAGATATAAAAGAAGGAGACATTTCTTTTAGCGTATGAAGAATATTATTTTAAAGGTCATTGTTTTTATAATTGTGTTTACTGGGACGGCCTTTTTAGTAAATAAAATAAATAACAGAAATTTTGATAAAGCAACAAGGGAGATGGATGAAGCAACTCTGCCATTGGTATATTGCGAATTTGAAGGAGAAACGTTAAACAGACTTTACGGATACACGCAGATTATGTCAACCTCACTTATGAGAAATGCAATCGTTCCGTTGAATGAGGGATATGGCGTAGATTTACTTGTGGATGATGAGTATGGATATGGAACGAAATACTCATATGAATTGAGAACGATTGCAGGAGATTCTCTTGTTGAGGATGGAGAACTTGAATCAAAAGGAACAGATGGTTATAGGCAGCAGTTTTTTGTCCGTTTCCGTATGGATATGAAGCCTAACAGAGAATATGTGCTGGTTTTTATTATAGAGAATCAACATGGAGAACAGGCAAGATATTACATGAGGGTTGTTAATATTGAAGAGCAGTATACAAAGCAATTTCTTGATTTTGCAAAACAATTTCACGAAACCTCATTTGAAAAAAAGGTTCATGAAACTGAGGGGAATTTTGTATATGACAGGCTGAGAACGACGGGTGAGGGTACAGATTATAATTTATCCCATGTAAGTCTTAAATCAAATTATGATATGGTCAGTTGGGGGAATTTAGAGCCGGTTGTTGTTTCGGCAATAGTGCCAACTGTAACTGAGCTTGACAAGGAATATGGCATAGTAAATTATTCTTATGTGATACAATCTGTTCAGGACAGTGTTATCCATTATTATAACGTTGATGAATATTACAGTGTTCTATATGATGATTATACAAAAGATATACAGCTTTTAGGGTTTGACCGGTATATGGAAAGTATTTTTGACTCTGACTATATAAGCAAGAGCAGAAACAGCATTTCTATGGGAATAGCAGGTGGTGTGACGGAATATTTATCTGCGGACGAAAACAAAAAGCTTGCGTTTGTTAAAGAGGGTCAGCTATGGCTTTATGACTATAATAGTCAGATGCTTGTAAGTGTGTTCCGGTTTACACAGGGAAATTATTCCGATGCAAGGAATATTAACACAAACATGGATATAAATATAGCCGGAATGGATGATGATGGCAACATTTATTTTGTTGTATATGGATATATGAGCAGAGGAGACCATCAGGGCAAAAATGGCGTTTCGCTATATTACTACACAGCAAAAGACGCACAAGTGCAGGAAAAAATATTTATTGAGTGTGATGAACCGTTTGACGTCATGGAACAGGAAATAGGAAGATTTACCTACTATGATGACAAGGGACATTTTTACTATTTGTTGGATGGTTCAGTATATGAGATAAACTTAAATGAGATGACACAGGATTTGCTTGTGTCTGGTTTGTCATCCGACAAAATAATGGTCTCATCAAACCGAAAAATAATAGCCTACCCAAATACAGATGATGATAGAGAGGTCACAAGTATAATAATTGATAATTTTGAAACCGGACAAGTCTATGAGGAGACATGTGGTGCAAATGATAGAATGTCTGCTTTAGGGTTTGTCGGAAATGACCTTATATACGGAGTTGCAAACAAGTCAGATATTCTTGTTTCCTCATATGGTGAGGCAATACTTCCATTGAAAAAACTATATGTTGTAGAGCCGGGAGGAAAGGTAATCAAGGAGTATTCAAAGAATGATATGTATATCATGGATGCTCAGGTCCAAGCCGAAAAAGTATATTTACAAAGAGCATATAAACAAAATAACTTTTTTGAGACTACAGAGCCGGATACGATTTCTTACAAAACAGATGAAAATGAGGAAAATATAAATCAGAGCTATTATTATGATAATTATGCAATGAATATGCGTGACCTTGTCTTTCCGTCAGATATGTATATAGGAGAGTCGGCAAGACTGGTTATGACCAAAAATCAGGATGCTGAGGAATATAAGGAGATTTCCATAAAGACCGGTACAAGGGAAGGCCTGTATTATGTGTTTAATAATGGTGGTTATTCAGGGGCATACAGAAGTGCAGGAAAGGCTATCGTGAGCGTGGCACAGAACAGCTCCGGTCTTGTGGTTGATGAAAATGGTAATACCGTTTACCGTGCACTGGCGGCTACGAGCTACAATACTGTGGCAGATGCTATTGACGAATATCCTTGCAGTGCAGTTAAGGATACATGGATGACCTGTGCTTATATGTGCATAGAATATCTGGATAGTGATGTGGAATATAAGGATGTTATGCAGTATGATAGCTGGGAGGATGCGTTTGAACAGCTTACAAATGGTGTGGGAATCAATATTTCGGGAATCGATTTGCAGACTGCACTGTACTTCCTTGATCGTGATGTGCCGTTTGCAGCATGTATTGATGATGGTAGATATGTCCTTGTAATCAGTTACAACTCCACCCATATAAGATACTATGATCCTATTTTGGGTGAAGAAGTAAGAGTTACAAGAGAGAGATTTGAAAATATGTTGAGTATGCAGGGCAATACAATGTATACCTACACGTCCCAGTAGCCATCAAGAGTTGCAAAATAATCTTCCGGTGTCTCGGCACGTCTTATCTGCTTGACAGAGCCATCCTCACAAAGGAGAAGCTCGGCAGATTTGAGCTTACCGTTGTAGTTATAACCCATTGCAAAGCCATGTGCACCTGTATCATGTATGACAAGATAATCTCCTATATCGATTTTAGGGAGTAATCTGTCAATTGCAAATTTATCATTGTTTTCACAAAGTGAGCCTGTGATATCATATTTGAAGTCGCAAGGCTCATTTTCTTTGCCCAGAACAGTGATATGATGGTAGGCTCCATACATTGCAGGACGCATAAGGTTAACGGCACATGCGTCAACACCTATATATTCCTTGTGGGTGTGCTTTTCGTGAATTGCTTTTGTTACAAGGTGACCATAAGGTGCAAGCATAAATCTTCCAAGCTCGGTATATATGCTTACATTGCCTAAGCCTGCAGGAACAAGAACTTCATCATATACCTTGTGAACCCCCTCGCCTATGGCAAGGATATCGTTTGGCTCCTTGTCCGGAGTGTATGGAATACCGACTCCACCGGAGAGATTAATAAAGCTGATTTCGATGCCTGTTCTCTCCTTGACCTCAACAGCGGTTTCAAAAAGAATTTTAGCAAGCGTAGGATAATATTCGTTTGTTACAGTGTTGCTTGCAAGAAACGAGTGGAGTCCAAACTTCTTTGCACCAAGCTCCTTAAGGTCCAGATATGCCTGTATAAGCTGTTCCTTTGTCATTCCGTACTTGGCATCTCCGGGATTGTCCATAATGGTTGTGGAAATTGAAAATGTTCCTCCCGGATTATAGCGGCAGCTTATTGTTTCAGGTATACCACATGTATCTTTCAAAAATTGTACATGAGTGTAGTCGTCAAGGTTAATGGTTGCACCAAGCTTTGATGCAAGCTCGAATTCCTGAACTGGCGTATCGTTTGAAGAAAACATAATATCGGAACCGGTTATTCCGACTTTGTCCGACATAAGTAATTCTGTGTATGATGAACAGTCTGCACCGCAGCCTTCCGATTTTAATATACGGAGAATGGTAGGATTCGGGGTTGCTTTAACGGCAAAAAATTCTTTGTAGCCCGGATTCCATGAAAATGCCTGCTTAAGCCTGCGTGCATTTTCTCTAATAGCCTTCTCATCATATATATGAAATGGTGTAGGGTAATTCTTAACGATTTCCTCTGTCTGCTCTTTTGAAATAAATGGCTTTTTCATAATGTACCTCCTATAGTGCATAATAACTTAATATAGAATCAAAATATAAATTTGTCAATTGAAAACGCTATATAATGATGTTATAATCCTTTGAGTGAACTTATACTATATGGAAAATGGGAGATTATTGATGGCAGGCGAAGGAATAAATTATGATAATTTAATTGTAAGGGGACTTAACAGAATCGGAGATGCAATGATATTGTCACTCTTAACGGTATTGTTCAGTATCCCTATTATAACGGCAGGAGCTTCACTTACTGCTGGCTATTATACTGCTATGCATGGTGTTGCAAAGGATGACGGATATGTGTGGAAAAAATTTATAAAAAGCTTCAAACAGAATTTTAAGCAGTCAACGATTATGTGGCTCATATTTATGCTGTTATTCATAGTGTTTGGTGTTGATGTATGGTACTGGCAGACCATGTATGAAAATAAAACAGGCGGATTTATGGCTCAGCCTTTGCTTGTTGTTAGTGTAGTTTTATTTGCCCTTACGGTTATGACATTTATATTTGCATTTCCGTTACAGGCAAAATTTGATAACACTGTAAAAGTACAGATAAAAAATGCATTTTTGCTCAGCATCAGATATGTGCCTACAACGATAGGTATCGTTTTTACAATGACGGCGGTTGCACTTATTTTCAAATTTCAACCATTGCTGGCAATCGTATTTTTTGTGCTTATCGGCTTTGGAATCCTCTTGTATTTTTTTGCATTTCTTATGCTTAGATGCTTTCAGGTATTTCTTCAGCCGGAAGGAACGGTGCAAGCGGAAGAAGTTGCAGAAACAAAAGAACCAGTACAAACTGGTGAAAAGGCAAAGTCTGTAGTAAAAAAAGAAATCGAAGACGAAAAAACAGAAGATGAATAAGAGAAAAACACTGTAAAGCAAGAGATAAAAGAAGCCGTAACAGAGAAAAAAATAATTTAAACCTGCTGCGGCTCAATTAAGCTTGCAACATGGATATAATCGTTATGAAATGAATCTTTTCAATATGGTAATATAATTTCTGTATATCTGACACATTTGTTTTTATAAACGGGTCTAAATATTTTTTCAAAAAATTTTAAAAAATAGCCAACCAATTTTTTAAAAAAAGTATCTATATTTATGAGACAACATATAGAGCTAAGGAGGAAAAAGATGGATGAAAATCAGATCAGACAGCTGGTCGAAAAGGTAAAACAGGGAGACCAGGCATCGTTTGAAACACTGTATATGGTAAGCAGCAGAGCGGTATATTTTATCTGTGTCAGCTTTCTCGGCGATGAGGAGGATGCAAAGGATGTTGTGCAGGAGGTCTATGTAACTGCATATGAAAAAATTTATCAACTGAATGATGGCGGGAAATTTGTTGCGTGGATTAACCAGATTGCGGTGAATAAATGTAAGAAGATTTTACTTAAAAAGACACCATCCTTTGTTGATGTGGAGGATATGGAAAGTCGGTTGACAGAGGAAAATGAGAACTTTCTTCCAGAGGAATATATTACCCAAAAGGAAAAAAGAAAGCTTGTTATGGATATTATGAGAAATTCTCTCACAGATATCCAGTACAAGACGGTAATACTTTATTACTTTAATGGACTGACAATTGATGAAATAGCGGATATTATGGAGTGCCCATCGGGAACGGTAAAGTACAGACTGAGTGTTGCACGTGCAAAAATCAGAGATGGCATACAGGTATACGAAAATAGAAATAACGACAAGCTTTACTCTGTTGTTGGGGTGCCATTGCTCATGCGTTTGTTGTATGAGGAGGTAAATTCCATGATAATACCTGACATGTTGCCACAGATTATGGGCACTGTCATGTCACGTTTTGCTGCGGGAAGCATGTCAGTACATGTAGGTGCTGCTGGTGATGCCATGGAAAATGTAGTTGGAAATGCAGCTGGAAATGTAGCGCAGGGTGCTGCGGGAGGGATTCTGAAAACAGGAATAGGTGCATTAAAGGTTAAAATTGCGATAGGGGTTGTTGCTGCAGCTGTTGTTGGAGTGGGTGCGTTTATTTTAATTAAAAATAATAAATCAGATAAAGCTTTGGACAGTGAAGCAACATATGATATGGTGGATCAAAGTATAGATACTGAAATGGAGAATACAGAGGAAATTACTGTTGACACACAGGAGGAAGTGACAGAGGAGACAACAGCAGAAGAACCAGAGGTAACACAAAGTCTAGATGTAATCAGGTTACAAGCGTATTCTGAAAATCGTGATGGAGAGGATGTGATATCTGGTCACATCAAGGATATTTCATACGGACGGAATGAGATGTATAACCATCTTACGATTTTGGGAGATGATGGTCATTTATATTCCTATTATAACGATGGTGCCTTGGGTTATAAAATATACGACTTTGGGAAACCAAGCTGGGATATTTCCGATATTGATATTATAAGCTCAGATATAGATGGAGGTTCTACGGGAGATTTTATGCTTATAGAGGACAATCACTATTATTATGTCAGTATAAAAAATGATGAAATAATTGGGACTGTGGATGGCACTATGTTCGATGGCAGAGAAATACGAAAAATCGGAAGAAGGGCTACTTATCCGGGTGGATTTGATGTTTATTGCGAAGATGGAAGCTGGTATCATATTGCAGTATCAGATTTGGATGAAGAACCTTCCGATAATTTCACATACGTAGACTCTCAGCGTTTTCTCAAGGATTTTACGGGTGGTAAAATATTAGTTCCTGATGGGATGGAATTGAAGGACACGGTAAACGACTGCCTTTTATTCTCTGACGGAAAGCTTTATATGGAAGATTATATTGGTGCACCGATAGAAGGAACGGAAGCTTATACATTTACAAAATTGTATGATATAGATAGCTTTGATTACACGGCTATTGCCATAACGGATACAAATGATATGCTGCTTATAGGAGCCGATGATGGAAAGTTGTTTTCCGACCTGAAGACAATAAAATTGCCAGAGTCAGAAATTCTTGATGTATGGTACGCCAGAGGAGTATTGCTTGTTAAAACAGCTGATGGTTACTATAGCTGTGTGTTGGACGAAAGTACAAGCCTGCAACCGGATGAAGTCTTTAATTCCTTGACGGAAGATGTAGTTGAAATTTCAGACTGGTACGTTTTGCTCTCTGATGGATATGTATATGAGTTTCCATCTTATTAAAATATTTAGATTATGAAGGATTGCAGTGGTAGGAATTGCTCATATCAGATGGCTTGCCTGCCACAGCCCCTTTTCAATTGTATTATAGGAAATGAACGATAGCGTCAAAGATGCTTTGTTCTTTAGTATAAGGAGATTTGTAGCATGGGACGAAAAGTATCAAAAGCAACAAATAACATATATTATATTGCTCGTGCAAGAGCCGCAAAAGAAAATAATATTTATGCAAGCCGAGAAAAAGCTGCTTTAGAGTTGGGAATAGAACGAAGTCGTTTGACACGAATTGAGCTTGGTCAGGTGGAGCCTTATGCAGAGGAAGTTGATATTATGGCAACTGCATATAATGCCCCACTTTTATGTATGGAGTTTTGTGACAATATATGTCCTATAGGAATCCACAGGCTGGAGGAACAGGCAAAATACATGAAACCCGACTCCATAGAGCACCTTGTGCTTCGATTTTTAAGTTCTTCCCAGAGTATGAACGACCTCTCAAAAATACTTGTAAATATTACACAGGACGGTATGATTGATAAAACAGAAATCCATGACCTTCAGGATGTCCTTAAAGTCATGGATTCCGTATCCGAAAATATAGAAGCCATTCGCTTTTGGGTTATGAATGACCCTGTTTTCCGTTCATATTTTGAGAGTGAAAACTAATACTTAAATATGTATAGCGTATTATATATCACGTTTTCATATTCACCAATTCATAGCCACCTGTCCGGTGGCTTTTTATTCAAAACTGATATCTATATTTTCAACTGCCTGTGCCATTGTATCTTCAACACTGACAACCTCAGGCCCTGCGGCAAATGCTTCGGTATTATTTGCCTCCTCCATTGCATCAATTTTTTCTTTCTTTTCTTCATCATCCCAGAGTGAATCGTGTTTCTTTTTGTCTCTGTATTTCGCCAGAGCACCTGCACTTTTTGCCATCTGGTAAAGCTTCTCATCAAAATCCATAAGTTTTTTTTCGTCCTGTGATGGTACTTGATCCCCATGCATGATTCTTCGGGCAATAATAAGGATTTTACTTAACTCCTGTCCGGCCTCCTCCATCGCTTCAGCCTGTTGCTGTCCGGAAATTTTATCGAGCTCGGTAGACCATTGTTCTAAGAGCTTATCCATGTAAGCATGGTATTCGTCGTATTTTTCGGATACTGCATTGTATTGAAGTTCCAGTACCGCTGCTTCATCCTTGTAAATTTCAGCTCCGTTTTCCGTTTTCTTTATTTTCTCATTCAGCTCCTGCTTTTTCTTTGCTAAATTGCACTTTTGTTCATTATATGAACGTAATTGTACATTGTAGGTTTTTCTTGCGTCTTCAATTCTCATGGCACTACACTCCTTTATAAATTGCATTTTATATAACTACATGGTTAACAATCAGGAAATGAGTTGACAGATAAAGTCAGCGAAACCAAACAGAAAATGGGTATAGTAATACCATACCTTTTGTACATTAAGCTTCATCCATGAAGTATTTCACTCAAATCCTTTTGAGAATATACTGTTACATATATATCGGCTGTTTATATAATAAATATAACCCCCCAAAACTATAAACACCAGCCCATTTATAATTTGTTTTCGGCAAAGGACTGATACTGTATGTCATGTTTTCATAGAAAACTTGACATAACCAATGGATAGGTTTATTATTACAGCTTCTGAAAATGCTCTTTCACTGCCTTATTTGCGATTAAGACACATACAGCGATGGCATCTATAACTGATTCTGCTAAATATAAAATCTGTAAATGTACGATATTGTAAGGCAGATTTTTAAGTATGAAAATTATCATTAGGGCAGCAGCAATATAATTGCTGTAAGGGACGCCTAAGCAAAACATATACATAATTATGAATGCTGCAAGCAGGCTTATGGCAGTTTCTGCGTTTAATCCATTAGCTAAGTTAATCCATGCTGCATTAGCTTCAATTGCAAAATTAACACATGCTTTTATTATAAACCAAAAGCCAACCCATGCGGCTATCTTTCTGCCTGTGCTCTGTTTTGTAGTTGACTTTTTTCTGCTTGCAGGAATTGTTATTTTACTATGCTCATCTTTTATGATACATGCAGGTCTGCCCTCATACATAATTACAGACCATGTATCATTTCTTTGAATAGCCCTGAAAAAAAATTCATTTATTTCTGTTTTAAAGACAATAGGTTTTCCGTTGTCATCATAAGTCCCTATCAGAACCTGATAAATCAATAAATTTGTGCCAGGTCGAGGTACGGGAAAATAGAGTTCCTTGTATTTGAGTAAAATACCATTTCTTTTACTGAAGCTGTCGTGATTGTTAAACACCTTTGTCATTTTAATTCCGTTATATAAACAGATTGCGCTGAGAAGTCCCAAAGCTGTAATATATATTAAAATACTGGCAGCTGTTAAATCCTCCTGTTTGGAAATACTGATGAGACCTATAATTGTCAGAATATCTATGAATATGGTAAAGGTTATAAACCCTACACTGTCATGGATGTGGCTTTTTATGTTTTTAATATCGTTCGTATCAACAGGTTGGATATTCAAAGAATCTTGTATTTGTATTAGTTTATCTGAATATGGGTTGATAGCCCTCATTCTGAGCTTTGGAATGCTATTGGCAATTAGGGAACAGATTGTTAAAGGCAAAAGTAAACAAAATAAAAATACGCCGAATATTATAAGATTGTCCATATGATTCCTCCGTTCAATTTAATTTGTTCCATACACTTTTTAAATAAATATTGAAAATATAACAAATAATTGATTTACAAATATATCGTCAGTTTGTATAATTAAAATAATAATTATATTTTGAACGGATAAGGGTTATTATTAGAATATACTTTATGAATTCAGAAAGGAAATCGTTATGAGAAAGACAAAAATAGTATGTACTATGGGACCTGCAACTGAGGATGAGGCTGTTCTTCGCAAGCTTATTGAGGAAGGTATGGATGTCGCAAGGTTGAATTTTTCACATGGAACCCATGATGACCATAAGGAACGTATAGAAATGATAAAGAAGCTGAGAAAGGAATTGGACAAGCCGGTTGCCATTCTTCTCGATACGAAGGGACCTGAAATCAGAACAAGGGATTTTGAGGGCGGAAAGGTTGAGGTTGTTGATGGGCAGACATTCACACTTACAACAAGAGAAATTTTAGGAGACAACACGGTTGCGTCCATTACGTATAAGGATCTTGCAAACGACGTTGAAGTCGGAACGATTATTCTCATAGATGACGGACTGATAAAAATGGAAGTGGAAGAGATAAATGACGAGGATGTACGATGCAAGGTTATAAATGGCGGTGTTATTTCCAATCACAAGGGAATTAATGTCCCGGGCATCCATCTTAACATGCCGTATATGAGTGACAAGGATATTGAAGATATTAAATTCGGTATAGAAAATGATGTTGATTTCATAGCTGCATCTTTTGTGAGAAGTGCAAAGGATGTACTCGAAATAAGAGATTTGTTAAATGCAAATGGCGGCGAAGATATAAACATTATATCCAAAATAGAAAATGCAGAGGGTATTAACCATATTGATGATATAATATATGTCTCGGATGGTATTATGGTTGCAAGAGGAGACATGGGAGTAGAGATAGCCGGTGAGGAGGTTCCGATTGTCCAGAAAATGATTATCAGAAAGGTTTACAATGCAGGAAAACAGGTTGTAACCGCTACCCAGATGCTTGATTCCATGATGAAAAATCCAAGACCTACAAGGGCAGAGACTACAGACGTTGCAAATGCAATATATGATGGAACGAGTGCCATTATGCTTTCCGGAGAAACTGCAGCAGGTCTTTATCCGGTAGAATCGGTACAGACAATGGTGAGAATTGCGGAAAGAACAGAGCAGGATATTGATTACAGGAAGAGATTTTTCCAAAGGGAGAGAAAGGCAAATCCAAATGTGACGGATGCAGTGTGCCATGCTACCTGTACAACAGCCATTGATTTAAACGCAAGTGCAATTGTAACGGTAACAAAATCAGGAACGTCAGCAAGAATGATTTCAAAATACAGGCCTACATGCAATATTATTGCAGGTACGACAAGTAATAAGGCATGTAGACAGCTTAATATGTCATGGGGAGTAACACCAATCCATCTTGAGGAAAAAAATGAAATATTTGATTTGTTCGACCATGCAGTTGACACTGCAAAGGATAAGGGACTGCTTGAATCAAAGGATATAGTAGTTCTTACGGCGGGTGTACCTCTCGGAGTTTCGGGGAACACAAATATTCTTAAGGTGGAAACAGTTGAGTAATTATAGAAAAGAGGAATAGTATGTACAATCCAAAATCTTTGAAAGCAGAAGAATTCATAGATGATGAGGAGATAAAAGAAACGCTTGCATTTGCAGATGCTAACAAGAATAATTTTGAACTTATTGATAGTATCCTGGAAAAGGCGAAGCAGTTAAAGGGACTTAGTCATAGGGAGGCATCAGTTTTACTTGCGTGTGAGGATACTGGCAGGATAGAAAAAATGTATGCCTTGGCAGAACAGATTAAGAAGGATTTTTACGGTAACAGAATTGTTATGTTTGCGCCTTTGTATCTGTCCAACTATTGTATAAATGGATGCAAATACTGCCCATATCACATAGCAAACAAGCATATAGCAAGAAAAAAACTTACTCAGGAGGAGATAAGGAAAGAGGTTATAGCCTTGCAGGATATGGGGCATAAGCGGCTTGCCATAGAGGCAGGTGAGGACCCTCAAAATAATCCGATAGAGTATATTTTAGAGTGTATTAAGACCATTTACAGCATAAAGCATAAGAATGGTGCCATAAGAAGAGTAAATGTTAATATAGCCGCAACAACGGTTGAGGAATATCGTATGCTTGCAGACGCAGGCATAGGTACATATATTTTGTTTCAGGAAACGTACAATAAAAAGAGCTATGAGGAATTGCATCCATACGGACCAAAAAGCGATTATGCATACCACACAGAGGCTATGGACAGAGCTATGGAGGGTGGTATTGATGATGTGGGGCTTGGGGTCTTGTTTGGGCTTGAGCTTTACCGATATGAGTTTGCCGGACTTCTGATGCATGCGGAGCATTTGGAGGCTGTTCATGGTGTCGGACCGCATACCATAAGTGTTCCGAGAGTAAAGCATGCGGATGATATCGATCCGGAAGCATTTGACAATGGTATAGATGATGATACATTTGCAAAAATATGTGCACTCATAAGAATAAGCGTGCCATATACAGGAATGATTATTTCCACAAGGGAGAGTCAGCAGGTAAGAGAAAAGGTTATCCGACTTGGAGTGTCACAGATAAGTGGTGCATCCCGTACAAGTGTAGGTGGATATTATGAGCCTGAACCGGAGGAGGAAAACTCTGAGCAATTTGATGTAAGCGATAAGAGAACCCTGGATGAGGTTGTGAGATGGCTTATGGAGCTTGGATATATACCAAGCTTTTGTACGGCGTGCTACAGGGAAGGCAGAACCGGAGACAGATTTATGTCTCTTTGTAAGTCAGGTCAGATTCAAAATTGCTGTCATCCGAATGCACTTATGACGCTGAAAGAATTCCTTTGTGACTATGCCTCAGAGGATACAAGGAAAATCGGTGAAGCACTTATTGAGGCAGAGCTTGACAACATACCGAAGGAAAAGGTACGTCAGGTGTGCAGAGAGAATCTTGCAAATATTGAACAAGGCATGAGAGATTTCAGATTTTAAATTCTGTAGGAGGAAAACGGGTATGAACAGTACACCATCGGCTAACAGATTACATATAGGCTTTTTCGGAAGAAGAAATGCAGGTAAATCATCGGTGGTGAATGCTGTTACAAATCAGGATATGTCAGTTGTTTCGGATGTTCTCGGAACGACAACGGATCCTGTTACAAAAGCAATGGAGCTTCTTCCCATAGGACCGGTCCTTATTATAGATACACCGGGATTTGACGATAATGGGGAAATCGGTGGACTCCGTGTCGGGAAAACAAAGCAGGTGCTCAACAAAACAGATGTGGCTATTCTCGTAGTAGACTCAACCGAGGGAATGGGCGACAGTGACAATGAGCTTATCGAATTATTTAAAGCAAAAAACATTAACTACCTCGTTGTATACAATAAATGTGACCTGCTTTCGGTGAAAGACATGCGACGTCTTGCTGAAGAAGATAATGCAGTGCTTGTCAGTGCAAAGGACAAGAAAAATATAGATCAGTTAAAGGAAAAAATAACACTTATAGCGGGAAACAGGGACGAACGGCCTCTTGTGTCAGATTTGGTGGATAGTGGTGACGTTGTTATTCTTGTGGTACCGATAGATTCTGCCGCACCAAAGGGCAGACTTATACTTCCTCAACAGCAGGTGATACGGGATTTACTTGATGCGGGTGCTGTACCGATGGTAGTAAAAGAAAATGGGCTGGCATCTGCCATGGACAGGTTAAATGTAAAGCCGCATATGGTAATTACTGACAGTCAGGTATTTAATATAGTGAAAAATATTGTGCCGGACGACATAAGCCTGACATCCTTTTCCATACTTATGGCAAGGTACAAGGGATTTCTTAACACAGCAGTTGCCGGTGTCAGGTCGCTTGATACACTGGAAAGCGGAGATAAGATTCTTATTTGTGAGGGATGTACACATCACAGACAGTGTGAGGATATAGGAACTGTAAAGCTTCCGGCATGGCTTCAGGAGTATACAGGAAAGCATTTGCAATTTTCTTACACATCAGGAACAGAATTTCCTGAGGATCTTACGGAATACAGGCTTATAGTACATTGTGGAGGATGTATGTTAAATGAAAAAGAGGTACTTTACCGTATGAAGTGTGCAGTGGATTCGGGAATACCATTTACAAATTATGGAACCGTTATTGCGTTTATGCAGGGAATACTGGACAGGGCTGTAAAGCCTGTAATGATATAGATTAAATACAAAGATGTTATGGCTTGCAAGAGAGGAGAAATTATTGTGGGGAAGCGTAAAAGATTGGCGTTATTAATAGGGCAGCCGGATGAAAACCAGCAGAGCCTGTTTATAAAAGGATTTTTAAGAGAGGCTTTTGACTGTGCTTTTGACGTGTGCATTTTTGCTATGTACCAGAAGTTTCAGGATACAAAAGTGAAGGAACAGGGAGACTCAAACATTTTTTCTCTTATTGACTGCAACTCCTTTGATGGTTTTGTAATTATGTCGGATACGATTCAGACACCGGGGGTTTTAGAGAGGATAGAGGAAGTACTTCACCAATGTAAAAAGCCTGTTATCTGCATTGACAGAGAAAGCAAATATTTTAATACAATTATGACAAACCACTATACTCCTGCCAAACAGCTTGTGGAGCATTTGATTGAAAAACATGGGTTTACTGATATTGCGTACCTTACCGGAAAAGAGTTCCATCCTCACTCAAAGCAAAGACTACAGGCATTTTTGGACTGTATGGAAGAACATGGACTTCCGGTCTCAAAAAATCGTGTTTTTTATGGCGACTTTTGGTATAGCAGCGGTATAAGCGTGGCAAAACAGTTATTGCATGACAGAGAGCATTTGCCTCAGGCGGTTGCCTGCGCAAATGATTGTATGGCAATAGGACTTGCAGGAGAACTCGTAAAGGGTGGCGTGCGTGTCCCTGAGGATGTGGCGGTTACGGGATATGATGTTTTACCTGAGGCGAGGGTCGGACGCGATACAATGACATCGGCACCTGTTCCGGCTGAGGAGTGTGGAGCGCATGCAGTCAGGTGTATTACTGCTATTTTTGCAGGGGAGGAGCTTCCTGAATTTAATCCTAAGGTTGAACTTTGTATTGGTAGCAGCTGTGGCTGCCATAAAGAAACTAGCGAGGAAGAAGATGAAAGTGTAGGTTTATGGGACATTGAGGGATATCAGGAAAGCTTTCATTCAAGAACAAATTATATGGCAAGTGATTTGCTTCTCCAGACAGACGAGTATGGTGTCATAAATACGATATTTTCATATGTGCATCAGATTAAACCTTTTGACGGTTTTCATATATGCTTAAACACTGACTGGATGGAGGAAAATGCAAGCAGTGGCTGCTACTCAGAATATATGCATCATGCGTTGGGATGTAAGGAATCAAAGGCAGGAGACAGCAGGGCAGATTTGTCAGATTTTTTTGATAAAAAGGATTTGATTGAGTCTCTGTTTGAGGATGATGATTACCCGAAAGCATATACTCTTACCCCTTTATATTTTGAAAAGCATTGTTTTGGATTTGCAGCTATAGGCTACGGACAAGAAACACATTGTTATGAAGAAAAGTACAGAGTTTGGCTTGAAACGGTTATGCATAACCTTGAATATTTTCGTCGTGTAAATGTTCTTACAAAAGAAAATACAATTTTAAAATCGGCTCAGGTCCGTGATCCACTTACAGGCTTATACAATTACAAAGGATTTGTAGAAAATTGTATGGATATGCTTGGAAAGTTTGTGGGAGCGAAGGGTTATGTGGACATGATAGCGATTGACGTCTTAGGCTTGAATGAAATAGGCGAAAATGGTACTGTTCAGACAAGCAACAGAATAATAGCTGACTTTGCACATTTGGTTGTTGACAATGCGGGAAATGGTATGTCATGTTATCTTGGCAACGGAGAATTCCTTGTTACTATGTTCTCGGATGTGGATGGCGAAAGCTATATGTCTACGCTCAAAGAAAAAATTGAAAAACAGTTGGAAGAATACAATTCACAAAATGAGTTGGGACATGTATTATCTATAATTGTCGGAGGAAGCAAAGAAATAGTACAAGGCATTGAGGCATTTGAAAATTTAGTAAACAAGGCTGTCAGCATCAAAAATGGTAATAAGGCAAAGGAACAGAGGCATAGTCAGAGTAAGCTTAGTGCGGAAGAACGGAGAAACGTTGAGATTGTAAGTGATATTTTAGATAATAACAGACTTGTGTATCATTTCCAGCCGATTGTTGATGCAAGAACAGGAGAGATTTTTGCTTATGAGGCACTTATGCGTTCCAATACGGAGCAGTTTGTTTCACCTCTTCAGATTTTAAAGTTTGCAGAATATCTGGGAAGATTATACGATGTTGAAAGGGCAACATTTTTAAATGTACTTGAATGTATTGAACAACATGAAGAGGAGTTTTTGGGTAAAAAGATATTTATAAACAGTATTCCGGGCAACCGCTTAAAGCCTGAGGATTTTGAAATAGTTAAGGATAAGCTTGAAAAGTATAGTGGCAAGGTTGTAATTGAGCTTACAGAGCAGGCTGAACTTGACGATAATGAGCTTGCAGAAATGAAAGCGGATTATGAAAGGGCTGGAGTAGAAACAGCAGTAGATGATTATGGAACAGGATATTCCAATGTCACGAATCTGCTCCGCTATATGCCAAATTGTGTTAAGATAGACAGAATGCTTTTATCGGGCATACAGTTTAGTCCTCAAAAACAGCATTTTGTGAAAGAAATTATTGAGTTTGCACATGACAATAACATTAAGACACTGGCGGAGGGGGTTGAGACATCCGAGGAGCTTAAAATGGTTATTTCATTAGGTGTAGATTTGATTCAGGGATTTTACACTGCAAAGCCATCAGCTGAAATATGCCGCTACACAAACCATAATATTCAAAATGAAATAATACAGTACAGTCAATTGAGCCTGGAGCAAAGTGGACGTAAGGTTTATAATGCAGGAACAGAGAGCAGCATTTCACTTGTTAAGCTGGTTACGGGACGTTACTCGCAAATCTGCTTTGGGGAGGAAAAGATGCCTCACCGTGATATTAAAATTGTTGGATTACCGGGATTTCAGGCCAATATGGATATAGTTGTGAAGGATTCCTTTAGAGGAAGAATAGAATTACAGGATGTGGATTTGGCAAAGCACAACAATCAGCCGGGTATCAGACTTGGGAAGGATTGCGATGTGACGCTTGTTCTGACAGGAGAAAATGTATTAGAACAGGGTGGAATTTTGGTACCGGAAAGCTCCAAACTCACAGTGCAGGGTGATGGAGATTTACATATAAAGCAAATTGCCATAGATGGATATGGTATTGGAAACAGTAAAAATGAAAAACACGGAGATTTGTATTTTGAACAGGATGGTGCCATTGAAATTTGTGGAAATACAATGCACGGAGTTGGAATTGGTTCGGGCTATGGCGGAAATATTTACATTAATCGTGGAAAATATGTGTTACGCCTTTCCGGTGAGGAGGCTGTTGGAATTGGCTCGCTTTATTCTGACATGAATCAGGAAATTAATATGTGCGAAATGGATTTTAACATGACAAATGCTGTAAGTGTTGGAATTGGTTCGCTTGAGGGAAGTGTGAACCTGTCAATTTCGCATGTTGGTCTTAAAGCATCCTTTGGTGGTACGGAATGTACAGGCATCGGTACAATAAAAGGAGAAAAATGTAAAATATGTGTGGAACAGGCATCTATTGACATTAGTGCACGTTCTGAACGTCTTTGTGGGCTTGGAAATATGTATGGTGTTGCGGATATAAATTTTGAATCTGCCATATATTTAGCATCTGTTCAGGGTAAAAAAGCAATTGCAATGGGAAATGCACCGGGAAATGCAAATATACATGTAAAAAATTCTGATTTGGTAACAACTGTCAAAAATAATTTGGGAGTTGATGTGGGTGCAGAAGTATTTGAGATTGTAAATGGACGATGTGACTTTAAGTTAAATGGTAAAGAGGTTGAAAGAGAAAGTATAGAAGGTGAGTTATAAAAAAATACTTGATATATCGACCTAAAAGGATTACAATAGACACGTGTTGAAAATAATTATCAATAAACACGATGAAGGAGGTTCGAGGTTATGGCATACGTTATTAACGATGGTTGCGTTATGTGTGGAGCATGTGCAGGAGCTTGCCCTGTAGGCGCAATTAGCGAAGGCGACGGAAAGTTTGAGATTTCTGCTGATACTTGTATTTCATGTGGAGCATGCGCAGGAACTTGTCCGACTGGAGTTATCTCAGAGGAGTAATATAATCAGTACATCAAGAACAACAAAGGGAGCGCATGGGTATGCACTCCCTTTTTGCAATCATATAATATTAATGTTATATGATTGCAAATGTGTTTTGTTTTGTGTTATGAATAATTGCAAATTCACCAGCCTTTGCTATTATAATAATAGAAAAATTTTAATATTTATTGCATATCATAATTCTAAGACATAAGAAGAAAATACTGTGATATATTTCAAATATATTCCTTGAAAAATGATATGCAGTTTTTGAAATAAAGGATTAATTTAGGTAAATGTGAAGTAATGCTTATATTTTAGTTTGCTAATGGGTAAAATGCGAGAAGTCCGCAAAATACAGGATTGATTATATAAACAGAACGTTAAAGACCTGAATCAACCAATATTTACAAAAATAATTTACTATATAATTTAAATAAAATCAACATTTTTTTGCTGATTTACCAGTAAAATATTTTGAAAAAAATAAGAATTATCTTTACATGTAAACATTTTGTGATAAACTAATAATATCATTTTGCTAAGGAGTGACTGATATGAAGATTGAAAGATTAAGTGAAAATCAAATAAGGTGTACTCTTAATAAGGCTGACTTGGCAGATAAGGAGCTTTTATTATCAGAGCTTGCGTATGGCACTGATAAGGCAAAAGAGCTTTTTCGTGAGTTGATGCAGCAGGCATCAAATGAATTGGGATTTGAAGTGGACAATATTCCACTTATGATAGAAGCGATACCTGTATCACCGGAGTGTTTGATTTTAATTATTACAAAGGTTGAAGACCCGGATGAACTGGATACCAGGTTCTCCAGATTTACAAAGCATCTTGCTGATGTGGAACCATATGATGGTGAGGATGCGGAGGAGGATGATGAATCCCACATGGAAGTCGGAGCATCAGCCGCTCATGCCGCTGATGGCTTGATAGAGGCTCTTGGTAATCTTGCTGAAGGACTTAGTGCATTAGGAGGCCGCAAGACAAAGCGGACTGCTGAGCCTGTTTTCGAATCAACTCAGGAAGTATTCCGGGTGTATTCATTTATGAGCCTTGAGGATGTTATGGAGGCATCGGTAAATGTTAGCGATGTATATGCCGGACATAATACATTATATAAGAGTAAAAGCGATAACAAATATTATCTTTATCTGCTCAAGGGTGAAACCCCAGATGGAGATTTTATAAGGGTTTGTAACATAATCAGTGAGTATGGGGACAAGGTTAAAGCAACATATGCTACCTTTGAGCATTACGAAGAACACTATAAAGTTATTGTGGAAGATAACGCAATACAAACCTTGAGCACAATATAGAGATAGATATTTCCATCAACAAAGGAGAGCTGGATATGTATATTACTTGTTTAGATTTAGAGGGAGTTTTAGTTCCTGAAATATGGATTGCGTTTGCTGAGGCAAGTGGAATACCTGAATTAAAAAGAACAACACGGGATGAACCGGATTATGATAAGCTTATGAATTGGAGAATTGGAATTCTTAAGGAACATGGATTGGGACTTAAGGAAATTCAAGAGACAATAGCAACAATTGACCCATTGCCGGGAGCGAAGGAATTCCTTGACGAGCTTCGTTCTATATGTCAGGTAATTATTATAAGTGATACATTCTCCCAGTTTGCAGGACCCCTGATGGCAAAGCTTGGATATCCTACCATTTTCTGCAACTCACTTGAGGTTGCTACGTCTGGTGAAATAACAGGCTTTAAGATGAGATGTGAACAGTCTAAGCTTACTACTGTGAAGGCTCTTCAGTCTATAGGTTATGACACGATTGCCAGTGGAGACAGTCACAATGATCTAGGTATGATAAAAGCGAGTAAGGCCGGATTTTTATTCAGAAGTACGGAACAGATAAAAGCGGATTATCCGGAACTGCCTGCTTTTGAAGAATATAATGAGCTGTTATCAGCAATAAAAGAAGAAATATCTAAGTAAAGCTTTATATGTTGTAACAAAAGGTGCCGCCATATTAAGAGTATTTATACTTTAATATAAATGTTCTTAATATGGCGGCACTTTAATTACTTGATTACAAAAGCTTTTAGTTATTGTTAGCTCTTGAAAGTATGCTTAAAATTCTTATGAAGAGATTTACAATATCTACATAAAGCTCGGCGGCCGAATCGATGGCATTGTCAACTGTTCGAGCACAACAATTTGCTCTTGCCCAGTCATAGCCGATGTATCCGCAGAAAATCAAAACTACAATATAATCGATAATGCCAAGTGGAGCACCGACAACCATCATAATAAGCTCAACAGCAATTGTAAGTAACAACGTTATGAATAATGTTTTTCCCATGCTAAGGAAAACGTATGGGAAAAGTGATGATAAAGCCATCATACCTATGGTAACTAAGCTTGTAATTCCAAATGCTGCTATTACAGTGTTGCTGTAGCCTGATGCAACAAAAACATTTACTACAATAGAAAGTACAAGACCAAGTGGAATAACAATAAGGTTATAACCGATAAAGCTGATAACAGGGTTGACTGAACGGTTTACCATAGTGCTTCCAGCTATACACATTATAAAATATAATCCGAAAAACAACCATCCGCTTGTTTGTAAAAGACTTACAGCGGCACCGTAACAAAACTTAATCATAAAACAGTTTACAAGAAAGCCGTAAAGAAGTGTGCCACCTATAATAAGGTTGTAGGCCCTTTCTGATATTTCCAATTCACCTGCATGAAAATGCTGGCGTTCCATGTAGCGTTCCCGTCTGTTTAGTTCCATAAAATTACCTCCCTTTAAAAATAAAAAAATATTTATTGTGTATTTTTGTTTGCAAGATATTCATTAATTGATGATATAACCTCATCAACGTTCATACCGTGAACCATGCATGCTTCTTCAAGACTTTCCATCGCTGCTGACGGACAACCGACACAATGCATTCCTGCAGCCATTAAAATAGCAGCATTGCCCGGGTCAATTTCTATAATTTCATGAATTAACATGGATTTATCAACTGTCTGTGCCATTATTTGACCTCCTTACTGTAATAATAATGTCAAAAAGACATAAATATTCTAACATATATAATGTACATATGTCTATTAAAATATAATTGTATATTGTATACAATTAATGTACAAAAAAAAGTACAAAAATTAATAGATATAACATTGACGTGTATACAATTTGAAATTATAATATAAACATCATCAGTTGCTGAATTGGTTTTTATGATGGGGGTGAAAGCCAGTATCGGTTTCTGAAAGGAACAGTTTACATTTATTTTTAAAGAAATCCGCATAGTGACAGCGGAAGAAAAAAGGAGGAATAAAATACAATGTTATTAAAATTTGATGCATTGGAAGCAGAGGGATGGGATGGTTTTGTACCAGGAAAATGGCAGAAGGAAGTTGAGGTAAGAGACTTCATTCAGAAAAACTACACTCCATATGAGGGTGATGATTCATTCCTGGCTGAGCCAACTCAGGATACTAAGGATTTATGGCAGATGGTTCTTGATCTTTCTAAGAAGGAGAGAGAAGCAGGCGGCGTTCTTGATATGGATACAAGTGTAGTTTCTACACTTACTTCACATGAGGCAGGATATCTTGACAAGAGCAAGGAAAAGATTGTCGGATTCCAGACTGATAAGCCTTTCAAGAGAGGTATGAACGTATATGGTGGTATCCGTATGGCCATGAAGGCATGTGAGGATAACGGATACAAGGTTGACCCTGAGGTTGTTGAGTTCTTCACCACTCACAGAAAGACTCATAATGCAGGTGTATTCGATGTATACGATGCAGAGATAAGAAGATGCCGTTCAAACCATATTATTACAGGTCTTCCAGATGCATACGGACGTGGACGTATTATCGGTGACTACAGAAGAGTTGCTCTTTACGGAATTGACTTCCTTATTGAGGACAAGAAAATCCAGAAGGAGTCATTCGGTGATATTTATACTGATGATGTAATAAGAGGCAAGGAAGAAATTTCTGAGCAGATAAGAGCTCTTGGTGAGTTAAAGCAGATGGCAGCTGCTTACGGTATTGATATTTCAAAGCCTGCTAAGAATGTTAAGGAAGCTATTCAGGCAGTATACTTTGGTTATCTTGGTGCCGTTAAGGAGCAGAATGGTGCGGCTATGTCACTTGGTCGTACATCAACATTCCTTGATGTTTATGCTGAGAGAGATCTTAAGAATGGTACATTTACAGAGTCAGAGATTCAGGAGTTTATTGATCACTTCGTAATGAAGCTGAGATGCGTAAAGTTCGCAAGAACTCCAGAGTATAATTCAATATTTGCAGGTGATCCTGTATGGGTTACTGAGTCACTTGGTGGTATGGGTGTTGATGGACGTCCGCTTGTAACAAAGATGAGCTTCAGATATCTCCATACACTTGATAACTTAGGTACTTCACCAGAGCCAAACCTTACAGTTCTCTGGTCAACAAATCTTCCTATTAACTGGAAGCAGTACTGTGCTAAGATGTCAATTAAGTCTTCATCTATCCAGTATGAGAATGATGACCTTATGAGACCAATTCATGGTGATGATTACGGTATTGCATGCTGTGTATCTTCCATGGTAATAGGTAAGGAAATGCAGTTCTTCGGTGCAAGAGCTAACCTTGCTAAGTGTCTTCTTTACGCAATCAACGGTGGTGTTGATGAGTGTACAGGTGTACAGGTTGGTCCTAAGTACAGACCAATTACTTCTGAGTATCTTGATTACGATGAGGTTATGGAAAAATTTGATGATATGATGGAATGGCTTGCTAAGGTATATGTAAGTGCACTTAATATCATTCATTATATGCATGACAAGTATGCTTATGAGAGAATTCAGATGGCTCTTCATGACAGAGATGTTAAGAGATACTTTGCAACAGGTCTTGCAGGACTTTCTGTTGTTGCTGATTCACTTTCAGCTATCAAGTATGCTAAGGTTAAGGCAGTTAGAAATGAGCAGGGTGTCGTAGTAAGCTACGAGACAGAGGGAGATTTCCCTAAATATGGTAACAATGATGACAGAGTTGATAAGATTGCAGCAAGTCTTGTGTCAACATTTATGCACAAGCTTAGAAAGCATCACGTATACAGAAATGGTTTCCCAACCATGTCAATTCTTACTATCACTTCGAACGTAACTTATGGTAAGAACACTGGAGATACTCCTTGTGGTAGAAAGCATGGTCAGCCATTTGCTCCTGGTGCAAACCCAATGCATCAGAGAGATACACATGGTGCACTTGCATCTCTTGCAACAGTTGCAAAGCTTCCATTCATGGATTCACAGGATGGTATTTCAAATACCTTCTCAATTATTCCAGGTGCTCTTGGTAAAGAGGATCAGGTATTCGCAGGTGACCTTGAAGTGGATCTTAAGCTGTAATAGCTTAAGCTGAAAGCTGTATTAAAATTCAATTCATGTAAAGTTGAGGAATGATTGAATGGATAATGGGTTGAGTAATGTTGATGATATCGTCGCAATGATTGATGGAATGGTAGCAAATGGTCATGGACACATACAAGTGTCCTATGACCCTGAGCAGGATGGCAGAACAGTCGAAACATTAGGCTGTTTAGATTGTGCGAAAGGAAACTTGGCATGTGCTGTCCCTACATTGCATGAAGGTATTGACGACGCATTTGAAGAAAATTAATTTTTTATAAATAATATTATGAATTTAGGAGGATTATAATTATGGCTAGCACTCAGCAGATTGATAACTTAGTTGGTATGTTAGATGGATATGTAGAGAAAGGTGGATATCATCTCAATGTAAATGTGTACAATAGAGATACTCTTCTTGATGCACAGAAGCATCCAGAGAATTATCCACAGCTTACAATTCGTGTATCTGGATATGCGGTTAACTTTATTAAGCTTACTCCAGAGCAGCAGGCTGATGTTATCTCACGTACATTCCATGAGGGCATGTAAATATTACTGCTGATGGATTTGTTACATCAATTTTTGATTAACTTATTAACAGATAAGATTATCATGAGGGGTGTCGCACTAGTGTGGCACCTCTCTTTGAAGTTAGGAGCGGCAAAATATGGAAGGAATGATACATTCTATTGAAACCTTTGGAACGGTGGATGGTCCGGGAATAAGATATGTCGTTTTTGTGAAGGGTTGTCCCATGAGATGCCAGTATTGCCACAATCCTGATACATGGGAGATGGCAGGTGGAACAAAAAAATCAACAGATGAGATATTAGAGGACTATGAAAAATACAAGCCATTCTTGAAGGGCGGAGGATTAACTGTTACAGGTGGTGAACCACTTGCTCAGATTGATTTTCTTATAGAGCTTTTTGAGAAAGCAAAGCAACGAAACATACACACATGTCTTGATACCTCAGGAATTATGTTCAGACGAAATATTCCTGAGATATATGAGAAATATGTAAGGTTAATGAAAGCAACGGATCTTATTATGCTTGATATAAAACATATTGATCCGGAAGAGCATATTAAGCTAACATCGCAGCCTAGCGAAAATATTTTTGATTTCCTGAAATTTCTTGACGAACAGGAGAAAGAAATTTGGATCAGACATGTACTTGTTCCGGGAATAACGCTTATACCTGAGTACTTAAAAAGACTTGGGGAGTTTATTGCGCAGTTCCGTCATGTGAAAGCACTTGATGTACTTCCTTATCATAATATGGGAAAAGAAAAGTATGATAAGATGGGAATGGATTATGTGCTTAAGGATGTAGAAGAGGCAACAAAGGAACAAGCTATAGAGGCACGGAAAATTATCATTGATGCAATGAGGGAAAAACGGCGTTCTATGGAGCTTGAGTAGTGTTTTTGTTCTTATTATGATTGAAAAGACATATATTTAAGCAAAAGCTTTTGCTCAGGTTGTATATGGGATATATTAAGGAACGCAGCACGGAATATTATAACAGGTTGTGTAGTATTTTTGGGCGACGAACGACGAGATTTGTTTTGGGAGTTGCCCTCATGGCAGCTCTGGTAATAATTAATATATGTATTTATTTTTGCCAGGCCGTAAGGCCAGATGAGGTGTTTACGGTTGTTGTTGATGCGGGACATGGTGGTAATGATCCTGGCAAGATTGGCGTAAATGGTACGAAGGAAAAGGACATTAATCTATCCATAGCACTGAAGCTTAAGGATGAGCTGGAGCAAAAAGGAATCAGGGTAATTCTTACGCGAACCAGTGATGATAGTCTTGCGGTTGAAGGTGCAAGGAATAAGAAGACGTCCGACATGAACCGCAGAATGGAGATAGTAAATGATTCGGGAGCGGATCTGCTAATCAGTATTCATCAAAACAGCTTCACGGATTCGTCAGTTAAGGGAGCCCAGACCTTTTATTATAATGGTTCAAAGGAAAGCGAAGTATTAGCGGTTTATGTGCAGGGAGAGCTTGTAAAAGCTTTAG
This sequence comes from uncultured Lachnospiraceae bacterium, assembly GCA_947173945.1. Taxonomy (GTDB): domain Bacteria; phylum Bacillota; class Clostridia; order Lachnospirales; family Lachnospiraceae; genus Coprococcus_C. The sequence continues at coordinate 65,019 of CAMWGV010000003.1, forward strand.
ATGAAAGCAACAAAAGAAAAGCAAAGGCAGGAAATGACTACTTTGTATTAAGGAAAAGCACGTGCCCTGCAATTATAGTAGAATGCGGTTTCCTGAGTAACCCCAAGGAAGAAGCAAGTCTTGTTGATGCCTCATATCAGCAGGATATAGCTTCAGCTATAGCCACAGGGGTATACAAATGGCTTAAGGAAAAATAAAAAAACAGCGTCTATGACGCTGCTTTTTATTTTTAAATACGAACATCTACGTTTGCACCTATGTTAGGGTTAACCGACTGTTCCATCATTTTTGTAATCATATCTCCAGTAACTTCTACGCTGTCAAGAGATTTCTTTAATAATGAAATATCTATCATGTTCATACTTCCTGTATCACTAATAGATATGTTGGTACTACTTAATGCATTTATATTCATTTTGTAATCTCCCTTCTAATCTATTCTATTATGGCTTTTTGCACATTATAGCTTAATTATTTTATTTATGCAATATTTTTTTGGAAATAAAATGTGAAAAAAATGTCATAAATTTCAAAAATATAAATAAAAATGTTGACAATGTGTATAACAGGTGTTAATATCTTTTTTGTAACAAGTTGTAACACAATCGTAACAAATACAATTTTTGATTAATTAATAGAACAAAGATGGAGGTGTCAGTATGGGAAAACCATGCAAGAAGTGGTTGCAGGTTTTAGCCCTATCTGGAGCATTTGTTTGTGCAACAAGCGCTGTGGCGGTGTATGCCAAAAACGAAGTGCTTTACACAGACGAAAATGTTAGTTTGTCTGCTGCGGTAGACCGATATATAGCATCAGGGGCGGACGTATTTGAATGTGAAGTCAACACGGAAATAGGATCAACAGTTAAATATCTGAATGATACAGCAGAAATAAGAGTTGAAGCAAGGGCTGCTAAGACAGAGGAAGAGGATAGGTACATATTTTTCTCAGGCAAGGCGGTTGTCGTAGCTTCTGATTATGTAAATATTCGTCAATATGCTGATGTTGAGAGTCAGCTTATTGCAACTATATTACCACAGGGTATTGTTACTGTAGATGAAAAGGGGGATGAGTGGTCACTTATCACCTCAGGACAATGCAGAGGATATATAAAGAACGATTTTCTTAAGTTCGGTTCTGATGCGGCAGATTATGCGGCTGCAAATATGACACAGAAGGCATATGTTACAGCATCGGCATTAAGTCTCAGAGCTGAGAAAGATGAGAACAGTGAGTGTCTTGCCACATTGCCGAACGGATGTGGATATGACATAATTGAGCATGGTGATCAATGGACATATATTAAGGCAGATAGCACCTTAAGTGGTTATGTAAAAAATGATTACATAAAAATAGCATATAATACAATAACAGCCAGTCCGGTTGTAGCTCCGGATGAGTTAGATGTAGAGGAAAGTTCTACTTCAACTACAGAGGCTGCCACAACCACGGCAGCACCGACTACCACTGAAGCGGCAACCACGGCGGCCCCGACTACTACAGAGGCACAAAGCAGTACACCGACTGTTTCAGGTTCAGGAACAGGATCTGATATTGCAAACTTTGCCGTACAGTATGTTGGTAATCCTTATGTTTACGGTGGAACCAGTCTTACGAACGGAGCTGACTGTTCAGGCTTTGTAATGACAGTGTACAGCAACTTTGGATATAGCTTATCAAGAACTGCATATTACCAGTCCTTTGAAGGTACAGCAGTAAGTCAGGCAGATATACAGCCAGGAGACTTGGTATTTTATGATTACGGTACAGGAGAAATCCAGCACGTTGCCATATACATAGGAAATGGACAGATTGTGCATGCACAAAATTCCAGCACGGGAATCGTTATTTCAAATGCATTTTGGAGTACACCTATAGCAATCAGAAGAATTGTTAACTGATTTCACACTCAACTTTTATAATAAGTGGAATATGCCATCTTGCAATTCGAATAAAAATCGAATTTCAAATGGCATATTCTTTTTGCTTTGGGAGACTTTGTTTTAAATTCGTATAATCATTATAGTCTGCCAGAAAAACTTGTTGGAAAAATTACTACCTTATGTTATAATTGTATCAATGTATTACCCATTGTGATACATGAGTTTGGCCAAAAAGGAGTGGGGCACATGAATTATATTATAAGTGGCAAGAATATTGAGGTTACAGAGGGCTTGAAATCAGCTATTTATGACAAAATCGGGAGGTTAGAAAAGTTCTTCGTTGATGATACGGATGTTCAGATAACTTTTTCAGTGGAGAAAGAAAGACAGAAAATTGAGGTTACAATCCCTATGAAGGGTCACATAATCAGAGCAGAGCAGTCAAGCGATGATATGTATGTTTCCATAGATATGGTTGTTGAGGTTATTGAACGTCAGGTAACAAAGTACAAAAAGAAAATAGTCGATAAGGAACAAAACGCAGCATTTATTCAAAATGATTTCTTCAATTTGGATGATGTTGATGAAGAAGAAATCAAAATTATAAGAAGTAAAAGGTTTGCTGTTAAGCCTATGTATCCGGAGGATGCATGTATCCAGATGGAGCTGCTTGGACATAATTTCTATGTATTTTGCAATGCAGAGACTGAGGAAGTAAATGTAGTTTATAAGCGTAAGGGCAACACGTATGGACTTATAGAACCGGAGTTTTAAGGGGTCAACATATAAACGGGGTTGTCACATTAAGAAAAAACATACGATAATAATAAAATCGTGTAAGTTTCTTAATGTGACAACCCTTGTTTTATTTTAAATTTAAAATGTTTGAAATTACATGATAAAAAGAAAAATCTTGCTTAACCTTCCCTTTAATGTTATATTAGAGGTTATGATGAAATTGTTATATAATAGATTAATGTACAGCAAAGTATTTGGTTTTCCATGGCTTTGCAACTGGAGGTAATTATGGGCCTGTTTGAAAAGATATTTGGTACACATAGTGAAAAAGAATTAAAGAAAATTAATCCTATAGTTGATAAGATTGAAGCTCTTGATGAGTCGATGCAGGCAATGACTGATGCACAGCTCAAGGCTAAAACTGTGGAATTTAAGCAAAGACTTGAGGATGGTGAAACTCTGGATGACTTGCTTGTTGAAGCATTTGCAGTTGTCAGGGAGGCTGCGTCAAGGGTGCTTGGTATGAAACATTACAGAGTTCAGCTTATCGGTGGAATTTTATTACATCAGGGTCGTATACCTGAGATGAGAACCGGTGAAGGAAAGACATTGGTTTCTACGTTGCCGGCATATTTGAATGCACTTGAGGGTAAGGGTGTTCATATCGTTACGGTAAATGATTATCTGGCAAAACGTGATGCCGAATGGATGGGTAAGGTACATGAGTTTTTGGGTCTTACGGTAGGCGTTATATTGAACAGTCATAAGAATGACGAGAGAAGAGCTGCATATAATTGTGATATAACATATGTGACAAACAATGAGCTGGGCTTTGATTATCTGAGAGATAACATGGTTATTTATAAGGAACAGCTCGTTCAGAGAGATTTGAATTACGCTATTGTTGATGAGGTGGACTCTGTACTTATTGATGAGGCGAGAACTCCCCTTATTATATCGGGACAAAGTGGCAAGTCTACAGACCTTTACAAGATGTGTGATTATCTTGCCAGACGTATGCAGCGCGGTACTGCTTCGACGGAAATAAGCAAGATGGATGCTATTATGGGAACCGAAGTAGAGGAGGATGGTGACTATCTCGTAAATGAGAAGGACAAGCAGGTTGTACTGACTGCACAGGGTGTCAAGGAGGTAGAGCAGTTCTTCCATATTGAAAACTTTTCGGATGCAGAAAACATTGATATACAGCATAATATGATTATGGCACTTCGTGCGCATGCCCTTATGTTTAAGGATAAGGATTACGTTGTCAAGGATGACGAGGTTCTTATCGTAGATGAGTTTACAGGACGTATTATGCCTGGAAGACGTTTTTCTGACGGACTTCATCAGGCAATTGAGGCAAAGGAAAATGTTAAGGTTAAGAGAGAAAGCCGTACTCTTGCTACAATAACATTCCAGAACTTCTTTAATAAATACAAGAAGAAAGCAGGTATGACAGGTACCGCACTTACAGAGGAGCAGGAGTTTAGAGAGATTTATGGTATGGATGTAGTTGAAGTGCCTACAAATCTGCCTGTTCAGAGAATTGACCACAATGATTCAGTGTTTAAAACAAAGAAAGAAAAGCTGAATGCAATCGTTCAGGCTGTAGAGGAATCTCATGCAAAGGGACAGCCGGTTCTTGTTGGTACAATAAATATTGATTCATCAGAAGAACTTTCAAAGCTTCTCTCCAGGCGAGGTATTCAGCATAAGGTGTTGAATGCAAAGTTCCATGAGATGGAGGCAGAAATCGTTGCTGATGCGGGACAAAAAGGTGCCGTTACAATAGCAACCAACATGGCAGGACGTGGTACTGATATAAAGCTTGGCGAGGGTGTTACTGAGCTTGGTGGACTTAAAATAATCGGTACGGAAAGACATGAGTCCCGAAGAATAGATAATCAGTTAAGAGGACGTGCAGGTCGTCAGGGAGACCCGGGTGAGTCAAAGTTTTATCTTTCTCTTGATGACGAGCTTATGAAACTGTTTGGTTCTGAAAAGGTTAAGGCAGTTTATGATGCACTTAATATACCTGAGGGAGAGGAAATACAGCACAGTTCAATTACAAAATTTGTGGAAAAGGCACAGAAGAAGATAGAGTCAAATAACTTTGCAATCAGAAAAAATCTTCTTGAATTTGATCAGGTAAACAACGATCAGAGAGAGGTTATATACGCGGAGAGAAAGAGAGTTCTCAACGGCGAAAGTATGAGGGACGTTATATTTAAAATGGTTCAGGATACAGTTGAGAATTATGTTGATAAAACCTGCTCTGCTGACCTTCCGCCTGAGGAGTGGGAGATTGATGAACTTTCGAAGCTTCTTATTCCGATTGTTCCATTGCAGCCGATAAAGCTTACTGATAAGGAGAAAAAGACGGGCAATCTCAAGGAATTTAAGCAAAGGCTGAAGGAGGAGGCTGCCAAGTTATATGAGTCCAAGGAAGCAGAATTCCCTGAGCCGGAGCACATAAGAGAGGTTGAACGTGTTATACTACTTAAGGTTATTGATAAAAAGTGGATGGCACATATTGATGATATGACTCAGCTCAGACAAGGTATTGGTCTTCAGTCTTATGGTAGTAAGGACCCTGTAGTTGAATATAAATTTGCAGGCTTTGACATGTTTAATGAAATGACAGCATCCATACGTGAAGAAACGGTACGAATGATACTTCATGTAAGAATTGAACAAAAGGTTGAGCGTGAAGAGGTTGCGAAGGTAACCGGTACAAATAGGGATGACACAGCAAAGAAGGGACCAAAAAGACGTGAATCCGCCAAGATAGGAAGAAATGATCCATGTCCTTGTGGTAGCGGAAAGAAATATAAGATGTGCTGTGGACGTAATCTGTAGATAACATTAATTAATATGAAAAGTGGTGAGATAAGTGATTGAGCTTGATGGTTTTAAGTATACAATAAGTGAATATAAGGCTCCACTTGATGAAGTGAGGGATTCACTTTGACGTGGCGGGGAAAACGCTGCGTATAAAGGAGCTTAATGCAAAGCTCGAGGCACCGGGCTTTTGGGACAATGTGGCAGAAAGCCAGGTTGTCATGAAAGAGCTGAAAAATCTTAAGGATACACTTGAGTCCTTTGAAAATATAAAAAATCAGTATGAGGACATTGAGACCTTAATTGAGATGGCAGAAGAGGAAAATGATGACAGTCTTATTGCCGAAATAGAGGCTGCCATAGAAACATTTACAGAAGAATTTGACAACTTTAGAATTGATACACTTCTATCGGATGAATTTGATTCAAATAATGCAGTTTTAACGATTCATGCCGGTGCAGGAGGTACAGAGTCGTGTGACTGGGCTGAAATGCTGTATAGAATGTATAACCGATGGGCGGATAAACGTGGCTTTAGTGTTGAGGTTCTGGATTATCTTGATGGTGATGAGGCAGGAATAAAAACAGTTACATTTCAGATAAATGGGATGAATGCCTATGGATATTTAAAGTCAGAAAAAGGTGTTCACAGACTTGTAAGAATATCACCGTTCAATGCGGCAGGAAAACGCCAGACATCGTTTGCGTCTTTGGATGTTATGCCAGAGCTGGACGAGGATATCACTGTTGAAATAAATGAGGATGATCTGAAAATAGATACATACCGTTCCAGTGGAGCAGGTGGACAGCATGTAAATAAGACATCATCAGCGGTCAGAATAACACATATGCCAACCGGAGTTGTAGTCCAGTGCCAGAACGAGAGATCGCAGCACAGCAACAAGGATAAAGCAATGAAAATGCTTATGTCTAAACTGTATCTGATTAAAAAGCAGGAAAATCTTGAAAAGATATCGGATATACGTGGTGAAATCACTGAAAATGGTTGGGGCAGTCAGATACGTTCCTATGTATTACAGCCATACACGATGGTTAAGGATCACAGAACAGGATTTGAGACGGGAAATGCACAAACCGTTCTGGATGGTGGTATAGATGGGTTTATAAATTCATATTTAAAATGGATAAATGTTGCTAAGGAGTAAAGGTACTCACTATGTATAGCGGAGGAAAAGTAAATGGCAGAGACAAAATATATTGTATTTCAATTAGACAAATACAAATATGGTATAAAGCTGGCTGTTATTAAGGGAATTGAGAATGACTATAACATTGTGCCAATACCTGTAGGGGCAGATAATATGAGAGGCATCATACACTTGAGAGGAGATATTGTGCCGCTGTTTGATTTGAAAAAAAAGTTTCAGCTTGATAACGGTACAAAAAGTGATGATACACAGCTTTTGATAGCAGAAACCCACGGCATTAAGCTGGGGCTGGAGGTTGATGCGGTAATTGGGATTTTGCCTGTTGAGGAGGAAGATATAAAGCCTGTTCCGAAGGTAATAAAAACGGAGGAGACAGACTATATAGAAAATATTATTAAAATAGATTGCGGCGGAAAACCGGAAATCGTTTTAAGTGTTGCTATAGACAATATAATGTCCGACGTGGATTTTGAAAATGTATCACGTACAATAGAGGATGTATCGTCGGAAGAAGAATAAAACAATGGGAGAGAACGAGAAATGATAAATATAGCAGTGTTAGGATACGGAACGGTAGGTTCAGGTGTTGTTGAGGTAATTAATAAAAATCATAATAGTATCAATAAGCGTGCAGGAGAAGAAATCAATATTAAATATGTACTTGATTTAAGAGATTTTCCTGGGGATCCTGTCACGGAAATTCTTGTTCATGACTATAATATTATATTAAATGATGATGAAGTTGAAATAATAGTCGAGGTTATGGGTGGAATCAACCCGGCACTCCAATTTACGAAGGATGCTCTTCTTGCCGGAAAAAGTGTTTGTACCTCGAATAAAGAGTTAGTTGCAGCACATGGTGCTGAGCTTCTTGCTATTGCAAAAGAAAAGGGAGTAAACTTCCTGTTCGAGGCAAGTGTTGGTGGCGGAATTCCTATTATAAGGCCGTTGAACCAGTCTCTTACGGCGGACGAAATTACGGAGATTACCGGAATTTTAAATGGAACAACAAATTATATTCTCACTAAAATGACAGAGGATGGCTCTGATTTTGATACTGTGCTTAAGACGGCTCAGGAAAAAGGCTACGCAGAAAGAAATCCTGAGGCGGATGTTGAAGGGTACGATGCGTGCAGAAAAATAGCAATACTTGCATCGCTTGCATATGGAAAGCAGGTTGACTATGAGGATATATATACGGAAGGAATAACTGCAATTACAAAGCAGGATATAGCATATTCCAAAAAAATGGGAACAAGTATAAAACTTCTTGGAACGAGCAGAATTATAGATGGCAAATTATATGCCTTAGTAGCTCCTTTTATGATAGGAGAAGATCATCCGCTTAAAAATGTTAATGGTGTATTTAACGGGATATATGTAGATGGAAACATGTTGGGCGGAACAATGTTTTACGGAAAGGGAGCAGGTAAGCTGCCTACTGCAAGTGCAGTTGTGTCTGATGTTATAGATGCAGCAAAGCACAAGGGTACAAATATAATGACCATTTGGGATAAGAATAAGGTTGTTCTCGGGGATATAAAAAATTACAGAAGCAATTATTTTGTAAGAATATCCATTGAGGGAACAGATGAGGATGCCATTGCAAGAGTTAAGGCAGCATTTCCGGAGGCTGTTATTTTAGATTCAGCAGATGTGGAGGAATTTGTATTTATGACGGGTGTTGTTTCACAGGAAGAATTTGAGAATAAAATTGCCGGCTTCCATGTTATAAGCAGAATAAGGGTAACAGATGACGTAAATCTAAATAAATAAAAATATTGCGATACTAACAACTAAGTGATATACTCACAAATGTTGTTTGAATATATTATTGGACATTTTATAGGAGGAAGACATGCTGATAGTTAAAAAGTTTGGCGGAACTTCAGTTGCCGACAAGGAAAGGATTTTTAATGTAGCTAGAAGATGTATTGAAGATTATCAGAAGGGGAATGACGTCGTAGTAGTTTTATCTGCTATGGGTAAATACACGGATGAATTAATTGCTATGGCTAAGGATATTAACGAAATTCCACCAAAGAGAGAGATGGATATGCTTTTCACAATAGGTGAGCAGATGTCAGTCGCACTTATGGCTATGGCAATGAATAAGCTGGGAGTTCCGGCAGTTTCACTAAATGCTTTTCAGGTGGCTATGCATTCCACATCAGTTTATGGTAATGCAAGGCTGAAGAGAATAGACAGTGAAAGAATAAGGCATGAGCTTGAGCAGAGGAAAATAGTAATCATAACAGGCTTTCAGGGAATTAACAAGTATGATGATTATACTACCCTGGGCAGGGGCGGCTCTGATACAACAGCAGTAGCACTTGCTGCATCGCTTCATGCTGATTCATGTGAAATATATACAGATGTTGACGGTGTATATACCGCAGACCCACGAAAGGTAAAGAATGCACGTAAGCTTAATGCGGTAACGTATGACGAAATGCTTGAGCTTGCAACCTTGGGTGCAGGAGTTTTACACAATCGTTCAGTTGAACTTGCAAAAAAGTTTGGCGTACAGCTCGTTGTACGGTCAAGTCTAAATACTTCAGAAGGAACTATAGTCAAGGAGGGTTCAAAGATGGAAAAGATGCTTGTAAGTGGTGTAGCAGGAGATACAAATACAGCCAGGGTTGCTGTAGTTGGATTAAAGGATGAGCCGGGAGTAGCATTTAAGCTTTTCAATAGCCTCGCGAAGCACAATATAAATGTAGATATGATTCTACAGTCAGTTGGAAGAAAAGGAACGAAGGATATAAGTTTTACAACCAGCGAGGATAATGCTGATGAGGCTGCCAAAATAATAAATGAAAACTTCAGTAATTTTGAGGGCGTTGATGTTGAGAAGAAGGTTGCAAAGGTTTCAATTGTAGGTGCCGGTATGCAGACGAATGCTGGTGTTGCGGCTAAAATGTTTGAAGCACTTTATGATTGCAATATAAATATCAGAATGATTTCTACATCTGAAATAAGGGTAACCGTACTTATTGATGAGGCTCACACGGAGAGAGCAATGAATGCTATCCACGATAAGTTTGATTTGGGAAACTAATTTTGTAATGACTAAGTATAGATAATATGTTAAAATTGGACTGTCACATTATGAAGATGTAGTAATACAATTGTGGCAGTCCTTTCGTTCGTTGATAGGAACGGCACTTTTTAATGGAGGTGTTTTGGCGTGAAAAGAGATGACTACATAACATGGGATCAATATTTTATGGGTATTGCCATTATGTCAGCAGCAAGGAGCAAGGACCCAAATACACAGGTCGGAGCATGCATCGTGGATGAGAGCAATCGGATTTTGTCTATGGGCTATAATGGGATGCCGTCTGGCTGCAATGATGATGAAATGCCGTGGGACAGAGAAGGTGCAGCTCTTACAAGTAAATATTTTTTTGTGTGTCACGCGGAGTTGAATGCAATCCTTAATTACAGAGGTGGAGGAACATTAAGAGGTTCAAGGTGCTATGTAACACTTTTCCCATGTAATGAGTGTGCCAAAGCAATTATACAGAGTGGCATAAAAGAAATCATTTATATGACGGACAAGTATAGTGAATCAGATAGTACCATTGCCGCAAAGAAAATGTTTGAAATGGCAGATGTAAAGTACAGACTTTATGTAAATGAACATAAAAAGATAGAATTTGAAGTATAAGCATGTAATGGATGGATAAAAATCATGGTTGATACAAAGACAAAAACAGTTAAAATGACATACAGAGCATTATGCAGTTACATTTTGAACACATATTACAGGAGCTTTACAGGCATAAGCAGTCTTTTTATGGGTGTTGGTTCCATCGTGCTTATGATTATAGGATGGAAGGACCTGGCAGGAACACAAAAGGTTATACTTGCTATTGTTGCAGTGTTGTTCCTGGTTATAAATCCGCTTCAGCTTATGTTTAAGGCATTCCAGCAGTTTAAATTAAATCCAACATATAAAAAACCGTTGAACTATACATTTTCTGATAATGGAATAACTGTAAGTCAGGAGGATGTTTCTCAGGAAATACCATGGGAAAGTATATGCAGACTTTTTATGACGGGAAATATCATTGCAATATATACAAGCAGACTGCATGCTTTTGTTATTCCACTTGCAGACCTCGGAGAGGAAAGAGGGAAAATAATTGCTTCGGTTGTGCAGTTTACGGCAGCGAATAAGCCGCGTATTAGTAAAAATCTTGTGAGGTATCAAAGTGGAAAAGGATTGTAAAGTATTTGAGAGCTTTCGTGCCGAGGATACCTTTAATATAGGCAAAATGCTTGGAGAAAACTGCCTGCCGGGGCAGGTGTACTGCCTGTATGGAGATTTGGGAACAGGAAAAACGGTGTTTTCCCAAGGCTTTGGAAAAGGACTTGGTATAGAGGAGCAAATCAGCAGCCCCACATTTACTATACTGAAAGAGTATCATGATGGAAGGATTCCATTTTATCACTTTGATGTTTACCGGATTGGCAGTGAGGATGAGATGGATGAAATCGGATATCAGGATATTGTTGATGGCGATGGCGTTTGCCTCATTGAATGGGCAGAGCTTATAAAGGATATAATCCCTGTGAATTGTACAGAGGTTGTGATTACTAAAGATGTGGAAAAAGGTTTTGATTACAGAAGGATAAAAATTAAAATGTAATTTCCTGATATATGGGGAAAAGGTGGATTGTATGAAAATATTGGGAGTTGACAGCTCAGGAATGGTGGCAGGCGTTGCTGTGGTTGAGGATGATATACTTCTTGCTGAATATACATTAAATTATAAAAAGACTCATTCAGAGACATTGCTGCCTATGATTGATGAAGTCGTAAGGATGACAGAACTTGAAATGGAAGCTATAGATGCAATCGCTGTGGCAGCAGGACCGGGTTCGTTCACGGGACTTAGGATAGGCTCTGCAACGGTTAAGGGTCTGGGACTTGCTCTGAATAAGAGTATAATAGAAATACCCACATGTTTAGGACTTGCTTATAATGTCTGGGGCACTGACGCACTCGTATGTCCTATCATGGATGCAAGAAGAAAACAGGTTTATACGGGTATTTATGAGTATAGGGGTGACGAGCTTGTCACTGTATCGGAGCAAAAGGCTATAGATATATGCGAGCTTGTTGAAGAACTAAATACTATGAACCGCAAGGTCATTTTTGTTGGTGATGGAATTCCGGTATATAAGGAACTTATTAATGAAAATGCAGAATTTGAATACACATTTGCCCCTGCCCACTGTAACAGGCAAAGAGCTGCGGCAATTGCAGCACTTGGTGTCATATATGCATCAAAGGAAATGATGGTGTCAGCCGACATGCATAAGCCGATATACCTTAGGAAGTCTCAGGCTGAGCGGGAACGCGAGGAAAAGATGGCAAATGAGTAAATATAATGATGGGCATGTGATAGAATATGTGTCACAGCTTGAGAGGGAATGCTTTTCTGATGGATGGAGTACAGACAGTATACGGTCTTCTTTAAACCAAAGTTGCAATTTACTTATTGTGGCATACATGGATGAAACAACAGGAATCGGGGATGAACTCGTCATGCAGGGGGGAGCAGATGCTGTTTCTCGGCTTGAGCATATGTGGGAGGCTATATCATCACCTATATTCATGGGCTATGTGATTGCCAATATGACAGATGAAGAAAGTGAGCTTTTGAGGATAGCCGTAGATTGCAAAAAAAGGAGAATGAAAACAGCCAGCAGGCTTATGAAAAAATATGAAAAATATGTAAATAAAAAAACCTATTTTTTGGAAGTACGGGCACAAAATAATCCTGCAAGACGATTATATGAAAAGTTTGGTTACAAGGAGATAGGGGTCAGAAAAAATTATTACGCAAATCCTGTTGAAGATGCAGTTATTTACTCGAAAGCAGGAATATGTGATGACAGGATATGACATATATGACATTTTTTCAACATTTAAATATTTTTTAATCTCTAATATAATGATATAAGCAAATGCTAATATACAAGTTGGAGGAATAAAATAATGATAAAATGCAATAAGTGTGGCCGTGAGCTGTCAGTTGTAAATGATATACCAAGAGAGGATTTTCTCCAGATAAATAAGTCATGGGGTTACTTCTCGAAAAAAGATGGAAAAAATTACAAATTTGTGTTATGTGAAAAATGCTGTGATGATTTTGTCAGCACTTTTGAAATACCTGTTGATGTGGAGGACAACATAGAGTTATTATAAATAAGAGGAAATGAGATGTTAGATGTTTGTTTGCTTGGAACAGGGGGGATGCTTCCTCTGCCATATAGAGCACTCACATCACTTATGATGAGATATAATGGAAGTAATATACTCATTGATTGTGGTGAGGGAACGCAAAATTCCATAAGAATAAAAGGGTGGAGTTTTAAACCCATAGATGTTATATGTATTACACATTTTCATGCGGATCATATCAGTGGTCTTCCGGGGCTCCTGCTTACGATGGGTAATGCTGAGAGAACGGAGCCTCTTACAATGGTTGGCCCGAAAGGACTGGAAAAGGTTGTTAATTCACTCAGAGTAATTGCACCTGAATTGCCGTTTGATATAAAGTTTATTGAGCTTAGCGAAGCATTTGAGGAAATAAGTATTTGCGGACTCAGGCTGCAGGCATTCAGAGTTAACCATAGGGTCACCTGTTATGGCTACAATATTGTTTTAGACAGAGCGGGAAGGTTCGATGCGGATAAGGCAAAAGCATTAGGACTTCCGGTTCAGTATTGGAACAGGCTTCAAAAGGGAGAAACAATAACCCATGAAGGAACAGAATACACAAGTGACATGGTTATGGGTGAAAGCCGCAAAGGACTTAAGGTGACATACTGTACGGATACAAGGCCGGTTGAGTCAATCGTGTCGGCGGCCAGCGATGCTGATTTGTTCATATGTGAAGGAATGTATGGTGAGGATGAAAAACTGGATAAAGCAAAGGAACATAAGCACATGATGATGTCTGAAGCTGCAAAGCTTGCCAGACAAGCGGATGTTAAAGAAATGTGGCTTACTCATTACAGCCCTGCAACTGCAAGACCTTTGGAGTTTGAAGACAAGGTAAGGGAAATTTTTCCGAGGGCATATATGGGTAAGGATAGAATGACAGTTGAGTTGAATTTTGATTAGGCAGATGCTTTGAAAGGAGGAATATTATGGAAAAACAAAAAGCCAAAAATGGTACAGGAATGAAAGGGATTATAATCGCTATTTTTATGGTGGCAATTGTCTTGTTTTATTTTAATTATTTAAGTAATAATTCCTCTAAAAAGAAAACAGAAAGACAGCTTGATGAGCTACAACAGCTTTGTGAATATGATATGCTTGGAAATTATCCGAAGACACCGAGAGATGTAGTCAAGATGCATTGCAGATACTTAAAGGTATTTTACGGACAGGATTTAAATGATGATGAGTTATATACGCTAAATCAGCAGGTGAGAAATCTATATTCCTCAGAGCTTCTTTCCTACAACTCTGAAACTGATACATTGCGGAATTTGAAGCAGAACATAGAGAAAATGACGGATGAAGGTTATGTATATAAAACCTATGTGCTTCCTGAGGCAAGTCAGATAAAGTTTTATACACAGAACGGAGTTGAAATGGCAACCCTTGAGGTTGAAATTACAGTTGATGTCAAAAAAGATAAAGGGTACATATATGCACAGTATGTTCTTGTAAAAGAAAATGAACAGTGGAAAATATTGGCATGGGGTGATTCTCGTTTTGGAGAGGGAAGTGCACAGGTCAATTAGCATCAGCCTATTTGCCCAAAGCAAATGTTAAACGAAATTACTGAAAGTAAATTTTGAACGGGCTGATGTTCAGGATATAGAGGACAATAAAATGAGCGTGACAATATTAGCAATAGAATCTTCGTGTGATGAGACAGCTGCGGCTGTTGTCAAAGATGGAAGAGAAGTAAAGTCAAATATAATTTATTCCCAGATTGAATTGCACAAGTTGTATGGAGGCGTTGTGCCTGAAATTGCATCCAGAAAGCATGTTGAAAAAATAAATCAGGTGATTACTGCGGCGGTTGATGAAGCTGAGGTAACATGGGACGATATAGATGCAGTTGCGGTGACTTACGGACCGGGCCTGGTTGGAGCATTGCTGGTTGGAGTGAGTGCGGCAAAGGCAATCGCCTATGCAAAGCATAAACCACTGGTAGGTGTAAATCACATAGAGGGGCATATAGCGGCAAATTATATTGAAAATTCTGATTTGAAACCACCGTTTATGTGTATGGTGGCATCGGGTGGGCATTCCCATCTTGTATACGTTAAGGATTATACGAGTTTTGAAATCGTTGGCAGAACGAGAGATGATGCGGCAGGAGAAGCATTTGATAAGGTGGCACGTGCTATTGGATTAGGTTATCCGGGAGGACCTAAGGTTGATAAGCTTGCCAGGGAGGGGAATCCCTCTGCAATAGCGTTTCCGAGGGCATTTATGGAAGACGCACCATATGATTTTTCATTTAGCGGTCTTAAGTCGGCTGTTCTTAACTATTTAAACGGATGTGAAATGAAAGATATCGAGGTAAATAAGGCAGATGTTGCGGCATCATTTCAACAGGCGGTTGTGGATGTGCTCACGACAGGTTCAGTGAGAGCTGCAAAAGAATATGGATGTGAATATCTTGCACTTGCAGGGGGAGTAGCGTCAAATAGTTTACTAAGAAAAGAGCTTGAAACAGCCTGTAAGGAAAATAGTATTCAGTTTTTCTATCCATCACCGGTATACTGTACAGATAATGCGGCTATGATTGGTGTGGCCGGTTATCATGATTATGTGGCTGGAGTGCGAGGTGGGTTAAATTTAAATGCAGTTCCAAACTTGAAAATAGGGGAAAGGCTTGGATAGCTTAGAAAGGTGTAGTAATGGCAGTTGCGATAGTTTTGGCAGGCGGCAATGGAAGCCGTATGAATAGTGATGTTGCAAAACAATATATTATGCTCGATGGAAAGGAACTATTATATTATTGTCTTAACACATTTGAAAGAAATAGCGAGGTGACACATATTGTTCTTGTCACAAGAGCTGAGGATATAGAATTTTGCCAAAGCAATATTGTAGATAAGTATGGTTTCAAAAAGGTACGAAGCATTGTTGCAGGTGGGAAACAGCGATATGATTCTGTTTATCAGGGACTTCTGGCAGCACGTGAAATATTTGATGACCCGGAAAATGATATTGTTATTATCCATGATGGAGCAAGACCTTTTGTCACAGATGAAATGATTTCCGAATCTATTTGTGAAGCAAAAAAGACAGGTGCATGTACCGTCGGAGTGCCTGTGAAGGATACGATAAAAATAGTGGATGAAAATATGTTGGGGATATCGACCCCAGACAGAAACAGCTTGTTTCAAATTCAGACACCTCAGACATTTTTATACAAGCTTATTATGGAAGCATATAAAAGGTTACATAGAGAACAGAACGTAAATATTACAGATGATACAACGCTTCTGGAACAATATCTAGGAGTGAAATCTAAGGTCATTTTGGGTTCATACGGGAATATAAAAATAACAACTCCCGAAGACCTTGACATGGCAGAAATAATTATAAAAACTTTTAGAAAAATTATAAAAACCAGTTGACAACCCAGACTGAGTTTGATAATATTAGTAAGTCGCTGACAAAACAGCGATTTTTATTTGAAAATATAGTTCACGGGTATTTAGCTGATGCGCATATGCCGTGGAACACAGCATGGAGAGGTATCGAAGTGGTCATAACGAGGCGGTCTTGAAAACCGTTTGTCCGCAAGGGC